>JAJDZN010000113.1 GCA_022824585.1 Bryobacterales bacterium | reverse complement strand
TTCACACCGCTGAAGTCGTTCACGTCAAGAAATACCATTCAACCCATTGAAATATAGTAGGTTATGAGACTAATGATGGCTGTAAACCGGACAGCCGTGACACCATATATTGCCTTTCGGTGCGGAGACGACACGATAGATAGAGGGCACTCGTGAAATTTTTGCCTAACGTTCGCAAACCCAAAAAACCATGTAATGTCATCACCCTCGAGGAGACCAACCGCCCGGTATCCGAGGGTGACGCGAACTGAGTAGATCGGCTCGTAGCCGTGCACCCTCTTGAAGCGCAGGCTTCGGTGCTGGGGATTGCTTGCGAAGACACGGTACGCGTTTCTTGCGAGCCCCTGAATATCCGTTGGCAATTCGTGGTAGGCAGCCCAGAAACGGGGCGTTGCACTCGATTTCACAGTTTGTCGGGATCGAGTTGCGTCGCTCTGCCAGCTTTGATATCAGCGCGGGCCTCACCGGCGAGCCTGCTCAGGGCATCTTGGGAACCTGAGAACGCTTGAGTCCAGCGTTCCTCGTCCTGAAGCTCGCCGAGAAGCCACTGCGCAATTTGGTCCTGCTCCTCAGGCGGGAGCACCGACATCTTCGCTATTGCTGTGTCGAGGGCTCGGCTCACAATACGAATTATATGTGTGTCGAGTCTGAGACTCATCGAAACACAATGGAGGCGCGGACAGGCAGCTAGCTTCGTAGATGGCAGTCCAAGGCCGTGAGCTACAAACCTGGCGGAGCGGGAATCCAACCGACCATCGGCCACCGGGAAGGCCGCGACAGAGCGCTGGCCCCATTCCGCTCGCTGGCTGGCCGGCAGTAATCGCCCTGAATCCCGCGCCACCAAGGTTCGGGCATGGCTCACCACGCTGCAGGCCACGAACTTAGTGCACCTAGATCTGTCAGCCTGCCGAAGATTCAGGGGTTGGTACCCGCGAGTCCTTGGGAGACGCTTGGGCAGGTCGGCGCGACCGGCGCCAAAAGGAAGCGAGGCCCGCGCCCGCGACAGCCGCCCAAGGACCTTCGACGGCTGAGGGCAGAGCAGCCGCGCTGCTCCGCAGCACGTCGAATGCTAGGCCGGTCGCCATTCCTCCGTTTTGCATTCCAACTTCAATGGACACAGTTCGGCTGTCAATCCTGTTGAGACCAAACACGCGAGCACTCCAGTAGCCGAGCGCGAAGCCTGTCGTGTTGTGGCAGATCGCAGCCCCAAGCAGGGGCGCGGCCACGGCCATCAAGTCATCACGGGAGAGCGCGATCGTTATCGCGATAACGGTGCAGATCCCCCACATGGAAACACCGGGGAGCCAGCGAGAGGCCCACGTAGCAAAGCGGTGAGCATAGCGATTGACCAAGAGGCCGGCCAGCACGGGAGCGAGGATCATCTTCAATATCGAGATCATCATCGGTACCAGCTCGATTGGCAGATACTGTCCGGCTAGCATTTTCATTGCAAAGGGGGTCATCAGCGGTGCCATCACGGTCGAACAGGCTGTCATGGTGACCGAAAGCGCCAAGTTGGCCCCTGCGATGTAGGTAATAACGTTCGAGCTGACACCGCCGGCACAGGCACCGTACAGGATCAGTCCCACTGCCACTTCACCTTGTAAGCCGAACAGCGCGGCATATGTCCATCCCATCAGGGGCATGACGGTGTACTGCAATCCCAGACCAATCAAGACAGCTTTCGGCATTCGAATGACTCGGGCGAAATCGCCAAACGCCAGCGTTGTGCCCATCCCGAACATGATGAGTTGCACCAAGGGAATCACCGCCTGCTTGAGCTCAAACCCTCCCCATGAGGTGAATGCCCGGGGGTAGGAGATGGCGCAGGCAGCAAAGGCTAAGACCCAGAGCGCGAAAGCCAACCTCTGGAAGCGCGGCGAACTGAGGGCCGCCATCGCAAGCAACGCGAGTCCGGCGGTAACACCGATACCCGATAGGTGATTCATACCCGCCAGGTTGAAGGCTAGCGTGGCCGTTACGGCGCACCCGCTGAGAGCCAGCAGATAACGTGTTGGAGCCGAACCCCGTGACCCCTTCGCTTGGCTAGGCAAAGACATCGATCCGTTGGTCCTGATTGGCATCGGCCTGAAGCAAGCCTACCGCACGGGCATGGAGATCAGTACGCCGAGCCGCGGTGAGACGCCGCGATCATCGATACCACGTGTTCCTCGCCAGCAATCTCATAGAAGAAGCGCCAAGACCCGCTACGGTATCTCCACGTTCCAATGGACGTGCAGATCAAGAAGTAGAGTCTATGAACCGTGAAGCCGATTGACTTCCAAGCGACCATGGCCGCCGCTTGCCGGCACTGTTGCCAGCGATATCGAAACTCAACTCACCCCGTCGAGCGCAGGTCTTGCCTCTCCCCCAAGGTCGGCAACACGGCGATCGCAGCACCGTTCTTCTGTTCCGCCCGCCGCAACTCGTAGAGCTTCTGAAGGTTGAGTGTCCAGCGACAATTAAAACTTTCGGGCGCTCCTCGCTAATGGTAGTCCACGATTTCCACTTCGGCTGGGCTTGGCTTCCCTCAAACCACTTGAAGCAGATTCGCCATTGGTCATTGATCCGGATGCTCCACTGTCCCTTGCGACGGCCCTTGAGTGCCTCTAGGCGGTTACCGGGTCTCGCCAGATCGGTCAGGCTTGTCGCCGCATCGAGCTGGTCGAGTTTGCGCGAGGCGGCTCGGTCAACGCCCGAGAACGCCGCGATCCGACGGCCCCGATAGAAGGCCGCGGTCCTTTTGTCCCTGAAGCCGACGATCAAGACTGGGCCTTTGAGTCGATGCCGTACGTCCGCAAGTGGCGCAACCATCACCCACCTGGCTGCATATTCCGCCCGTATTGACGGCCGGGATCAACTTGCAGATCGCGCCAGAGCGAGGACCCAGCTCAAGCGAGGAGGGCTAGCCAGAATTTCGAATCAGTTGACAAACAAGTCAACATAATCGTTGACAACAGTTTTGTTGACTCTTATCATCAAGACTAAGAAGCGGAACGGAAGGGTAATGAGATCAGCCACTGGCCGCTGGGTGACCGGCGATGACTTCTTCGGTCGAGACCGCGAATTGCGGGTCCTGGAGACACGGGTTCGTGACCGCAATCACGTCCTGCTGACAGGACAGCGGCGCATGGGCAAGACCAGCATCGCGCGGGAGCTGGGTCGACGGCTCGAGTGCCAGGACTGGGTCTTTCTCTTTACCGATATTGAAGGGGCGACGTGTGCGGAGGATGTGGTCGCGAGCATCGCCCGAGCGGCACACCCGGTTCGGCCGATCTCGTCGAGGATTGCAATTGGAACGCGCCGGTGGATCGGCGAAAACGTCGAGGAGGTCAGCGCGCTCGACTTCGGATTGAAGATCCGCGCCGGGCTCGATGCGGGCAGCTGGCGGAGCTTTGGCGAGAAACTGCTCGGCGAATGCGCGGCGCACGAAAAACCGGTTCTTCTCGTCCTTGACGAGCTACCGATCTTCCTCAAGCGAGTGCTGCGCGATCCGGAAGGCGCACGTCGGGTCGATGAGTTTCTCAGCTGGCTGCGCGGCGCGCTGCAAGCGGTCGGTGACGGGTCTCTGAGCCTAATCGTCTCGGGCAGCATCGGCCTTCAGCCTCTCGTTAATCGGCTGGGAATGCCCGACCGAATCAACTACTTGGATCCAGTCCGCATCGGTCCGTGGGATCGAGAAACCAGCGTCGGGTGCTTCCTGCCCCTAGCCCAGAGCCACGACTTGCGCGTGGAGGAGGGCGTGGCCGAAGCGGTCTACGATGCCCTCGGCATCGGCATCCCCCATCATGTGCAGTCCTTCTTCGCGCGTCTAAGGGACTTCGCCGTCATGCACAGGCGCGGCTCGGTAACCGTGAGGGATGTGGGCGGAGTTTACAGAAATGAACTGCTGGGGCCCGGGGGCCAGAGCGACCTCGTGCACTATGAGACGCGCCTCCGGGACGGATTGGAGGATGGAAACTACTCCATCGCGATGGAGATCCTCGCCGAGGCAGCCACTCAGGGTGTGTTCGCTCCGACCGCCAGAAGCCGCCTCGGACGGTTGTACTCGGCGGTTCTCGACGACGTGTCCGGCCGCATCAGCGACACGCTCGAAGTTCTCGTTCATGACGGCTATCTCGAACCCGGCGAAGGTGGCTACCGGTTTCCGTCACTCCTGTTGAAAGATTGGTGGTGCGCCCGCTTTCGAGACCACCACGTACCGCTTAGGGATCGGTCTGAGGACGAGAGAGGGGAGGGTTCGCCGCGATGACCGAGGCTGCTGTACGCCCGATTCGCAAGTTCAATCCCGGCACGTTCCAGTCTGACGAGGAGGTGGTCGAGCAATTCGTGGTCAGACAGCACCAGCTGGATAGCGTGCTTGAGGTCGTGCGCGGGAACATGGACTCGCCATCCTGCCAGCATGTCCTGATCGTCGCGCCTCGCGGCCGCGGGAAGACCATGCTGTTGGCACGGGTCGCGGCGGAATTGCGCGGCGACCGAGACCTGTCCGACCACCTGCTGCCCGTGCGGTTCATGGAGGAGAGCCCTGAGATCTTCGACATGGCCGATTTCTGGCTCGAAGCGCTCTTTCACTTGGCCAGAGAGATCGCTCGCCAGGAGCCGCAACTCGCCCAAGAACTGCGCGCAAGCCACAGGGCGCTGACTGCTAGCTGGCGAGACGAGGCAATCGAGCAGAGAGCCCGCGCCGCCGCTTTGAGCGCCGCCGATCGGCTGGGCAAGAAGCTCGTGCTAATGGTTGAGAACCTGCAGTCGCTGGTGGCGAACGCCGACGAGGACTTCGGCTGGAAGCTGCGAGCGGTGCTCCAGTCGGAACCCCAGATCATGCTGCTCGCCTCTTCGACGAGTCGGTTCGAGGGTCTGGACGACGCCCGCCAACCGTTCTTCGAGATGTTCCGAACCGTGGGTCTTGAGCCGTTGAGCGCCGAGGAGTGCGCTCGGCTGTGGACGGTCGTGAGCGGAGAGCGGATCAGCGGGCGCGAGATCCGGCCGCTACAGATCCTGACCGGCGGAAGTCCCCGCCTGCTGGTCATTGTTGCTGGCTTCGGCCAGCACCGGTCGTTGCGGAAGCTGATGGAAGATCTGGTCGAACTGGTAGACGAGCACACAGAGTACTTCCGCGGTCACCTAGAAGCCTTGGGAAAGACCGAGCGGCGCGTCTATATCGCGGTAATCGATCTCTGGCGGCTGTCGAGGCCCGGTGAGATCGCAGCCCGAGCCCGCATGGACATCCGCACCGTGTCCACCATGCTCGGGCGTCTCGTCAATCGAGGCGCGGTGCTAGTGGAGGGGCAGGGAAATCGGCGGCTGTACGCGGCGACAGAAAGACTGTACAGCATCTATTACAAGCTCCGGCGCGAGCGCGACGAAGCGGCTGTGGTCCGGAACCTGATTCACTTCATGAACGTGTTCTACAGCGATGCCGAACTGGCAGGAATGTCCAGCGACCTGATCGCGGAAGCGTCGGGCTCACCGCCGATTCGCGAGGGCATCCAGCGGGCGGCCGACGAGTTGCCGCAACTCCGCAGCGTCTTCGCCGAGATTGCGCGGCCGGGCGAGGACGAAGTCCGCGCCGGCACCTCGTCGAGCGACTGGGGCCGGGCCGGCAGCTTCCTCCAGGAAATCACCGAAGCCTTCAAAGAGTGCGAGTTCGAGAGAGTCGTGGAAGTCGCCGACCGAGCATTCGCCCCCGGCAGCGTGGACTGGTCCCTCGTTCCAGAGTCCGAAGTGGCGCGGGCCATGGGTGCTAGAGCAGCAGCACATTGGCACTTGGATGACCTTGAAGCGGCAGTCAAGGCGTACGACGAACTGATCGCTGCCTATGGGGCCAAGCGGCTGCCGGCGCTCCAGAAGATCGTCGCCAACGCGATCCTTAAAAGGGCAGACTCGCGACTCTGGCTCGGAGACCACGGCGCGCCTCTGGCGGCGCACGAGGAGGTGATCGAGCGGTACGGCGACAGCGAGGCGCCGGAACTCCAGCCGGTGGTGGCCGTGGCGCTGCTTGGCGCCGGAACCCAGCTCCTAGTGAAGGGCAATGACGAGAGAGCGATCCAAGCTTTGGACGAGGTCGTTGGACGCTACATCGCCAGCGACGAGCCCACGATACAGAAAGCAGTTGCCCACGCCCTTCTCCTCCGGGGAGCGAAACGGGGAGAGCGAGGCGATGTCGAGGCGGAGATCGCGGACTGCACCATGGTGGTCGACCGGTTCGGCGCCCTCCAAGTGGCTAGGTTGCCGACACTCGTCGCCATGGCAATGGAGCAAAAGGGCAGTGCGCTCGCCAAGAGAGGCCACATGGAGGAAGCGCTTCGCGTGTGTGAAGAGGCGGAAGCAAGAATCGAGTCGCTGGGCGTCCTAACACGGACGAGCATTGGCTGGAGAGGCAGGTGGGTGCGGACTATAGCGCATCTCGTGCAGGGGAACCATCCCGCGGCCTTTGAAACGTTTCGGTCTGCCTACGCAGCGTATCTGCCGCGCATGATACCGGTGACGCATTGGATTCTGCAGATAGCCGCTGACTTGGTAGTGTTCGGCGCCCCGGCGCAGGCAGTGGTTGAAATCCTAGAAGGCGACAAGGCGAAGTCAGGCGACTTTGAACCTCTCGTTGTGGCCTTGCGGCAGCTCGCGGGCGACAAGGTTCGCGCTTCGACGGAAGTCCTCGAAGTTGCCGCCGACGTTCGCGAGTTCATCGAATCGAGACGGGGGCAGTTCGCATCCCAACCCAGCGCGGAAGCAGTCAAATGAAGCCCGTGAGCGCGGAAGCGGCTTCCGTATCTTGAGGAATTCTTGATCGCCGCAAGACTGTGAATCCCGGTGGGCGGGGACGACGGCTGGATCTTTATCTATGAGGGGAGGGCGACGAACGAGTGACCTCTGAGTATTGCTAACACGTCTGTTCGAGCGACAAGACGGCAGCAAGCTGCCCCAGCACATCTCGGCCGTATACGCAGGGCCCTGCAGCTTCTCGACGCCGCCGACAGCCCGTCGATTTGCGTGGGGCCATGCGTGCCAAGCCACTTAGCGCTGGCCCTTGGGCCGGATAGTGGGCGCTTCGAGTCAGTCCAAATTGGCGGATCGTTTTCCGTTTCGCGGAAGGTGCCGTCCCTGATGTTGATTTCGTGGACTAGCATGGGAAGGACAAGCGGCGATTGGAGGCCGACTTGGGACCGATGCGAAACTTGGAGCACCCCGGCGCGGTGATGCGCGAGTGGTGGCTGGAGGGGGCCGACCCCGCCGAGGCCGCCGACAGACTCGGCGTCGATCCCGGCGCGCTGCAGCGTGTCCGCGACGGACGATGTGGCATCTCGCCGGAACTCGCCGCACGATTGGAGGCCGGGGGGTGGTCTACCGGATCCTATTGGTTGCGGTTGCAAGCCGCGTACGACCTCGACCAACTGCGGGAGGACGATGCCGCGAGCGCGGCCGCCTGATTCGTATCGAATCTGACGGCACAAAGAGGTTTGAGTCCGGCAAGAGCACGGACGTGCCAATGCTGTACCTCTCACTTCAGGATTCCGAATTGCATGTGGAGTTCCCCGACACACCAGAAGAGGATGAACATCATGCGAAAGCACAGAAATCAGGAAACACAGACTAGTGGCTTCAAGATCCGGGGGATCGAAAAACGCGGTCTCAATCATGATCCGAAGTCAGGGATCACGCAGCGTCCTGCGCCACCGGAGCCTATCGAGACCCGTCCGCCAACGCCGAATCGCTCTCCGACAAACGATCAATGAGTGATCCAGGCTGGGCCATGGCCGATCGGGAAGCGGCACAGTAGGCTGCGGCGAGGGCCTCGTACTCGGCTATTTCATGGACCTCATCCTGGAGAGCCGGGACGTGCGGACGTTGCAGAAGTGAGCTGGCACATTGCAACGGATGGAATCTTGAGCCGATGGGGTCATCGCGGGTCTGGACGAGAAACCGTCAGCATACTCGGGTGTTGTAAATGACCTGTTTGCCGAGATTCAGGAAAGCTGGCCTCGAAATCGCGCACGTTGCGTGTCACCAGTACAGCACCGTGCGAGCGGGGAATGGTTGCGATTCGGTAGTCGGCCTCTTCTATGGGCCGACCCGCATGGCGGCGGGATGCTATCACCGCGTAAGCTCCAGCGGCGGAGCTGTTGATCGGTAGAATCCGATCGGCGAAACCTACGTCGAGTCATCGGCTCATGGCGACCTCCAGTGCATTTCGTCGCCTGCTGGTCGGCATGATCGCAACGCCATAGAGGAGTTCCGCTTCGCTCACCGCTGTCAGACACAGCTCCTCCGTGTCGCGGTCCGCGGTCCACGCCGCGACCGTGGGCGTTGGCCCGGTCGCATGAATTCGGACGCGACATTCACGTCGATGACGAGCCTGGGAAGCTGTTCAGGAGAAATCCGGAGGCTCGCGCATTGGGCCACGCGGGGGAAGTTCGAGTTCGACGCCGCCGAGAGGCGCGAAGCAATCGCGGGTGAACTTCGCTAGATCCCGAGGGACCGTCCGTCCTCCACTCGCAGTGTTGCGCGGGATGAATCTAGCCTCCTCTTTCATGCGCTTCCTATTTAAGATTCGTGACGCTAGTTCCTTCCAAGTGCGAAATCGGAATCCAAACACCATGCGCTAATCCCCCGCAGGCTCCCTGGTCTGGGCTCTACTGCCCTTTGGCGACGTCTTCCGATCAAACAGCGCCGCCAGAAACGGATCTTGGGGGCGCCGCGCTTCCAGCCACCGATGAAGCTCCTCGTCGGACAGGTCCCTGATCTCAGCGCTGATCCGGTCCCGGGTCTCGCGCGTCCATTTCACGCAATCGAACGACTTGATGCCGGATTCACTCTGCATTCTCAACCTCCATGGGTCTGCGGAAGTCCACCCCGCTCGCTGGTGTCGGTGCTCACCTAGCGTAACGTCAACTACCCGTCAACTAAATTCCTCTCACGTAAGGTACTGAAAATAAACGCTTGATTGCCAAATTTGATCCTTGGATCGCAGACTTGGCCACTTTCCTGTCAACTAAATCGGCGGGCTTGAGGCCTTCGCTGGAATGGTACGCAGAGAGTGCATCTGTTTGGAACCAGACCAGCAACTGACGCGACGTCTTGAGCACTAGTCATAGACACTTGATGACGTTTCCGGCATCGGTTCATCCCGCACTTTGAAGGGGGACTTGGACTTTCCGCAACACGCATTGCTTGCGAGCCCCTGACTACCCGTTGGCAATTCGCGGTAGGCAGCCCAGAAGCGGGGCGTTGCACTCGATCTCACAGTTTGTCCGGATCGAGTTGCGTCGCTCTGCCAGCTTTGATATCAGCGCGGGACTCGTCGGCGAGCCTGCTCAGGGCATCTTGGGTACCTGAGAACGCTTGAGTCCAGCGTTCCTCATCCTCAAGCTCGCCGAGAAGCCACTGCGCAATTCGGTCTTGTACCTCGGGCGGGAGTGCCGACATCTTCTCTATTGCTGTGTCGAAGGCTCGGCTCATTACTTGGTCACGATACAGGACCCCGGATAGTTGGAGTATTCGATGGGTCAGCGCGAGTGGTAGACCGTCTTGAACCGTGTTGCCTTAAACATGACCAGCCCGACCGGAATCGTCACGGCCGCACCAATCAGAACAAAAAACAACTCGGCCCCGGAATCCACGCTGCCACCGCCCTGCGAGTACCCTCCAGACATCATGAAGACCCCGGTAGCGCCCGTGGCGATCCAGGCTGTCAGTCGCCTCGCTGGCGGCTGGTAGACCTTGAATTTCACGATGGAGTCTTTCGGGATGGATTCCACGGCGGAACTCCCCGCGATCATCACCGTAACGGAATCCCCGTCGGCAGATTCCAGGACGCCCTTGACCCGCTGTACCGTCCGAGGCACCTGCCTTTCGTCCACGGTGAATACCAAGACACGGCTGCCCGCTGGGATTGCACGGACGCCCGCCCAAGAGTGCCTGTGATTCTCCTCGGCGAGGAGAGGAACGGCGACGGCGAGAACAAGCGCGAGCATCCGTGCGTGTGACATTACATGTCTCAGTCTAGTGGCGGCAGTTACTCCGGTCCTCGGCCGTTCCCGCCATCCGCATCTCTGCGGTGACCCCGGTTCCTGGATGGCTGGACCCAGCGTTTTCGCCCCATCGGGTTCTGTTGCCCTCGCAACCTTCCCGATCGCAGCTCGCCAGTGTCCCCGAGGTGGAAGGGAAACTGAGTCTCATAATGTGACCGTCGGGGGCCGGCTGGCCCGGTTCGTAGAGCGTCATGTAGTTCTGGTCCGACTACGGGATATGCAATGCCCAGTCTCGTGAAGAAGAAATTGACTGCATGCAGTCTCGGTGCGTCGGACTTGGGGGGTGAAATTGTCGAACGTCATGCTCCTGCCCAAATTAACGCCCGGACTGATCGTCCTCGAGACGATCTTTCTTGTTGTGCTGCCAGTGTTTGCTTGGCTTGACAGGGACTCTCGTTGCAGCTTACGGCACCATAACCGAAAACGGAGCGCAGCCGTGACAAGAGTTCGAAGATACGCCCTGCGGGTAGTTGTACTGGTTCTTGCCACTCAATCGGCCACTGGCAAGATCAGGAACGACTGGTCGGAAGTTCAGTCTGTCTCGCCGGGGAGCGAGGTAACTGTTGCGCTCCACCGCGGTGCCGTCGTAGATTCGTTGCCGCGCGGGAAACTCAAGGTGAAGGGAGTGTTGGCATCTGCGTCTGGATCCTCACTTGTCCTGCAACGGGAGAACGGGCAGGCGATCACGATTGACAAGGGTTCCGTTCGCAGGCTATCTGTCAGGATCCCGCTGGTCAGGCGCACTAAGGGATGGATCGGAACCGCAGTGGCCTTCGTTGCCGTGCAGGCATTCCTGTCCTTCGGGCTTGACTTTGACGATCTGACCCCGAGGAGCTTTGCCATGGCGCACGGGGGATTCACCGTTCCGGGAGCGATTCTGTTTCTGCGTGGATTCAGGACGAGGGAAGTCTACAACCTGCCGTCGCGATAGGCCTAGCGCTTGGTCACAGTTCGGGCAGAACTCGAGGTGTGGGTTCCGGAGATCATGGCCAGTGCATTCCGGAACCCACAGCATTGACGGGATGTCAAGATGATCAGCGCTCGGTGCTAATACAATTCCGCCATCAAGTCATGGAATCGTCGCGTAATGAGAGCCCTGACTCGTAGCTTCCGGTCACTGTGGCACCAACCGCTCCTGCTTGGTGCTTCCG
Organism: Bryobacterales bacterium; assembly: GCA_022824585.1. GTDB lineage: Bacteria > Acidobacteriota > Terriglobia > Bryobacterales > UBA6623 > VXMF01. The sequence goes on along the minus strand of JAJDZN010000113.1, from coordinate 22,719 downwards.
TCGCGACCCTTGCACTGGGCCTTGCGGTCTGCTCGGTTGGTGTGAGCTTGCTGGAGTCAATCCTGCTGCAACCACTCCCTTATCCCGATCCCAACCGTCTGGTGATGGTCTGGAACGTGAACAGCGACAACCCAAGCCGGCGGCTGCCTGTTTCGCGGCGGATGTTCGACGCATCGAGCCGTTCTGCTCGATCATTCGCTCAGCTCGGAGCCGCCCGGGACTGGTCGTTCGTCGTTCCGGGCCCCGAGGGTCCCGAGCAGCTCTTGGGGGCGCTCGTGAGCGAGGAGTTCCTGACGGTGCTTGGAGCACCACTGGCGGCTGGCAGGCTATTCACGTCCGAGGACCTTGCTGGGGATATCCCAACGGCTGCGATCCTCAGCCACCGCCTCTGGCTGGATCGATTCGGAGGAGATCGTGGTGCGATCGGAGCCGCCGTGGTCTTGGATCGGCGCCCGTTCACGATTGTTGGGGTCCTGGCGGACAGCTTCTCGTTTCTGCCGTGGCCAGAGACAGACATATGGGTCCCGTTGACCCTTGATCCAGACCAGGAGGCAATTCCGGACCGAGGAAACCTCTGGGTTCTCGGTCGGCTCAGTGGCTCCGCCTCACTGACCGAAGCCGAAACCGAGATGGACCTGGTCGCCGCCCGCCTCGCCCAGACCGCACGGGCAGAGGACAGGGGACTCGAGGCCCGGGTGGTGCCCCTACACGAGCAGTTCTTGGGCGGCTCCCGATCGACGCTGCTGGCTGTGTGGGCTGCCACCGCGCTTGTGTTGCTGATCGGCTGCTGCAACGTCGTCGGACTGCTTGTCGCTCGGTGGCTGTCCCAGCGCAGGCAGTTCGCCATCCGCGCAGCCGTTGGAGCCTCGCCGTTCCAATTGGTGCAGGGGATCGCGTGCGACGTCATTTGGATCGCTGCTCTCGGAGGTACAACCGGGCTTCTGCTTTCCGCTGTCCTGATCGACGTCATCGTAGCCATGAACCCCACCCTCTTTCCCAGGATGGGCGACGTCGGAGTCAACTGGGCCGGCGCGTCCTTCACGGTGATCCTGGGGGGAATAGCCATCGTTGGATTTGCACTGCCCAGCATCGTGCGGACCGCGAGACTTCGAATTGCGGAAGGACTCAAGCTCGAGCGATCGGAAAGCGCGAGTCGGGACCGCAGGTGGGGCGGACTGGACACGCTTGTCGCATTGGAGGCCGCTCTGGCATTCGCCATGGTGACGGCGACCCTGCTGATGCTGCAGACGGTGTCCCGCATGCAATCGTTCGATCTCGGATTCAATGCTTCCGGCATGCTGACCGCGCGTCTTCCGTTTTCTTTCTCGGACTACCCAACAGAAGAGCAGCTGCACACTCACTACCGAGGCTTGCTCGCCAGTCTGGCCGCACAGCCCGGGGTGAGTCAGGTGGGCGCGAGCACCGCCCTGCCCCTGAGCGGGATTCGAGAGACGATTCCCGTGAACGCGGCCAACGATGACCCGACCCATGCGCCGTACGCACAGGTCAGTGCCGGCTATTTTGCAGCGATGCAGATCCCGATACTACGCGGACGCGAGTTTACAGGAGCCGACGATGGGAGGAGCCCCCCCGTCGCCATCGTGGATGCGGCATTTGCGAAGTCCCACTTCGGCGACGACCCCATCGGCAAGTCGATCACGGTCGGCAGCGCGCCGGGTACCCGCTGCGCCATAGTAGGCGTCGTCGGCAATGTCCGGCAGTTCGGACCGCGCAGTGCTCACGAGCCGATGGTGTATTTGCCTCTGCTCCAAAGGACCCGGTGGAGCTCGTTCATGGCGATCAGGGGGCGATCCGCCGCAACCTCGAGCCTGTCCAACTCCTTCCGCCGCGGGATCTCGACCACTGACAGAAACCAGGTCGTCACGGACGTGCGCACCATGGAAGAGAGGCTCGGCGCGAGGCTTCGCCGCCCCCGATTCAGCCTGATCCTGTTTGCCTGGTTCGGGTTCGTGGCACTCGGACTTGGGATCGTTGGCGTGTATTCGGTGACCAGCTACGCAACCCGTCGCCGGTCGAAGGACTACGGTGTGCAGCTGGCACTGGGAGCGCCACTAGGACGACTCGCACGGTCGGTCGTGATCCGGGGAGTTCGCCCGGTGCTTGTCGGCCTGCTGGGAGGACTGGCGATCGCGGTGCTATTTGGCCGCCTGCTGGAGAGCCAACTCTTCGGCGTGACGCCGTTGGACCCGATTTCCTTCGCCGCGGGACTCCTGATCCTGACCCTGGCCGGCGTTGCCGGGAGCTTCTTGCCAGCCCGGCGGGCCACGCAGGTCGATCCACTGCAAGCTATCCGAACGGAGTGACTTGCTCGACGAGCGGCGGAATCTTCGTTAGCCCCTGCTGCGCCAAGAACGGTCCACCTTCTTGTTCCGCAAAACGCAGCGCGCCCTGGCGGGATTCATCGTCCACCATCAGCAGGTAGTCGATTTCCCGGAGCGTGCGCGGCGTGTCGTTCTGCGTTTCCGCACGGCGGCGCTCGGCACGGCGCATGAGGACGTGTCCCCAGCGGTCCGGAGTGGAGTCGCCGATAGCCCCGAACAGGGGCTTGTCGGATGGTGTGTGAAAGGGACCGGGCTCAAGTGTGAGCGCCGGCTCCAAGGAGAAACGATTAGGGTTGGCGATCCAGCCGTCGGCATATTGAAATGTGGCTCCTTCCTTGTGGAGGCGCGTGCGCGCCCAGAGCCGTCCAACGAGATGGGGCGTGGCGAGCAGGTCCACACAGACGAGGACGTTGCGATTCATCACGCCTCACCTCTGCGCTTGCCGGGCCGGGTGAGCCGGATGCGTTTCGGTAGGTTTTCCTGCTCAAGTTCAAGGCCGACGGCGTCATGTCGCGGGTCGGCGATATCGGCGAGTCGGTCGATCATGCCCAGCACAAAAAGCACAGTGGCGTAGATGCCCATCGAGACGCCGGGCTCGCCCTTCTCGACCTTGTTTAAGGTGGTGCGGCTGACCGACGCCCGCTCGGCCATGATCGCCACGGGGATGCGGCGGCGGCGGCGCGCATCCCGGATATCGTGCCCCAGCTTGCGCAGGGCGCGGCCGACGGGCATAGGCCCCTCTGAGAATGGGTTCTTCTTCATATAACGTCCATGTTAGTAATCTCTATCCTATACAAGATACATGATAATGGACGTTACTTGGGGAACAGGTAAACCTATCGGGAGCGGTCCGGGAGCCCTCATCTGCCGCCGGGGAAGCAAGGAAGGAGGCGGGATGATGATCGGGTATCGAGGCACAATCACTGCGGGCCGTAGTTCAGAGTAGTAGCGGAGTCCACCTTGAATTCACCGGCCAGTGGTCTAAGCACATCGGACCACCTCAAGAACCCCGACGATCAACCCATCACAACGGCATGAACCAACTGACTGTCAGTCTTAGCCAAGTTGGCCCACACGGAGTGATTGGACACCCGCCTTTCTCGACGAGTGTGCTTAGTCCCGATTCTGTAAATTTACAGACGAGCTAACGGTTGACTTTTTGCATCTAACGATGTAAATTGTCAATGTAGATTTTCTTGATCGAAGTGTCGACAATGTCAACAAGACCTGCTATCGGTGACCGCCTGCGACAAGCTCGTGTCGCCGCAGGCATGTCTCAAACCGAGGTCGTGGACTCGTTGGCAGAGCATGGAGTCTCGCTCACGAAGGCAGGACTGTCCAAGTATGAACGCGGAGGCAGCGTTCCCAAGCCTAGGGCACTACGAACTCTTGCACAGGTGCTTGGTGTCGACACTGCATTCTTCCTCGAGGAACGGGCGGTTTCCATAGAGTGGCTCGCGTTTCGCAAGGCTTCCCGGCTCGGCAAGAAACAGCAGGAGCGAATCAAGACCCTTGCTTTTGTGCAAGTGGCCGCGTTGCATTCGCTACGGCGCGCGCTGGAACCGAACCGCCAACCTAGGCCTATGATCAGAACTGTTGTAACGGTTCCAGCTGACGCTGAGTCGGCGGCCGATCAACTCCGTGAGTGTTGGGGGCTCGGAGATCGTCCGATCGGAAGCGTGGCCTCAGTGATCGAAGATGCCGGGGGGATCGTCGTTGAATCGGGGGACGAGGAAGACCTTTTCGACGGACTGTCGGGGTGGCTAGACGACAAGACGCCGGTCATCGTCGTAAGCTCGTCAGTTTCCGACGACCGGAAGCGGTTCAGCTTAGCCCATGAACTCGGCCACTTGGCCATGGACGTTGGCGAGATCGACTCTGCGGCGGAAGAGAAGCTGGCGCATCGCTTTGCCGCGGCATTCTTAGTGACGTCCAGCACAGCTAGACGGGAACTCGGCGAGCGCCGGCGCCGGCTGGATTTTCGGGAACTAGCAGTTCTTAAGCAGAAGCATGGCCTAAGCATGCAGGCATGGATATACCGGGCGGCGGACCTAGGGATCATCGATCAATCCCACGCCCGCACCCTCTTCGCCGAAATGAGCGCACGCGGTTGGCGAAGACGGGAGCCGATAGCATTCAATGGTCATGAGCGCCTGATGCGCCTTCAGCAGTTGGCCGTTCGGGCTTTGGCAGAAGGAGTCATTAGCTCAGCTACTGCCGAAAGGCTCTTTCCAGGCATTCAAGAAGAGTTCGGCGCCGCAAGAGTGAGTTTCCAGAGCAGCATGCGGATCCGCCGGCTCATGGAACTCCCACGACTAGAACGCGAGCTGTTTCTTGAGCAGGCAGTCGCACTCGTGCAAGACGAGTACGTGGAAGGCGGCGCGCTTTCCGGCTTCGAGTCCCTAGCGGAGGAAGACCACCATGACATCTCGCTCGAGGAGCGCTAGCACTCCGTCTCGAGGCGAGATTTGGAATCTGCGCTTCGACCCCAGCGAGGGTGCTGAGATTACGAAGATCCGGCCCGCTGTTGTAATAAGCATTCCAGCAGTAGGTAGGCTTCCCTTGCGAATAGTCGCTCCCGTCACCGAGTGGAAAGATCACTATTCTCGACTCCCCTGGCTCGTCCGGATTGTAGCTACCAGGAGAAATGGACTGGCCAAGGATTCTGCTGCGGACGCGTTTCAAGTGAAGTCGGTATCACTCACCAGATTCGTATCCCAAATTGGCTCTATCGCCGCTGACGATCTGCAAGAAATCAGCGCCGCCGTGGCACTCTGCGTCGGTGCGTAGGCAAGGAGACCAACACATGCACAAGATTACTTTTCACAACCTCGGCTATGCCTGGCTGCATTAGGCTCAAGCTGGCTAGCGACTAGAATGGCCGGCCACTCGGTGTACGAGAAATTTTGAACTTGCTATTCTTGCATGGCTATCAACCATGTACAGATGTGATGTGTGAATCGCACTTTAGACGATTTCGATATTGTGCTATCTTGATGGTTATGAGCCATTCAAGAACGCCTCGGCTGAAACCGCTTCTAGACACGGTTCCCCCGGGCTTCGTGGTGGATACGCCGTGGCTGAAAGCCCGGGGAATCGACTCCAAATCCATCCACGACTATGTCGCTCGCGGCTGGCTCAAGCGTATCGCCCGCGGAGTATATCGCCGCCCGTTACCGGGAGTCGCCCAGGGTGCCGCCCCCGAGGAGTCTTGGGCCATCCTCCTTCTCTCCCTGCAACGGCTCATGAACTATGCCGTGCATCTGGGCGCGGAGAGCGCTCTCGATCTAGCCGGCCACGTGCATTACCTTAGCCTCGGGGGACGGCGGCGGGTTCATTTCTACGGCGACGTGCCGTCTTGGCTGAGACGGCTGCCAATGCCGACAGAGATCGTCGTGCGCCGGCGCACGCTCTTCGGCGACGACCCGGTCGGCATCGAGCAGTCTGATATTGGGGTCGGGGCGGCGGTCGACCTGTGGCGCTGGCGCATCCGCGCGTCGTCACCCGAACGCGCCATCCTCGAGGCGATCGACGCACTACCACGGCATGCGAGCTTCGAGAAGCTCGACAAGGTCTTCGAGGGGCTGGTGTCGCTACGGCCCAAACAGCTCACAGTGCTGCTGGCTGCCTGTCGCAGTGTGAAGGTGCGCAGGCTGTTCTTTGTCTTCGCGGACCGGCACCAGCACCGCTGGCGGCAGCAGCTAGACATCTCGGGCGTGGACTTCGGGTCTGGGCCGCGGGCCCTTGTCTCCGGCGGGAGGTTTCATCCGACCTATCGGATCTCGGTGCCCGAATCACTGATGCCTGTAGAGCCTCAAGGGACACACGTCGATGCTTGACCGGTACGTGGCGCAGGTCCGCCTGCTGGTGAGCGTCCTACCGGACATCGCTCAGCAGACCGCGTTCGCGCTCAAGGGCGGTACGGCCATCAACCTGTTCTGCAGGGACTTGCCGAGGTTGTCGGTCGATATCGATTTGACCTGGTTGCCCATCGCGGACCGCCAGTCGTCGCTCAGGGAAATCGATGACGCGTTCAATCGCATCGTGCTGGCGGTCCGGCAGCGCAACCCTCGGATCGATGCGCGCCGTGTCGCTGGCGGCGGAGGCGCTGATACCCGTATCGTGGTGCGATCCGGACGGGTGCGGGTCAAGATCGAGGCTTCCCCTGTGACTCGGGGGGCGGTGCATCCGCCACGGTCGATGGTCGTCTCCGAAAGAGTAACGGAGCAATTCGGGTTCGTCCAGGCAAACGTTCTCGCCTTCGAGGATCTGTATGGCGGCAAGCTACACGCGGCGCTTGATCGTCGGCATCCGCGCGATCTGTTCGACATAAGGCTTCTCTATGACAACGAAGGCCTCACCGACGAGCTCTTCCGCACATTCATGGTCTATGTGGCGAGTTCGGGGCGACCGATGCACGAGCTGCTAGCTCAGTCGGCGTCCCTCAGAGAAGATCTCTACGACGAAGAGTTCGTGGGAATGACGCGCGAGGCCGTATCCCTCCAGGCGCTCGCCGAGACGGCCCGGCAGCTGCACGCGGATATCCGATCGCGGCTGCAAGGCGATATCGCGGCCTTCCTGCTCTCCCTACACGACGCCGAGCCGGACTTCGGTCTGATCGGGTTGCCCGTGGCCGCGGAACTGCCAGCTGTTCGCTGGAAGCTGGTCAACCTGAAGAGGTTGAAGCAGTCCAATCCGGACAAGCATACCGCGCAGCGCCGTGCACTCGAACGGCTGTTGCAATGAGAGGGCGATGGAGGACTGCAGTTGCCGAAACGCCCGCAGCCACAGGCGAGCCCGCCTCTGGTCTGCGCTGCGTTGGCGGATATGGTCATGCGTGGAGCCCTCGACACAGCCTAGGGACCGCGGTGGCACTTCTTGAGGCTCCCCATTCATGGAGAGTCGGGTCACGTCTTCTACGCCTTGACAAGCAGTATTGCGATGTATTCGCTTAGGGTCGCCCACCATGCGGCAACCCCGCGCATCTCAGTTAGAACGCCGGATGAGACCTAATTCAGCGGGACCATATTGGGACCATTTTCGCGTTTCAGGTGCTCTGGAATGGCCCCGACTGCTCTCACCTGCTCTCGAACGGAACGCGTGGGACATGCGCCACGACTCGCGCAAGTAGCTGAAAATAAAGCTAGCTAATGCCTATTCAAGCAGCTATAGGATGGAGGCGCGGGTGGGAATCGAACCCACGAATAAAGGTTTTGCAGACCTCTGCCTTACCACTTGGCTACCGCGCCGAAACCTCGGCTTGCCTGAAGCCTTCCCGAGTATGGAGCGGGAGACGGGACTCGAACCCGCGACATCGACCTTGGCAAGGTCGCACTCTACCAACTGAGTTACTCCCGCTTCTAAGACCTAACTGTACACCATGCTCCCGAAGGGGAGCAAGCCTGATGGGCCATGCACCCCTGGACGCTTGATTCCCTTGCTCCGCACCTATAATTGACGGTTGAGGCGTATGCGGGAGCCTCGCCCGCTGCTGCCGCGCGACTGCGATGCCGAACGTACCCGTACCCATGCGCACGCGCATTCGCCGCAAGATGCTTGGCCTCAATCGCGGTCTTCGCGAAGCCCGCATGATCGCCAAGGCGCTGGTCAATACCGACCACCCGGTCTTGGCCCACATGATCCCGACCAGGCGTTGCAACATCGCCTGTGCCTATTGCAACGAGTACGACCATGTCTCGTCGCCCGTTGCTTTCGACGTCTTGGTTGAACGCGCCGACGCCTTGGCCGATCTCGGTGTCAGCTGCATCACGATGAGCGGCGGCGAGCCCATGCTGCACCCGCAGTTGGATGACTTGATTCGCCACATCCGCTCCCGCGGCATGCTCGCGGGCCTGATCACGAACGGCTACTTGCTCGGTCCTTCGCGCATTCAGCAGCTCAACGATGCCGGCTTGGAGTATCTCCAGATCAGCATCGACAACGTCGAGCCCGACCAGACCTCGATGAAGAGCCTGCGCGTGCTCGACCGAAAGCTGGAGATGCTGGCCGAGCATGCTGATTTTGAGGTCAACATCAACTCTGTTGTCGGATCGGGCATCCCCAACCCAGGCGACGCATACACCGTTGCCAAGCGTGCTACGGCACTGGGCTTCACCAGCACTGTCGGCGTAATCCACGACGGAGATGGCCAGCTCAAGCCGCTGGGCAAGGTGGAAAGAAGGGTCTACGAGCGGGTAAAAGCCCTTTCCAAGCGTGGCTACAGCCGCCTAACGTTTTTCCAAGACAATCTGGTCCACGGCAACGTCAACAAGTGGAACTGCCGCGCCGGTGCCCGCTACCTCTACATTTGCGAGGACGGGCTCGTGCACTACTGCTCCCAGCAGCGCGGGACTCCCGGAATCCCGCTCTCCGATTACACCGTCCAAGACATCCGCCTTGCCTACCACACGCCGAAAGCGTGCGCCCCGGCCTGCACCATATCCTGCGTGCACAAGGCGTCGGCCGTCGACTTCTTCCGCCACCCGCACCCTAAATCGCCTGGCTCCGTCCCGGCCAGTGCGGAAGTGAACTAAGACCGCTGCTTCGCCCGCCTCACTCCTCGGCGAGCCAGCTGCAAGCCTCGCCCTCCGGGCAGAGCAACACCCGCCCCTCCGGGACACCATGCTTGCGCGCCCACTTGGCGCCGTTGACAAACAGCGCAGTCGACCAAGCCTCGGTGTCGATCGCGTTCGGCCCAATCACGGAAACCGCGGTCATTCCCAGCGCAGGCTGCCCTGTGCGCGGGTCGAGGATATGGCCGTAGCGCGTGCCGTCCTTGTCGAAGAACTTCTCGTAGGAGCCGGAGGTCGACAGACTCTCGTCCTTCAGCGTCACGGTCATGAATTCACTGTCGTTGGCGTCGGCTCCCCGGACGTCCAGATCCCAACCATCGGCGTTGTCGGGCGGCGCTCCTAGCGCATAGATGCTGCTCGTGCCTGAGCTGACTAGCGCGGTCTCGACTCCATACTTTCGCAGGGCCGCGATCGCACGGTCCACTGCATAGCCTTTCCCGATACCCCCCGGGTCCAGCTGCAAGCCCGACCGCGTAAACCGTACTGTCCCCTTCGCCTGGTCCACCAGCAGGTGCTGATAGCCGCTGTGTCTCCTCGCCCACCACAGAGTCCAGGGGCGGGGCATCTTGCCCTCGCCTCCATAGAACCCCCAAGCCTTGACTAGCGCCCCGACGGTGATATCGAAGGCACCCTCGCTTGCACGGGAGTAGCTCAGGCAGCGGTCCAGCAGTGCCGCCAGTTCCTCCGACACCTGTACTTCGCCACCACTAGCCTCTCGGTTAACCCGGCTCAGCTCGCTGTCCTGCTTATAGTTGCTCAGCAGGGCATCTACCCGCCTGACTTCGTCAAAGGCGGCGGTGACCGCTCCGGCTGCGACTTTCTTGGTAGGGGCGTAGCAAGCTATGCGGAACTCGCTCCCCATAATCGCCGCTGAGGACTCTAGCCGTTCCAGTGCTGAGGCACCAGCGATCCCCGCTGCTTGCAGGGCGATGGCTGCGAAAAGCACCCCAAGCCCCTTCTTGGTTTCGTCGCGAATGCCCTCGAGCAGCGTCTCAATGCGACTGGTGTGCTGCTCGGCCAGATCGTACGAGAATCGCAGTTCCGGCACGTGGCGCATGCGCAAGCTGCGGCCCAGCGACTTGCGAATGAACGGGGTCGCGCGCTCGAGGGCTTCCAACGGTTCCCGGTCCGGCTCTTCGCCGTCTTTGGGATCCCAGAACGCGACCAAGACGTGTGCGTTGCGCTTGTCGTGCGAGAGCTCGACCTTGCTCACTCGGACGGCTACTACCGCCGGATCGCGCACCTCTTGCGAGACGATCCTGGTGAGCTCTCGCATCAGCGTGCTCACCGCCCGCTCGTGGATGTGAGAGGCCATTTCTGGTGCCCATCATGGCATAGCCAACGGTGTTCAACCGCGCTAACGCCCGCCGTGAACCAGGAGTGCACGCGGCCAAGACATCCTGGATATTTCCGGCTTGGTCCACCACTCTCCGAAGTGCGGGATCAAGGCGCAACTGATCTCAGGTGGGCGACGACCATTTCGGCACAGCACTCTCATTGATCGATCGTCTTCCGTGCGGGAACACGACAGGATCAAAGGAGAAGCAGGCTGCACATCGCTTGGGATCATGGCCGCCACTGTGCCCAAGCGTCTACCTCCTCGCACGGTGCACTACGCTGTCGATGGAAAGTATCTGCCTGGCGCTTTCCCCGGGCCGCACTATTGGCGGGCCGCACATTGGTCTTCACCCAGCCCGTCGCTTCGAGGGACGCTGAGATAAGCTGCACGGGATCTTCCACCTGGCGACAAGGTATAGAGCCAAATCGAACGACCATGGTGGCTCCCGGTCTGCAGTGTGTGCCGACATTTGCCCATACGTCTCGAAGATCGGTGACAAACCTGTCGGGGCCTGAGTGTGAGAGCTGCCCTTTGGACGTGTAATCGACCGTCGCAGGGCCGCCGAGGAACCAGTTTCGAATCCACTGATCAGGCAGGTATGTTCGTAGCCCGTAGTACGGTGGTGAGGTAACAATCCAATCGAACTTGCCTATGATTTCGCAGGCTTCGTCCAGCGTCGCTCTCCGTCGGCTGTCTCCCTCTATCGCCGCTCCGATAACTCTCTCAGATGCGTTCCCGTAATACCGCTGCGCTCGTTCTGCGATTATGGCGAGAACATTGACACGAGGGGGCATTAGCCCTCGTTTTGTCCAGAATCTGACCGCGTACGCAGGCTTCGGCCCGTAGGTGCGCGGGCTTTGGTTCGAAAAATACGACTGCTTAGTTCGACCCACTGGGCCGTGCAGCGCACCCAAGATGATCCCACGGAGGGCGGGCGCCACCTGTGAATCGAGGGGATCTCTCAGCAGCGCATGTCGGATCAGGCAGATGTCTCGCAAGACATCACGGTGATAGGCCAAGGTCCAGAATGCTCCTTCGGGGACTTCGACGCTCTGTCGCGCTCCACTTAGAGCCACTCTCGCTGCATTGACAATCTCTTCTGGTGTAGGCGCGACAAGCTTGGCCTGAGTCGCGGCTATGGCCACCCGTGAGGCATCGATACCGATCGTTTGCAGGCCGAGCAGCCTTGCGGCGAAGCTTGTCGTCCCGCGGCCACAAAACGGGTCAAGAACGCGTGCATTCCGTGTTGCGCGCACCTTGAGAACGCCCAGAGGAAAATCCAAAGGGAACATCGTGAAATAGGGGCAAATGGCGTTTAGCCGCGCGGTTTCCGCTGTGATCATCGTGAGACCGTGCTCAGTCTTGGCTTTCCGGGCCGAGCCTGATGTACGCGGTTTGCTTGGGGCCATGCTTGAATGAGTGCCACCCGTGCCGTTGTGCTCCAAAGATCGCAATCATGGTCGGGACAACCAGCTCGTACGCCTTCTGATCCCGGTTATCCAGAGTCGCGGGTAGGGCTTTAGCGATGACTCGCCGGACGTGTCCCCAAGCGGCACCATCGCCTTTGAGCTTCCCCATCACCTCGGCATCTTGCTCCACAGCACGACGGGCCGACTGCTGGTAGTGCACCTCCATATCCGGTGGTTCATCGTCACCTTCGTCACCACGGGGATCTCTCGGGAACTCAGCAGTCCCGCCGGGTTGTGCGTTCTCCTTGGCCTGATCCATTGATGCACGAGCTTGATCGATCAACACCGCCGCCTCACGCCGGAGTTCTGTTGCGAATGTCGGGACTGGTTGACGGGAGTATGTCGGATCAGCGGCCGCGTAGGTTTCCTCGAATGACAGGGCACGCATGGATATCGGATATGGCTTGCCGCCGACGGAACTCCAGAAGATGCCCTGCCCTGCGATCGGTTCGTTCAACAGAGAGCTGAGCAGGTCGTCGCTGAAGTGGGCATTCGCTCGCTTCACGCTGGCGAGATCACCTGCCGATAGAAGATGAAATATGAACCAATTGTCCCCTTGGCTCAGAATCTCGTTCGGAATCGCCCCAGGCTGCTGGGTGATCAGAAGCGCACCAAGGTCATACTTTCGGCCCTCCTTGACCCAAGCGATATATGGCTCGGCCGCCGCGGCACGCTCATTCAGGACAGCCTGTGCTTCTTCGATGACCGCAATCACGGGTACGGTTTGAGGCACTGCCTTGGTGAATTCCTCCTGATTGCGGTTGAAGATCCGGCGAAGAACGATCCCAGCAAGAATAAAGGACTGCGCGCCACGCATCTGTGAGACGTCCACGACGCAGATCTTGCCGGATTCCAGAGCCTTCATCAAGAGGCCCATGAACTGGCTGCTTCTGTTGTGAAGCAGTCCGACCACGTTGGTCATGTTCGACCGGGCGGCGACAGCCTCGGCTTCTTGGCGACCAGGATCGAGCTTCATGATCCCTGCTATTTCGTCAAGGTCAGCGCCGCCCCTATCTCGATCGACGAGATCCACGAGTTGTCTCCACGCCTGTGGTGACAAGGCTCGGAGCTTGGCAACATTCTGCTGGTCTTGACGCTCTGGTGGCAGAGCGATCGAAATGACATCGCTCGGCCGCAGCTGCCTAATGTCGAGCTTGATGCCGCCCGCGATGAAAGACCCATAAAAGGGACTCGGGGCCTGACGGGCCGTGAAGACGACCAGTTTGTCTCGAAGATGGGGAACGTCACACAGACCCGGGCGGCCTTTGTCGTCGGGCCAGAAGTACTCTCCATCGGGATCGAAGATGATTGCACCCACGGGCACTTTGCGGTCTCCACGTTTCGTGACTGTGGGCTCTCCTTTGTAGAGCTTGCTGAACAGCAGCTTGTTCAGGTTTGACTTGCCGAAGCCGGCCCGCGCGAAGACGAAGCTGCGGCGGGCCACTAGGCTCGAAACAGGAAATCGAACCATGATCTCCGGGGCCTCGACGCGCATCCAAGACTCGATCGTCGTCGTGCTACTGCCCTCGGCGTAGATGTATTCGCCAAGCGCGAAGTGGCCGATTTGGGCACCGTCACCGCGATGCCCACAGACCTCTTTGAGCACATCTCCCGACGGAAACGCGACCGCACTCCCCACGTGCGGCAGTCGGCGATGCGAAGGTACAAACGTCAGGGCATCGCCGCCGCCGTTCCTAAGGACTCCTAGGACGCGGATGTTTACGCGGTACTTCAGGTACTGCTCGCGTAGATCCTCAGGGATCGACCGCTGCTCTTGAACAGCGCGAATATTGAACTCCTCACCACTGCCGAACGACAGCTTGCCTTCCGACGAGAATGACGCAATACGCCCCAGTACGGCCTCCTCGGGAGTTTCGAGCTGGACCAGGACGAACTGCCCGTGCATTGGAATGCGTTGGAAGTCGTTTCGGTAAGGTAACGCTAGGTCGGCATGAAACTCCATGCCGCCTTCACGAAAGCCCCGGAAGACTCCGACGACCTGTTGTCTCGGAAACAGCTCCATACGGACCTCCCCCTATTCGTATCTACGAGCCGCCGGGTCGGCATCCTGCAATCGGAACACATCGAGGGCGGGAGCTTCCGTCCCTAGGGTTGTACGTAGGCCGCTGAAAATCATGTCCTGTAGGATGTCCATGTCGAAGTCGACGAGGGCAGCGTGCTCGTGGGCCTTTTGGAGGGAACGAGGATATAGCGGTACGGGAAAGCCCTCTACGGCGTCGTCGAGCAGATACCCGAAGATTGTCGCATGATCGTTTGACTGAGAGAGAAAGACGTCGATTGGCCAAACAGGGTCCCTTGGTCCGCTACCGAACTTGACGAAGAACATCTTGCCGGCAACGAACTTATTGATCTCGCCACCCTCAGCAACGTTATCGTCACCGCGCGCGTACTCCGCCCATATGTAGGCCTTCTCCTCCAACTCGCGAGGAATCTCGACATAGCAGGGGAATGGCGATTTCATCACCCCTTCAAGCGCCATGGCCAACCGATACCGTGAAAGGACCTTGCTGTGCTTAGCGACGCCGACGAGGAAGATGCGGCGTCTGTGGGCGCTATAGTGGCGATCGATGCCCTCCTGAATGCCGTCGCGGTACCTTCGGAAGAGATCCCTCGCAAACACCTTGCTGCGCAGGAAACCGTCAAACACGATAAGCGTGTCAGTAGCGAAATCCTTCTCGCGCACGAGGGCGAAGAGAATCGCCCACTCGACCAGCTCGCGGTAAACCTGTACCCAGCTCGGAGAGTTTGGTCGCCCGCTCCCATCAGAACGAATCATGTGGCTGAGCGATGACAGCTCCTCGACACCCAGAAATCGCATTAGACGTCCCAGAGCGGTCGGGTGATCGGGGTCGGCAAACTGGCGCGCCGAGAGGGTGGACACGCTCATCGTCGGCGAAAGCGCTTCGAGGCAGTATTCGTTGTTGCTACTGTCGACGACCCGGATCAGTTGGACAAGGAACGGATCGAATCGCAGCTGGTTGTTGCCTCCATCGGCAGCGACGAGGGAGATCGACGACGCCGAACGAGGCGAAATGCGTCGCGTCTTTGGAACTAGGAGTCTAACCTCGGAACGGAGCTGAGTCAGGAGCGCCCGATCCTCTCGTATCTGCCGCTCGATCTCGTTACGTAGGGAAGTTTGGCTGGTGGGTTCAAGCATGCTGTGTTCTTGGTGGTCTCCCGCGATTTAGCCCTCGATTCCTGTTTTGAACCTCTTGGCGTCGCGACGAGTCAATTCGCTGGTCCTCAATCAAGCGTAGTCGTCTGCGGAAGCCAGAGGGCCAAGCGGCAATGTACCCCTACATTGCGAGTCGTGTGTCAAGCGGATCGCGGATGAGGCCAAGGGCTAAGGGGTCTACAGGGCAGAGCAGCGGGAATACCGAAAAGGAAGTCCGCGGTCGAACCCAATGGTGGAGTCGAGTCCAATAGCAGCTCGTGGGCTGCTCGTCGCGCTCATAGTCTAACTTGCCGTCGTCGTGCTGTGCCAACCGGCACGAACGATGCGAACCAGTACCTCGTAGGCTGAACCCTTGACGGCACGACAGGGCTTGCAAGTGTGCAATTCTGAGAGTCGGGGTGGGGCCCGGCATGCGAACGGACGCAGACAACGTATTGGCCCTTGCCATCGAGGTGGAGGGCGATGGTGCGGCACTACGCCTCATAGCCGAGGCAGTGGCCGCCTTGGACGCGCGCATCACTTGGATCTCCATCCTCGATGCCCAAGCACCCGTCGAGACGATCGCAATCGAAATCGCAACTCCGCGGCCGGCGGCCGACATTGTCGATGCTCTGGCCGTGCTGGACGGGGTGCGTTCGGTTGAAACCAATCACACCCACCATCACGTCTTTGGCAAGCGCATCGTGATCATCGGCGGCGGCTCGCAAGTGGGCCAGGTAGTCGCCGGTGCGGTCTCCGAAGCGGACCGCCACAACCTGCGCGGCGAGCGCATCTCTGTGGACACGATTCCCTTGGTCGGCGAGCGCCAGATCGCCGAGGCGGTGCTGGCGACCGCCCGCCTGCCGCGGGTCGAGGCAGTCGTGCTGGCGGGTGCCCTGATGGGCGGCGAGATCGAGCGCTCCGTACGGGCCGTGCAGGCCAAGGGTCTGTTGGTCATCTCGCTCAACATGGCAGGCTCGGTTCCTGACGCCGCCGATCTGGTCGTTACCGACCCCGTCCAAGCGGGCGTGATGGCCGTCATGGCCGTGGCCCACACCGCCGAGTTCGACGTGAAGCGCCTCGGATCGCGCCGCTTCTAGCGCGACATTGCGGCAAGGCCGCTAGCCTGCGGCTTGCTAAACTCTCCGTTTTCCAATGACCAACCGATCCATCGTGCTCGCCGCACGGCCCGTGGGCGTGCCGAAACCGTCTGACTTCCGCCTTGAAGAAGCGCCTGTCTCCAGTCCCGGGGCTGGCGAATGTCTTATCAAGGTCCACTACATGTCTGTTGACCCTTACATGCGCGGGCGCATCAGCGGTCGCAAGTCCTATGCCGCTCCGGTCGAGATCGGGCAGGTGATGGTCGGCGCATCCGTCGGCCAGGTGATCGAGTCGAACAGCGACCAGATCGCTGTGGGTGAGTACGTAACGGGACCCCTCGGCTGGCGAGAATACGCCACTGCGTCGGCGGAACATCTGCGCGTCGTCGACGCCAGCGCGGCACCGCTCTCCGCGTATCTGGGAGTGCTAGGCATGCCCGGCTTGACCGCCTACTACGGCCTGCTCAAGGTCGCTGGCGTGAAGTCCGGCGAGACAGTGTGTGTGTCCGGCGCGGCTGGCGCGGTGGGCTCGGCGGTTGGCCAGATCGCCCGCATTCATGGCTGCAGCGCGGTCGGGATCGCCGGTGGACCGGAGAAGTGCTCCTTGGTGACCGGGGAATTCGGATTCGACGCTGCCGTCGACTACAAGAGCGACGGCTTCTTCAACGAACTGCGTGCGGCGACTCCCGACGGCATTGACGTCTACTTCGACAACGTGGGCGGACCCGTCACCGATGCGGTCTTCCAGCAGTTGAACGTCAGGTCTAGAGTGGCGATCTGCGGCCAGATCTCCCAGTACAACGCCGTCGACGCTCCGGTCGGGCCGCGGCTGCTGTGGCAGTTCATCACCAAGCGGATCCGCGCCGAGGGCTTCTTGGTGTTCGATTTCCGGGAGCACGACGACCAATCGCTGGCCGAGATGGCTGCGTGGGTAGCGGACGGCAAGCTCAAGTACCGGGAAACTGTCGCCGAGGGCATCGAGAATGCAGCAGATGCGTTCATTGGCATGCTCGGCGGCGCTAATATTGGAAAGCAAGTCGTCAAACTCGCTGGCGACTGATCTACCTGTCTGTCTTTAAGGAGAACCTCATGACCAAGATCCTCGCGGCACTGCTGCCGCTCCTGCTGCTCGCTCCGCTCGCGGCCATCGCCGAAGAAGGCGAGGGCGAGCGCGTTTTCGAGATGCGCATCTACACCGCTGCGGAGGGCAAGCTGCCCGACCTGATGGCGCGCTTCCGGGATCACACCAACTACCTGTTCGTCAAGCACGGCATGGACCTGATCGGCTACTGGACGCCCACTGAAGGTGACGAAAAGGGCAACACGCTGGTCTACATCCTCGCGCACGACAGCCGCGAAGCGGCCAAGAAGTCGTGGGCAGCCTTTGTTGCGGATCCAGCTTGGAAAGCCGCCGCTGCGGAGTCGCGCAAGGACGGCAGGCTGGTTGCCGGGATCGAGAACCAGTGGCTCAAGGCCACGGATTTCTCGCCGCTGCGGTGAGCCGTCGGTACCTGTAGCCCGGAATACCTGGCATGGAGACTGGCGCGGAGTTCCTGCGCGTTGCGCGCACGGAACTCCGCCAAGGCTGCGACCGCGTGTGCGACTGTCTCGGCAGATTGTCTTCCGAGCAGATCTGGCATCGCGATCACGCGATCGAGAATTCGATCGGCAACCTAGTCCTGCATCTGTCTGGCAACGTGCGCCAGTGGATCCTCGCCGGTGTGGGCGGGCAGCCTGACGACCGCAATCGGGATTGGGAGTTTGCGACACGCGAGGCGCTCGGGGCGGAAGTGCTGGCCGAGCGGCTCAGCGGCACGGTGGCCGAGGCAGAGGCCTTGCTGGCGGACCTGCCGCCCGATTCCCTGATTGAGAAGCGCAGCATCCAGGTCTATGACGTGACCGTGCTGCACGCGATCACTCACGTGCTGACCCATTTTGCGGGGCATGTCGGACAGATCATCTGGGCGACCAAGCACGTCACTGGCCAAGACCTTGGCTATTACGGCTACCTCAAGCAAGGCTCCGCGCCCTCAGGGTCGCAACCCTGATCCGCTCTCCCCGATAGCTCCTAGGGGCCCACGCCCTCCGATTCGGACATAAGACCCTCTGCTCTCTAGGCCGGCACCGTCGCCGGTCAACGGGGCCGGACGCCACATCGCGATCATTGGCTGCATCGCATGTGTCCTTAGCTTGCCAAAGCGTGCGATCGCATCTTCGAATGTACGACACTATCGTTGTCAACAAATCTGTTGACAACAGATTCGTTGTATGCCATACTGCCTCATAGATCGCCAAGGTTGCTATGAGACTATCGACCGGACGCTGGGTCAGCGGCGACGACTTCTTCGACCGAGAGCGCGAACTAGCCTTGCTCGAAGCTCAAGTTCGCGACCGGAATCATTTGCTGGTTGCTGGGCAGCGGCGCATGGGCAAGACCAGTCTCCTTCAGGAACTCGGGCGCCGCCTGAAGGCTGACGGTTGGCTCTTCCTATTCGTAGATGTTGAGGGGGCCACCTGTCCTGAGGACGTGATTGCGGATCTGGCGCGGGAACTGCACCCCGTTCGTCCCATGGCCTTGCGCATGGCATCGACCATGAAGGACTGGTTCACCGAGAACGTCGACGAGCTCAGCGCATTCGATTTCGGCGTGAAGTTCCGGGCTGGGCTGGACGCCGGAAGCTGGCGGCGGCAAGGTGAGGACCTTCTTCGTGGGTGCGCTGCGCACGACCAGCCGGTGCTGCTGGTGATCGACGAGCTGCCGATCTTCCTCAAGCGCCTCCACCGTCGCGACGGCAATGCTGATCGGGTCGATGGCTTTCTTAGCTGGCTGCGGGGAACGCTTCAGGGGCTGGGTGACGGCGGCCCGGTCGTAATCGTATCCGGCAGCATTGGTCTCGAGCCCCTCGTGCGCCGACTCGGACTAGCCGATCGCATCAACCATCTCTATCCGGTCCGCGTGGGCCCGTGGGGCCGCGAAGCCAGCGTCGGTTGCTTCGAGCGCCTCGCAGCGACCACAGGCATGGACCTGGATGGAGGCGTTGCGGACGCGGTGTACGATGCCCTCGGCGTTGGGATTCCACACCATGTCCAGTCGTTCTTCGCACGCTTGCGTGACTTTGCCGCAATGCGGGGGTCATCGCGATTGACGGTAGGGAACGTTGCTGATGTCTACCGTGGGGAACTGTTGGGCCCGTCTGGCCAGAACGACTTGGTCCACTACGAAACCCGACTGACGGAGGCGCTGGGAGACGAAGAGCATCGTCTTGCGATGGAGATTCTTGCCGAGGCGGCAACGGTCGGCGTCTTCACGCCGGATGCGAGGAATCGCCTCGAAGCTCTCTATTCGACCGTCGTCGACTCTGTCGGAGAGCGCATTGCGGACGCGCTGGACGTGCTGGTACACGACGGCTACCTAGAGGCATCGCCGGAAGGCCATCGCTTCGTGTCCCGCTTGCTTCGAGACTGGTGGTCGGCGCGCTTTCGGGACCATCACTTGCCACTGGCGGTGCGCGTCGGAGGCGGGGTGGCGCCGGGTAGCTGACCATGGTAGAAGCCGATAGCGTCGTGGCATCGGGGCGCGGCCCGTTGCGCAAGTTCAACCCCGGCACGCTCCAGAGCGATGCGGAGATCATTGAGCAGTTCGCTGTCCGAAGCGCCGAACTCACCACTGTGCTCGACGTTCTGCGGGGCAACTTGGAGAGTCCCTCCTGTCAGCACGCGCTGATCGTGGCACCCCGTGGGCGCGGCAAGACGATGCTGCTTGCCCGAGCTGCCGCAGAGCTGCGTACGAACACGGAGTTCGCTGAGTTGCTGCTGCCAGTGCGCTTCATGGAGGAGAGCCACGAGATCTCAAACACTGCGGACTTCTGGCTGGAGACGCTATTCCATCTCGCCCGGGAGGTCGCTTCCGCACACGCCGAACTGGCGTCGGAACTCCGCGCGACTCACGCTTCGCTCTGCGACCGCTGGCGGGAGAAAGAGCTCGGTGATCTAGCGCGGGCGGCGGTGCTCAACGCTGCGGATCGAATGCGCCGCCGCCTTGTGCTGATGGTGGAGAACCTGCAGACACTCACCGCTAATGCGGATGCGGATTTTGGGTGGCAACTTCGCTCCGTCTTGCAATCGGAACCAAGCATCATGCTGCTGGCTTCGGCGACGAGCCGCTTCGAGGCACTTGAAGATGTCCAGGAGCCATTTTTCGAACTGTTCCGGATCGTCGACCTAAGGCCGCTCGGGACCGACGAATGCCGCCACCTTTGGGAGGCTGCGGGCGGGGACCCCCGGTGCGGGCGCGACATCCGGCCGCTAGAGATCCTGACGGGGGGCAACCCGCGGCTGCTCGTGATCGTAGCCGGCTTTTCGCGGCACCGCTCGCTACGGCAGCTGATGGAAGAGCTTGTGGCGTTGGTCGACGAGCACACTGAGTATTTCCGAGGACATCTCGAGGTACTGCCGAAAGTGGAGCGCCGGGTCTTCGTCGCTGTGATCGACCTTTGGCGGCCCTCGACGGCTGCCGAGATCGCGGAGCGGGCGCGGCTGGACGTGCGCACTGTGTCGACGATGCTCGGGCGTCTGACAGACCGCGGGGCAGTAGTTTGGAACGTCGACGGGCATAGCCCGAAACGTCATTACGTCGCCGCCGAGCCGCTCTACAGCATCTATTACAAGCTGCGGCGCGAACGGGATGAGGCTGCGGTGGTAGAGAGCCTGATCATGTTCATGATGGCGTTCTATGAACCGTCCGCCTTGTCCGAAGTACTCGACAACCTACGTGCGGAGGCGATAGAATCTGCGCCCCTGTACGGTGGGATCGAGCAGGCCCTTGACCGGCGTCCAAAGGATACCAACGTCGCCGCCCAAATGGCGTGGGACGAACTTGGACGAGTGTCGTTGTCGATCTCGGACAGACACCACTGGGATGCGATGGTCCGGCTGCGAGACGAGACGGACGCCGCGCTCGGAGAAGGTGACTGGTTGCGCGCGATCGAACTGATCGACCGCTACGTTGAGGAGGGCTGGGACCGGTCTCCGACAGCGGATTCCGACTTCCAAACGGTGTATTTGGGTCGGCTGAGAGCCCAGGCGTATTTCGGGTTGGGAGAGTACGCTCGGGTCGTGGCTATCGGCCAAGACCTATTCAGACGGTTTCACACGAGTCAGGTCGTACTCCTGAAGTCCCAGACCGGCATCGCCCTGATGTTGCAAGCTGATGCACATACGAAGCTGGGCGACTTCAGGGGTACGGCAGAGAGTGCTCGCGCTCTCGTATCGTGGTTCGGTGAGCGCACGGATACCGTATTTGGGTCGCTCGTAGCTCGTGCGCTGCTCAGGCAGGCGGCAGCCGAGATCGAGTTGGGCAACGTGGACCTTGCGGACACACTCCTCGAAGAGCTCGTTGCTCGGTTCGGCAACCGCGATGGGTCGGAGTTCCAGCCGTCGGTAGTTGCCGCACTGGTGGAAAGGGCCAAGCTGGTGGGGCAGTTCGGCGCAGACGAGCGGAAGGCGGTGGCACTATACGACGCTGCGATCTCGCGCGGACGTGCCGCAGACCTTCAATTGGTGTGGGAGCCGTTGGCGGAGGCGTTTCTGAAACGAGCAATCATACTGGGTGGAATCGAGGACTTTGATCGTGAAATCGCATCTTATCGGGAGTTTGTCGATGTGCTCGGTGACATGGATGGCTTCGAAGATTTCGCGACCGCCGCATTGGCGGTGATAAGCCTGAGGCAGGCTGAGATCGGGAAAGTTGACGAGGCGCTATCGGGCTGTGCGGTGGCGGAATCCCGTCTCTCGGGGTCTGCCAACGACTGGACATCTTGGATCAAGGGTACTGCCCTCGGTGCCCGTGCGACCGCACTGGCGGTCCGCGGAGAAACGGACGCGGCAATTCAGATGTTTCGGGATGCCCTTGGTGAGTTTCCCGCCGCGTATGAGCTGTCGATGCGTGCAATGACGAGGCTCACGCTGAACTTGACCGCGATCGGCGCACCCGAGCGCGATCTTGCGAACGTACTGGCGGGCAATGAGGGCAATGCCGCAACGATGGCTCCCGTAGTGGTGGCGTTGCGTGAACGTGCCGGTGAGTCGGTCCGCGTGCCGGAGGCAGTGCGGTCCGTGGCCGAGGACGTCCGAAGGTATATGGAGGAGCGGACTGACCAAGGTCGGTTGGTCAGCTTCTGACAGCCGGGTCCACGCGGTGCTTGCCAAGCCTTGGATCGGTGAACTCCGACCCACTACCTCCAGCAGCCCAATGACCCGCCCCTTGGGACCGCGGGCGTGGCCGAAGGCCCTGTTAGAGCCGTATCTACTCTGGTGGCGTTGACCTGATTGGAGGACCCGTCCCTCGTCTGCAACCGCTTCCTTGGGGGCTCGAGCCCGCACCTCACCCGAGTATGGCCAGACAGGCCGTGCAGCCGATGGGCATGGCAAGGAAGATCACCACAATCCCGGCAACGACGCCAAGGGTGATCTTGAAGCCCTTCCCAAAATCGCTCATAGCGTTCGGAGTGTATCACGCCGGATCTGGGACCAAGAGATTCTCAGGCTGGGGTCCTTAGGCATGCAATGCCTCATCGAGAATCCCTGGCTGAACTACTGATTTCATTGACAAAATGTCTTGAGACCCGTGTGAAATCCGGCCATAAGCGCCCCCCGATTGGGAAGGACTGATCCGCGGTTTGTCCGCTCTGGGCCGTACAGTCGAGACGCATGGGCAAGTCGGC
>JAJDZN010000315.1 GCA_022824585.1 Bryobacterales bacterium | reverse complement strand
ATGCTGCGCCAGCCTGGGCGCGTGTGGAGTCGCGAGGCCCTGCTGCAAGCGGTCTGGGGACTGGCCTGCCACGTCACCGATCGCACCGTGGACGTGCATATCCGGCGCCTGCGGAGCAAGCTCGAGGCCGACCCCTCCAATCCTCAGTACATCCGCTCGGTGCGCGGCTTCGGATACACCGTGCGCGACCCGAGCGAGGGTTCATCAAACCTTAATGACAGTGCCGCACGAACGTAACGCAACGGTAATACGGTCAGAGCAGGCGCGGCTGTGCGGGATGGCGTATTTGGGGCGCATGCGGGTTTGCCCTGCGCTCAGGCCTTGGGGGAGGAATCGAGGTACCGATCTATGCAGGTTCGACTAGGCAGGATCCTTCATTCGACGATGGCGGTCTTGCTGGCTGCCGGCGGTGCCGCGCTGCAGGCGCAGGATGGCGGCGGCAGCGTGCTGGGCTTCGTCTATGACGCCAGCACCGGGAATCCGATACCGCAGGTCGAAGTCGAGGTGACGGGCGAACTGACCGTCACGGCGACCACGACGATCGAAGGCAGCTTCACGATCGACAACGTCCCGCCCGGCACGTACACGGTCAGCTACAAGTCCGCCCAGCACCAAGCGGTCAACGTCGAGGGCCTGGAAGTGCTCGCTGGCGAGATCGCCGACGCCAGCACCGTGATGTCCGCCAAGGGGGAGAAGACGGTGGTCGATGTCGTCGCCTCGGTGGCGGCCTCTGTGGCCACCCAGGAGGCGATGCTGGTCGAGCGCAAGCTGGCGTCCACTGTCTCTGACACCATCAGCGCCGAGGAGATTCGCGGCGGAACCTCGTCGGACGCGTCCGAGGCCATCGAGAAGGTCACGGGCGTGACGACCATGAACGATTTCGTCTTCGTGCGGGGCCTCGATCCCCGCTATAGCGGGACGACGCTGAACAACGCGCTGCTGGCCAGCACCGAGCCGGAGCGCCGGGTCGTGCCCCTCGATCTGTTCCCGGCCAGCCTGATCGACAACATCAAGGTCCAGAAGACCTACTCCCCGCACCTGCCGGGCGAGTTCTCCGCGGGCTTGGTGCAGGTGGAGACGACCGAGTTTCCGACGCGTCCGACGCTCAACGTGAGCTATTCGATCGGCTACAACGACCAGACGCAGGGCCGCACGTTCCTCGACTACCCGGGCGGCGGCCGCGATTTCTTCGGCTTTGACGACGGCACGCGCAGCCTGCCCGGCGTCATACCGGCGGACCAGCGGATCGATCGCTTCACCTTCAGCCGGAACGAGTTGCAGGAGCTCGGGCACGCCTTCTCCAATAACTGGGAGCAGGTGCCGCGCGAGTTGAGCCGGCCTTCGATGAGCTGGAACATCGTGGCGGGCAATACCTTCGGCAAGCTCGGCATCGTCGGCGCGCTGACTTTTTCGAACTCGCTGCAGTCGATCTTCGACCAAGAGCGCAACTACTACTTCCCCAACCCGATGGCCGCCACCGACCCGACCAACGCCGGCCCTCCGGTGCTGCAGAGCGAATTCGACTATGACGAGTCGACCGAGGCCGTGCGCTTGGGCGGCGTGCTGAACGTGTCCTATCAGTTCGATCCGGCCAACAAGCTGTCGCTGAAGAACTTCTTCTCGCGCGACACCGACGACAACGCGCGCTACTACGAGGGCTACTACCAGGACTTCAACACTGACATCCGCAACCAGCGCCTGCGCTTCATCGAGCGCACCATCCAGAACACCCAGATCGACGGCGAGCACCTGTTCGCGGGACTGAACAACAGCGTCCTGACGTGGAGCATGGCCTACTCCAAGGCCACGCGCGACGAGCCGGACCTGCGCGAGAGCCTGCAGATCTTCCAGCCGCGCACCGAGTCGTTCATCTTCTTCGACGACAGCCAGAGCGCGTTCCGCATGTTCAACGACCTCAACGAGACGATCCTCAACCCGAGCGTCGACATGCTGGTGCCCTTCTACCGGGGCGGCTTCAGCGGGGCGGTGCGCTTCGGAGCGAACTACTCCTCGCGCGGGCGCAACTTCAACTCGCGGCGCTTCCGCTACAACCTGCGCAGCACGCGCGGCATCGACCTGACGCTTCCGCCCAACGAGCTGTTCTCGCCCGACAACATCCGCCCGCGCGGGTTCGAGCTGAACGAGACGACCCGGGTCACCGACGCGTACCGGGGCACCCGCGACGTGTTTGGCTACTACGGCATGGTCGAATTGAACTTCGCCGCCAAGTGGCGCATCATCGGCGGCCTGCGCGTGGAAGACATGCAGCAGGACGTGACGACCTTCAACCAGTTCCTGCCGGACACCGGCCGCGAGCCGGCGCCGTTCGATGCGCTGAACTACTTGCCCGCGGTCAACGTGATCTACGCGCTGTCGCCGAAGCAGAACCTGCGCGTCGGCTACAGCCAGACCGTGTCGCGCCCCGACTTCCGCGAGCTGGCGCGCTTCGGCTTCCTGAACGTGGTGGGCGGCCTGCAGACCATCGGCAACCCGGAACTGGTGCAGACCGACATCAGCAACTACGACTTCCGCTGGGAGTACTTCCCCGGCGGCAACCAGCTGCTGGCGGCGAGCTTCTTCTTCAAGAACTTCGACAGTCCGATCGAGCAGACCATGATCGCGGCCGTGGCGCTCCTGCGCACGTTCTCGAACGCGACCGCCGCGCGCAACTACGGCGTCGAGTTCGAGTTCCGGCGCGGCTTGGACTTCGTGTCGCCGCGGCTGCGCGAATTCGCCGTGTCGTCGAATTTCACCATGGTGGACTCGGACATAGACCTGAGCAATGTCTCGGACACCGTTGTCCTCACCTCCTTGGTGCGCCCGATGCAGGGCCAGTCGCGCTACGTGTCGAACGTAATCGCGGAGTGGGCGCGGCCCAAGGCGCGGAGCACGGCCCGCTTCTACCTGAATTACTTCTCGAGCCGCATCACCGACGTGGGCGCGTTCGGGCTGCCCGACGTGGTCCAGGACGGGCTGGCGACGATGGACCTTGTCTACGAATTGACGCTCAAGGGAGACGACCGCTGGAAGATGCGCTTCGCGGCCGAGAATCTCAACAACGCCCGCTGGTTCTGGACGCAGGGCGGGGAGACCTTCCTCGGCTACAGGGAGGGTCGCACCTTCACGATCGGGACAAGCTTCCGGGTCTTCTAGCGGCGGCGAGTAGCGGCGCGACCACGGCTGCGAGCCAGCCGCGCGCGATCTCTTCGGGTCAGCTCGCGCAGGACTTGCGGCATGCCCCGATCCCGGCTAGCGGATCCGCTTGAGGAACGTGACGCGGCCGATCTCGACCCACTCCGCCACGAAGATGTTGCCTTCGTGGTCGAAGCAAGCCCCGTGCGGGCAAACGAACTGGCCCGCGGGGAAGTGGCTGCGGTCGAGCAGCCGTCGCTCTCGCCAATCGCCCGGCCCCGCGCCGAGGTGGCCGATGAGGTCGTTGGCGGAGTCGAGCAAGGTGACGCGCGCGGCCAGATCGGGCACCAACAGCGTGCCGTCGCGGAAGATGTCGAAGTGGCACGGCAGGTCGACGCCGCCCGCGAAGCGCAAGTGATTGCCGTCGAGGTCGAAGTACTGCAGGCGATGGTTGGAGCGGTCCGCGACAAGGACCTCCTCGGCTCCGCCGCGGGCATCGATCTCGATTCCGTGCGGACAGTGGAGACTGCCGGGAGCATCGTGCTGTCCGCCGCCAAAGGTCTGGAGATAGCGGCCCTCGCGGTCGTAGCGAACCACGTAGCTCGAACCGTAGCCGTCGGCGACGTAGATGTCGCCGTTGCGCGCCACGGCGAGATTCGTGGGCTTCCAAGACGGGGCGAGCCGGCCTTCTCGGACGCCGTAGGCCGGCGATTCCGACGGATATCCCAGGGTGAGCAGGACCTCGCCGTCCAGGCGGGCCTTTTGCACGATGCCGCGTCGGATATCGCAGAAGTAGAGAAATTCATCGCCGCCCTCGCGGGTGAGACGGAAGCCGTGCGCCCCGCCGGCGAAGGCGCCGCCCCATGACTCTACGAACGCGCCCTGCGGATCGAACACCACCACCGAGTGATCGCTCGGAGAGTCCGCGTGAACGGTGTGGTGGACGTAGACAAGCCCCTCGGAATCCACTTGGACTCCGTGACAGTTTCCATAGCGGATGCTGGCCGGAAGCTCGCCCCAGTCGTGGTGTACCTCGTAAGCCCTGTCCGCGGCTTCGACGATTGGCAGGGATGACATGTCCATTGATTGTACGGAGCGGCACGTCCTGCCGGCGGCCGGGCGAATGACTCGAAGGAGCGGTACCAGCGCAGCGACGGCCAGAGCCGAGGGTGGCATCTCGCCGCGCCCGCGGAGCGGGCCGCGGGCCTACACTGGATCGTTGCCGACAACGGGCGCTGCCGAGCGCGTTGGCTTGGAATGTACGCGGGGCTGAGCATTGGCGCGGTGATTCCCGCGCACGACGAAGAGGACAACATCGGGGCCGTCGTGCGTGCCTTGCTGGCACTGCGCGAGCCGCGGGGCCAGCCGTTGATTGACGAGGTTGTTGTCTGCGACAACGCTTCCTCGGATGCGACTGCCGAGCGGGCGGTCTTGGCGGGCGCGCGAGTTGTCAAGCAACCGCGGCCCGGCTATGGGATCGCCTGCCAGACAGCGATCGCTGCGCTGCCAGCGTTGGACGTGGTCCTGTTCGTCGACGGAGACCAGGCCTTTGACGTGCGGCAGTCCATCGATTTGCTAGAGGCGATCGCGGACGGCGCCGACATTGCGATCGGATCGCGCGTGCGGGGAACGGTCGAGCCCGGCGCGATGTCGCTACCGCAGGTGCTGGGCAACCGCGTCGCCGCTGTACTGATCCGGCTGTTGTGGGCTAGGCGCATCACAGATCTCGGACCTTTCCGGGCTGTCCGCGCTGATGCGCTGCGCCGCCTTGACATGCGGGATGCCGCCTACGGCTGGACGGTGGAGATGCAGGTCAAGGCCATTCGGCACGGGATGAACATGGTCGAGCGCCCGGTCGACACCCGGCGTCGTCGCTTCGGCAAGTCCAAGGTGGGCGGCACGGTCCGGGGCGTCGTCGGTGCCAGCGTCGGCATACTGTCGACCATCCTGCGGCTGCGCTGCTGCGGCAGGGGGCCCGGATGAAACCTGTCTGACAACGAGGGGACGGTGTCGCGAAGATCCGAGCGCTGGCCGGTCCTGCGCAGAGCCCGGCTGGCTCGCGCCGCCAGACGCGACCTTACCTCCTGTCAGTTCCTCGGACCATCGGCACGAACCGGACGGGCAGTTGGTCCTGTTGCCGGACATTCCCGCGGGCGTCCTTCGTGACCAAGACAATCTTCTGCGCGTCGGGATTCCTGCCTACGGGCGCCACGAGCCGGCCTTGCGTTGCGAGTTGGTCAACCAGGGCCTGGGGAAGCTGGGGCGGGGCGGCCGTGACAATGATTCGGTCGTAAGGGGCGTGCTCGGGCCATCCGAGGTAGCCGTCTCCCAAGCGAACGCTGACGTTGCGGTAGTCCAGTTCTTGGAGGATCTTCGCGCTGCGCTCGGCAAGCTCGGGGACGATCTCGATGCTGTAGACGTGATCGCACAGGGTCGCGAGAACCGCTGTCTGGTAACCGGACCCGGTTCCGATCTCCAAGACTCGGTGGTCGCTATCAAGCGCCAGCATCTCCGTCATGTAAGCCACGATGTAGGGCTGGGAGATGGTTTGCTCGAAACCGATCGGCAACGGGCTATCAGAGGCGGCGTAAGTGCGAATCGACTCCGGAACGAATTGCTCCCGCCGGACCGTGCGCATTGCCTCGAGCACCCGGGTATCCCGCACCCCGCGGGCCTCGATCTGCTGCCGAACCATGCGCACGCGCTGGCTATCCCACCCTTCCCGCGGCGACTGCGCGGGGCCAGTCAGGACCGCGAGAGCGATCGCTACCACCACGGCACAGCCGAGTAGGATTCGCCCTAGCATGGACAGCGCTCATGGTACCAACCGACCATCGCACGCTAGCGGAGCATCGACGGGCGCGAGTCAGCTTTCGGCACGTGGCATACTGGGCGGCGCCGCAGCCGCGCCAGCTCGACCGCGGCGAGCGGTAAGGACACGTTCCCCGCGACGCTGCCAAAGGGAACCTGAAAGGGGGAATTGGTATGCAGCTTAGAAGAGTCCGAGTAGCAGCCATGGCGGCTTTCCTCGGCACCATCGGCGCAGCGGGAGGCATTGCTTGGCAGCTGGGATCGCGACCTGCCGAACGATGGATCGAAACCCTCGACCGGCGCGAACGAGTCAAGGGACTCCAGATCGACGAGGTGATCGCCAGGCTCCGGCTCAAGCCCGGGGACATCCTGACAGACATCGGTGCCGGCACGGGAGTGTTCAGCCTGCCATTCGCACGCGCCGTCGCTCCCGGCGGCAAAGTCTATGCCGTGGAGGTGGATCAGGGCCTTGTCGACCACATTGCAGAGAAGGTAGCGGTCGAGGGCGTCTCGAACGTCGAAACTGTGCTCGGCGAGTTCACGGACCCCAATCTTCCGACGCGGGACATCGACGTGGCGTTCTTTCACAACGTCTTGCACCATGTCAAGGATCGAGCCGGCTACCTCAAGAACCTCGCCCGTTACGTCAAACCGGAAGGCAGAATTGCGATTATAGAGCGCGGGCACACACGGCCGGACGAGCACGAGTTGCATATGAGCCAAGAACAGGTGACCGCATGGATGGCAGACGTGGGTTTCCAACCCTCGGAGGAGTATTACCTGTTCGAGGGCGGGAAATGGTTCGTGGTGTATTCAAGGCGGTGAAGGCATCTTCCTCCGCGCGCTTGGCTCTGGGCAAAGGGCCAGCGGCTTGAACGGCACGGGCTGCGGCTCCACCCGCACAAGATGCGGCGACCCAGCGCTGGGCGCATCTCCCACGCGTGTCTCGGGGGTGCTGGAACGATTCCGGTCTCCGGGGCGACAGCGTGCGGCTGTCGAGTTCTTGATCCCAAGTCACACACATATGGCGGAAGCGGATATGTGTGCCGAAGTGCCTAGGGTTTCTGGGCGTTCTGGTACGTAACTCCCCTTTGTTAGACTGCGATTTGGCCATGGATCACGATGTCTTGGTCATCGGCAGCGGGCCCGGTGGCTACGTAGCGGCTATTCGCGCTGCACAGTATGGCCTCAAGGTTGGAGTGGTCGAGAAGGACCCGCACTTGGGAGGCACTTGCCTGCACGTCGGCTGTATCCCGACCAAGGCCTTGCTGCACTTTGCGGAGGTGTACGAGTCTGCGCTCCACGGCAAGCAGATCGGCGTGCTGGCCGATAGCGTCTCGATTGATTTCAAGACGATGGGCAAGCGCAAGACCGAAATCGTGAGCAAGCATGCAACCGGCATCGGGCAGCTGTTCAAGCGCCACAAGATCAGCACCATCACCGGATACGCAACGTTGCAAGGAGCCGGCAAGGTCAAGGTGGCGGGTCCGGACGGAGAGCGCACGCTGAAAGCCGCGCACATCGTCTTGGCGACCGGCTCGGAAGCCCGCATGCTGCCTGGCCTGGACGTCAAGTCGGGGCGCGTGCTGACGAACGTCGAAGTTCTGGACCTCGAACAAGTGCCCGGATCGCTCGCGGTCATCGGCGCTGGCGCGGTGGGAGTCGAGTTCGCCTCGATGTACCGCAGCTTCGGAGCGGATGTCGCCCTCTTCGAGATGCTGCCCCGCGTGGTTCCCCTCGAAGACGAAGAAGTCTCGGCCGGGCTGCTGCGAGCGTTCAAGGCCAAGGGCATCGAGGTGTTTGCCGGCACGGCCGTGGACAAGATCGAGGAAACTCCGAGCGGCGTCAATCTGGCCTTCAAAGACCCGGCGGGAAAGAAGCAGTCCCGGGAGTTCGAAAAGTTGCTCGTGGCGGTCGGCCGCAAGCCCAACACGGAGAATGTCGGCCTCAAGAACACGGCAATCGCGACCGACGGCGGATTCATCCCGGTGAACGGGTATATGGAAACCGCTGAGATGGGCGTCTACGCCATCGGCGATATCGTGGCGGGCACGCCCCAGCTGGCGCATGTGGCATCTGCGGAGGGCTTGGTCGCCGCCGCCCGCATCGCCGGACAGCCGGTCGAGCCGATCGACTACAACCTGAACCCGAACTGTACTTACTGCGAGCCGCAGGTCGCCAGTGTCGGGCTCAGCGAGGCCAAGGCCCGCGCCGCCGGCTGGAACGTCAAGGTCTCCAAGTTTCCGTTCGCGGCCAACAGCAAGGCGTCGATCCTCGACAGCCATGCCGGATTCGTGAAGGTCGTGGCTGACGAGGAGTTCGACGAAATCCTCGGCGTGCACATCCTAGGGCCGCAGGCGACGGAGCTGATTCACGAGGCGATCGTGGCGATGAAGAGCGAGGCCACCGCCGAGTCCATGCGCACGACCATTCACGCGCACCCGACGCTGTCAGAAGCAATTCTCGACGCGTTCAACGGGATCTACGGGCAGGCCATCAATGCCTGAGGCGCTTCTCGGCACGGCAGGGCCGCGCGCGGGCGCGATGCCGTCCGCACGGACTTGCGAGGTTCGCGATCTGGGTCGGTGCGGATACCGCGAGGCCTGGGATGTCCAGTTGGACTTGGTGCGGCGCCGCAAGCTGGGGACGGTCTGCGATCAACTGCTGTTCGTAGAGCACCCGCCTACCATCACCACCGGCCGGAATGCCGATGCGGCGCACATTCTGGCCGCGCCGGACCGGCTCCGCCAGCTCGGCTTCTCCGTGGAGGAGACCGATCGCGGCGGGGACGTGACCTATCACGGTCCCGGCCAAGTCGTGGCGTACCCGATCCTGGACCTGAAGCAGTGGCGCCGCGATGTCGGCGCCTACTTGCGGGCGCTCGAAGAGGTCATCATGGCGGCGCTGCAGGATTTCGGTATCCAGTCGCGACGCGTCGAAGGCCTGACCGGCGTCTGGGTCGCGGATGCCAAGATCGCGGCCTTGGGCGTCCACCTGAGCCGCTGGGTCACTTCGCACGGGCTGGCGCTGAACGTGAGCACGGACTTGGACCATTTCAAGTGGATCGTGCCGTGCGGGCTGACCAAGCCGGTCGCTTCCATGGAGCAGGTTCTGGGCAAGGCGCCGAGCCGCCAGGCCGTGATCGAGTCGATGAGCGCGAGGTTCGGCGAGGTCTTCGGACGCACGATGATCGGCAGTCCGTGCAGCAACTGGGGCCACGCGAAGGACTGAGAAACGAGGAAGGGCGGAAATGGCTGAAGTTGTCATGCCCCAGATGGGGGAGAGCATTGTCGAAGGCACCATCACCAAGTGGCTGAAAGGCCCCGGCGACAAGGTGGAGCGCGACGAGGTGCTGTTCGAGATCTCCACAGACAAGGTCGATTCGGAGGTTCCCTCGCCGGATTCGGGCGTGTTGGAAGCGATCTTCTTCCCCGAGGGCGAGACAGTCGAAATCAACACGGTGGTAGCTGTCATAGGCGACGGCTCCAAGCTCGGCAAGCACGCTGCGCCGACGGCCGCCCCGGCTGCCGCTGCCCCGGCGGGGCCCGAACCGTCCGCACCATCCAAGGAGCCAGAGCCGACTCCCGCAGCTGCTCCCGAGCCTTCCCCGTCTGACAGCGGCAAGCGCATCCACAGCTCGCCGCTGGTGCGCCGTATCGCCAAGGAAAAAGGAATCGACCTGGCCAAGCTCGGCAAGGGCACGGGCGCGGGCGGCCGCATCACCAAGAAGGACATCCTGGGATACATCGAGAGTCAAGAGCGGGCCGCGGATGGAGGCCTGCCCGCAACGGCCTTCCCGCCCGCTCCCGAAGCGCGCTTCGGAGATTTCGATGTCGAGCCGCTCAGCGCGATGCGCCTGAGCATCGCCGAGCACATGGTGCGGACCAAGCGAACCTCTCCGCACGTCTCGACCGTGCATGCGGTCGATTGCACCAACATCGCCAAGCTGCGCGGTGCCGCCAAGGACAAGTTCTTGGAGCAGAACGGCACCAAGCTGACGTTCCTGCCGTTCTTCCTGCAGGCCGCGGCGTCCGCCCTGAAAGCCTACGCGACGGTGAACGCGTCGCTGGACGGCAAGCAGTTGATCAAGCACAACGACGTTAACATCGGCATAGCCGTGGCCTTGGACTGGGGTCTGATCGTGCCCGTCATCCGCAAGGCTGACGAGCTGAGCCTGCTTGGCCTGCAGCGCGCCGTCAACGACCTCGCCGCGCGGGCCCGCTCCAAGGCGCTCAAGCCCGACGAGATTTCGCAGGGCACCTTCTCGGTTTCCAACTACGGCAGCTACAATTCGCTGCTGGCCACGCCCGCCATCAACCAGCCCCAGGTGGCGATTCTCGGGATCGGCTCTGTCACCAAGACGCCGGTTGTCATCAACGACGCGATCGCGATCCGCTCGATGGCCTATCTAACGCTGAGCTTCGACCACCGCGTGCTCGATGGCGCGATCGCGGACCTGTTCTTGGAGCACATCCGCGAGGTCGTGGAAGGCTGGAGCACTCCCGTCCTGTAGGGCGGAAGCCTCGCGGGCGGCGCAGGTCTGGCAACGATGCGGGTCTTGGTTCCCAACCTAGGTTCTACCTCGCTCAAGTACAAGTTGCTGGACTTCCCCGCCGAGCGAGAGCTTGCCGCGGGCCGGCTGGAGCGCATCGGCCGCCCCGGCGGCGACGCGCCCAGCTATCGCGCAGCCATTGACCGAGTGCTGCGTGCCGCGGGGCAAATCGACGCCGTCGGCTTCAAGGCGGTGCATGCCGGCCCGGACTTCTGCGGCACGTTCCGGATCGATCAGAGCCTGCTCGCTGCGCTGCGCGAGTACGAGCCCGTCGCGCCCCTGCACAACGGGATCTACATCGAGGGCATCGAAGAGTTCCGCAGCCAGCGCCCCGACCTGCCCTTGGTTGCGGTCATGG
This sequence comes from Bryobacterales bacterium, assembly GCA_022824585.1. Classification (GTDB taxonomy): domain Bacteria; phylum Acidobacteriota; class Terriglobia; order Bryobacterales; family UBA6623; genus VXMF01. The sequence goes on along the minus strand of JAJDZN010000315.1, from coordinate 4,451 downwards.
AGACGGGCTTTCACAGCACGATGCCCGCCCGGGCCAGCACCTACGGCCTGCCCGAGGAATGGCGCGAGGGCTTCGGGATCCGGCGCTACGGATTTCACGGCGCTTCGCACCGATCCGTGGCGGAGCGGCTGCCCGGATTGCTCGGCGCAGACGGCGCGAGCCTGCGGGCGGTGTCGTGCCACTTGGGAGGCAGTTCTTCGATGTGCGCCATTCGCGGCGGGCGCTCGGTCGACACGACGATGGGTTTTTCGCCGCAGTCAGGCTTGGAGAACGCCACGCGCCACGGGGAACTGGATGCGTTCGCAGCGCTGTACCTGATGGATCGCGTGCAGCTCTCTGCCGCCGAGATGCGCGAGCGCTTGGTCCAGTCCGGCGGGCTGGCCGGGCTCTCGGGGATTCCGGGCGGTGACGTCCGAGACATCGAGGATGCCGCCTCCAAGGGTGATGCCCGCGCCGAACTGGCGCTCGAGGTGTTTGTCTACCAAGTGCGCAAGACGATCGGAGCCTATGCGGCAGCCATGGGCGGACTGGACGCGCTGGTCTTTACGGGCGGGATTGGCGAGAACGCCGCCGGATTGCGGCAGCGGATCTGCGCCGGCCTGGAGTTCCTGTCGATCGCCCTCGATCCCGACAAGAACAGCAATCCCGTCCCGGACTGCCGGATCGAGCGGCACGACGCGACGGTGGCCTGCCTGGTCTTGGCGGCGCAGGAGGAACTCGTGGTGGGCCGCGAGGTCTATCGCCTGCTGGGCCAATAGGCGCGCCAGCGCCGCCGTCAGGGCAGGAACAGGATGCCCTTGGCGAGCGCGATCAGCGCGACCACCACCAGCGCGGCCACCAGCAGGCCGTTGATATCCACGCGGAAGCGCTCGTAGAAGCTCCGCAGGCCGCGGCTGAGGCCGAGGTCGAAGAGATGTACGAAGAGCAGGTCGTGACCCGGCTGGCTGACTTCGACTTCTTTTTCGCTGTCGGCGTCCCAGCGCGATCTGCGGTTGAGCCGGTCGTAGAACGGATCAAGCCGCTGCTTCGATTCCGGCGGGGTCAGCAGGCTGATGACCGCCAGCGCCAGGAAGCCGACGACCAGCGAGATTCCGAAGTTGAGCGCTTCCCACTGCAGCAGCACGCCGTACTGCCGATACGTCAGCCAAAAGAAGACGCCCGCCGAGGTCAGCAGGCTGGCGAGGGCGCCCCAGCGGTTCGAACGCCGCCAGGAGATCGCGCCGAACATGCTGATCCCCATGAACGCGGCCAGCGTCTCGGTGAATAGGAAGGCTTGCAGCACGCTGCCGACGAACAGTCCGAAACAAACGCCAAGCAACGTAATCGCCACGCCCGCGAAGCGCCCGGACCACAGGTAGTGCCGATCGGTCTCGTCCTTGCGAAAGTAGCGGCGGTAGAGGTTCTGCGTGAAGAGCGCGGCGCTGTCGACCATGAATGCCGAGCCGGTCGACATGTTCGCGGCGAGCACGCAGGCGATCATCAGCCCCAGCCCGCCGGGGAACAGCAGTTCGCGCGTGGCATAGCCGAATGCGTCCTCGGGGTCGGCGAACGCGACTTCGCCGCGCTGGATCAGCAGCGTGGCCACCACGATCCCGACCAAGGCCCATCCGATGGTGCAGAAGCGCTTGATGAAGTTGCCGTAAGCCATGCCGATCCGGCACGAGCGCTCGTCCCTGCCGGTTCCCACGCTGGCCAGGATGTGCGGCTGGGCGACGATGCCGATCAGCCCGTTCAATGTCAGCATCACGATCGTGAAGATCCCGACGTCGCCGGGCGTGACCATCGAGAGCATGCCCGGATCGAGAGTCTCGCGGATGCCGGTGAAGCCGCCAGTCTCCCGCAGGCCCATCGGGATCAGCAGGAAGCTGAGGGCGATGATGAACAGGCTCTGGACGAAGTCGGTGTAGGCCGCCGAGACCAGCCCCCCGACAAAGCTGTAGAGCAGGAAGGTGGCGGTCATGGCGAGCACCACCGCGTTGGCGGACACGGCTTCTCCGGAGGCCACGCTGACGAGCTTGCCCGCGCCCTTTAGCATGGCGCCCATGTTGAACGTGAAATAGGCCAGCGCGAACGCCGTGTACACCGCGCCCATCCAGTCGCCGTAGCGATCCTCGTAGACTTCGCCCGTGGTCGTGCGGCGGAAGCGGCGGAAGAGCGGTGCTAGGATCCAGTAGAAGGGCGTGATGAAGAGGTTTTTCCACTGGTACCAGATGCCGGCGTAGCCGGATTGGTAGACCTTGCCGGCCAGCGAGACCGGCATTTCGGCGTGCGTGCCGACGCCGAGGGCCTGGCCGATGACCAGCCAGACGTTGAAGCTGCGGTTGCCGAGGAAGTAGTCGGAGGTTTCGCTGACTCGCCGGGCGGCGTATAGCCCGACCGCGACCATCATGGCGAAGTAGACGGCGATCACCGCCCAATCAATGGCCTGTAGGGAAGTCTCCATGACGCGAGCCGTCAATTATAAGCTGTCGGCCCGCTGGCCGATTCTTGCGTGCGCAGCATACACGATCATTCCTGCCAAGATGCCCGTCGGAACTGGTGGAAGCCAGCCCTCGGCACCGCCGCTCGCGAGCAGCGCAATGCCGGCGGCCCCGAGCGAGGAAGCGATGGCGGCAAGCGCGACGGATTGGCCGGGCCGCCTCCAGAACAAGCCCGCGACCAGCGGCACGAACAGTGTCAGCGTGAGCAGACTGTAGAAGAAGCTCAGCGCCGAGAGGATCGATTGGAACCAGTTGGCGAGCAGGATGCTCAGCGCTCCCGCGCCCAACGCGGACCGCCTCGCCAGCGCCAGCCGCTCCCGGTCGGTGAGCTTTCCGCGCAAGAGCGGCTCCAACACGTCGCGAGACAGCGACGTGGCGATCATGAACAAGACCGCATCGGCCGAGCTGACCTCGGCGGATAGGATCGCTGCCAGCATCAGGGCTCCCAGCCACAGGGGTGCGACCTCGGTGAAGAGCCTGACCAAGGCGCTTCCCGGGTCGGCCAGCTCCGGAAAATGCACGCGGGCCGCCATGCCGAGCAGCACAGGCAGGACGGCATAGGCGAGCAGGGCCGCCGCTTGCAGCCCCACGCCGACCCGGACTGCGTGCTCGTCCCGTGCCCCGAAGAGCTTTTGCACCAGTCCCGGCGAGACCACGAAGGCCGGGGCCAACAGCAGCACGAGCTGGGCCGTCTCCCCGAAGCCCGCCCCGCCGAGCGATAGCGCTGTTTCGTCAGCGGCGGCGGCCGCCACCTCCGTCCAGCCGCCGCTGGCGCGGATCATCCACGGTACCGCGACCAAGAATCCGACGGCCTTGACCGCTACCTGCAGCGAATTCACCCACGACGCCGAACGCAGACCGCCCATGGCGAAGTAAACGGTCGCGAGGGTGCCGGCGATCGCCGTGCCGAGACTCTTGGGCAAGCCGACGGCGGCTTGCAGCACCAAGCCCGCCGCGATGATCTGCCCGGCCAGGATTGCGGGCGCGCCCACCAACAGGATCGCGGCGACGGCGAGGCGGGTGATCCGGCCGTAGCGAAGCTCCAGGTAGTCGCCGACGGTGTACAGGCCGCGGGCCTTGGCGACCCGATGCAGGCGGGGCCCGACCAGGAAAGCCAGCACTACTGAGCCAATTCCGGCCGAACCCACCCACCACCACGCCGGCAGGCCGGATGTGTAGCCGAACTCGGCGGCGCCGACCGTGCTTCCGGCCCCGAGGTTGGCGGCAAGAAATGTCGAGAAGATCAGTGTCGGCGGCAGGCTTCGCCCGGCTACGAAGAAGTCTTCCGCCCGGCGGACAGAACGGGATGCGAACGCTCCCACCAGCAGGAGCGCGAGGCAATAAGCAACTAGGATGGACAGCATGGCCGGGTACTGGCTACGGAAAGCCTAGCGGAGCGTCGGCAATTCGGGCAAACCTGCGGCTGCGAAGGAAACTGGAGCGTCGCGGCCGATGCCAACACGCAGCGAGACCGCTATCGGCTCGCTGCCACAAATCGAAGCCGCACTCCACAGGCGGACGCGATCTTGGCAACCGTGCCGAGTCTGGGGTCCCTCTTTCCCGACAAACCTCGGGAAAGGCCCACCCGGTCGACGTCGGCACGGCGTGCGATTTCCGAAACACCGCCCTGAGCCTCCGCCACGTTTCGAAATGCTTTCATCAGCATTCGGGGGTCGCCCTCGAACTCTTCGATTGCGGCATTCAGGTACGCGGCGATGTCTTGCTGCGTCCTGAGATAGTCGCTTGCTCGGTGTTCCTTCACTGGCATTTTCGCTTCTCCTGCTGACATACCCTCCAACAGGCTTGGGCCGATCCTATGTCGCGGGACTGCCGCTTGTTGGTTCCGCCGGCTAGTAGTATCGCGAGTGCTTCGCCGTCGGCACCGCAGTAGACACGGCACCCGGGGCCGAAGTCGATTCGAAGCTCGGCCACGCCCTTGCCAACCCTCTTGGGGTCGCCGAAGTCTCCAAG
>JAJDZN010000260.1 GCA_022824585.1 Bryobacterales bacterium | reverse complement strand
GGCGACCCTTTTAGATCGAAGTGCTTCAGTCCATATCGTTGCCTCCATGAACCGCTCCGATTGCTTCCGGCTGGAGCGACAGTTCGCCGGACGGGTTTCGCACCCGCTGGGTTGTAGCGCCTTTCCACGGCGCACGGGAATAAGGCGCTGATTGACCAACCCCGGGGCAAGGTGTACTCAACACGAGTTCAAGATGATCTGACGTCGACACATCGACGGCTGCTGGCAGACCGAAACCTGTGCCGGCGCGACAGCCAATGATCGTCCGCACGCTTGAAATCTAATCCAAGGCGCGATCCTACAACGTCAGGACGCAACTTGGGTTTCAACCATGCCAGAACGATGCGCACTACGGCGAACCACGGATCAAGCAAGTAAGGGATCTTGTCCGTGGCGCTCTTATGAGGGCCGTTCCCTAGAACTCGGGCAGGTTGCGCATCATCGAGCCGGTGTCGCCGCCTCGCGAGAACTGAGCCGAGTCCAAGACCTGCCGGCTCGGATCATGGAGGGTGCCCAGATAGCGCATGTTGCCGCGAGTGCCGCCCATCAAGACAACGATGTACCGCCGCGCCGGGTAGAACAGCGCTTGGAACTGGATCTCATCCTCCTCGCCACTGATCCACTCTTCCGAGTCCGGCCTGTCCAGCTTCGCCACAACCTCGAAGTAGCTATCTGTCGTGGCAAGCCCGATATAGCGTTGGTCGGCCGTGGACGTATCCGGCTGGAGCCAGCGGTCCAGCGGGTTGTGCAAACGCCCCACCAGCCCTAGGAAGCCGATCACGGAGGCCAACAGGCCTACGCCGATGGCGATGGCGAGCAAACGCACCAGGCGCGCGTCAGAGCCCGACAGCAATCGCTGCTTGGGTTCGGGCACCGGAGGGGCGGGCGGCACCCGTCCCGCGGGCGTCGAGGGCATCTCGGTGACTGTCCGCCGGTACGGGTAGACTCCCCCGGCCTTGAATTCGAGCTCGCGCTGCAGGCCCAGGATGAGCACCGGGGAGTCGGAACTGCTCACGCCCCCGAGATGGCGCTTGGGGATCCAGAACTCTTGGCCGGTCATGCCGTTGCGAACTTGCACTTCGGACCACGTCGAGTCGTGCATCGTCCACTCGTTGTGTTCGATGCCGCGGATCGCGGGATAGAACGAGAAGCGGCGCCCTTGGAGCTCTTCGAGGGATCCCTGTGGAGCGTTCGGCACCATCGCAGTCACACCAGACTATCCAGAGTATAGGGTCAACGCTTGCGCAGCACGAGCACCCGAAACGTCTCGCCAAGGCCGAATATCAGCGTCTTGAGCTGCATTCTCAGCAGCGTGGCCGCGCGCTCGGATTCGGCCTCGAGCGCGCGGGCGAAGCTGTCCGGCTCGCCGAGGCCGAGCAAGTAGGACTGCTGCGATGTCAGCGGCGTAACCTCCAGCCCCGCTTCCCTGGCGGCGTCTTCCAGGGCGCTGAAGTTGACGTGCGCCGTGATGTCGCGACGTCCCGGCTCCAGCAACACGTCGGGGTCGGCGCGGTGCCGCGAATAGCCCATCAAGGAGCCGTCGGGAAAACGTCCGCCACGCTCGATCTCCGTCCGCGCGTAGCCATAGTCGATCACAAGGATCCAGCCGCTCCGCAGGGTGTCGCTGATGCGTCGCAACGCAGCGACCTGGCTATCGCAGCTTTCGATGCGCCGACCGGGCTGCACCTCCGGCCACGCGTCGTCGGCCCGCACCGGTCCGAGCGTCTGCCAGCAAAAGCGGTCGCCCCGCAGATCGACACCGCGCAGCCGCCATCCGTCGCTGGTCCGCTCCACCGAGTCCACTGGAAGCGCGTCGAAGAATTCGTTGCACAGGACCACGCCCGTGAGCGGCCGTCCGGGCCACGGGTCGCCGTAGTCCACGCCGGTCCAGTCGATGCCCGGGATGCATTCCCGCACCTGCGTTCCGATCTCGCCGCGCCCCGGGCCGACTTCCAGCACCGAGAACTCCTCGGGGCAGCCCAGCTCCTGGCGCCAGAGGTCGACTTGCTGGGCGAGGAGCCGGCCGAAGACCGGCTGCAGCTGGGCGTTGGTGTAGAAGTCCCCGCCCGTGCCGAAGGGATCCCGCTGGCCCGCGTAGTAGCCGAGCCGGGGGTGGTAGAGGGCGAGTTCCATGAAGCGCCGGAACGGCATCGGGCCGTCCGCGCGGATCTCGTCGGCGATGATTTTCGTCAGGTCCAAGCTGGCCTCACCGCTGCAGTTCGTAGGGCGCGGCCGGGTTGTCCAGGCTCTGCGGCGTGTACTCGAACATCTCCACGAAGTAGTCGTGAAGGCCCTCGAAGATCATTCGCTGCAGGATCCAGCGGAACTGTGGGTGGGCCAGATCTCGCGGATGGACCTCTAAGTAATATGTATGGATGTTGGCTGGCTTGTCCTTTAGGTCGATGACCAACTCGACCCGCCCCCCGTCGGTTTCGCGCACGTCGAACAGCAGCAGCGGATGGGAGTACTTGCCCAGTTCCTTGCGCACGGCGGCGATCGCCTCGGCATTCGCGCCCATACAGGGCAAGCATAGCAACGCCCCGGCGGGGGCCCGGACGCGCGATCAAGTGAACTGCCCATGAGCGGCTGGCTCGACTCGGACAGCGCGGCCGGGGAAGCCTCGGCGGGCTGGCCCCGCTCGGCCGTGCGGATCCTGACGGCCTGCATGCTGCTGCTCGGGGCGGCGGCGGGGTGGCTCGTGCTAACCCGTCCAGTGCATCGCATCGAAGGGGACTTCCTCCAGCGCGAGGATCGCTCCGTGGCGGACGCTTGGCTGCTGGAGCAGCTCCAGCAGCCCGTCGCCGAAACGCGCGCACGCGCATATCTCGCGCTGGGCCGCATTCAAGGACGCTCCGCTGCGGGCCTGCTCGTTCGAGGCATGGCCGACCCGGCGCCGTCCGTGCGCGCGGCGGCGGCTTTCGCAGCGGGTAACGTCTTCGATGCGCGCCTCGGAGGGACGCCGGAGAAGGCCGTCACGGAGGCTCTGACGGCCCTGCTGGACGACGACGAGCGCTTGGCGGTGACCCGGGCTGTCGGAGCTCTCGGCAAGATGCGAGGCCTGGCGGCCGCTCCTGGCATCATGCGCAGCGCTGCGCCCATCGCGACCTCGATGACGGCGCTGATGCGCATGGAGGCCCGAGATGCGAAGGACTTCGTGCTGGAATACCTAGACTCCGATGACCAAGACAGCCGCTGGGCAGCGGCCTTGGCCGCGAGCCACCTGCGCCTCGCAGACGACGCCGCGATCCGGGCGAGGCTGCTTCCGCTGCTCAGCGATGAGAACGAGTTCGTGCGGGCGGCGGCCCTGCGGGCCTCGGCGCGCACCGGCCCGGACGAGCAATTGGTCGAACTGATTCGCGGCAACCTCGAGCACCCCGATGCCAAGGTGCGCTTCGAAGCTGCCAACAGCTTGGGGCGGCTGGCGGGCGAGGCCGCCGGCAGCGAGCCGCCCGCAGCGGAGCCGGCGCTGAAGCAGGCCGCGCTGGAGACAGTTCGCGGCCCACTGCTCGAGGGCTCGGACTACCAGCGGGTCGCCAAGACCATCGGGGTGCGGCTGCGCATGAGCACGTCGTTGGGCGACTTCGACATCGAACTGGACTACGACCAAGCCCCGCTGACCTCAGAGCATTTCCGGCGCCTCGCGCAACAGGGTGCTTTCGACGGCGCGCGCTTCTTCGCGGTCCGCCCGAACGGCTACGCAGCGGCAGGGGCGGGCATGCAGCTGATCCGGTCGGAATTGAATCCGAAGCCCTTCCTGCGCGGGAGTCTCGGCCTGCTGCGCCAAGGCGGCGCGTCCGGCGGAGGCTTCTTCCTCTGCACGACGGCCTTGCCGCTGGCAGACGGGCGCTATGTCAACTTCGGGCGGCTCGTCTCGGGCGACCGGCGCTTGGACAGCATTGCCGCCGGGGCCGCCGTGCATTCGATCCGCGAAGCGCCCTGAGAATCGGCAGCGAAAAAGGTTGACAAGAAACCTTGCTTACCGTTGTGCGCCCTTTGCTATAGTCTCTATGCAATGCAGCGAGCGTGCCTGGCTGGGCACGCATCGCGTTTCGCCTGCAAATTCTGGACTAAGGAGGCAGCCAGGTGAGTTCTAAGAACCCCACAGACGGGCCCGCGCGCGGGCCCGATCAGGAACCGCGCAAGGGATTTTCCCGCCGCACCTTTATCGAGGGTGTCGGGATCGGGGCCGGCGCGGTCGGGGCAATCGGGACGGCCGAGCCGGCACGTGCGGACACCCACGAGCCCGTCGGACCCGATCCGGTAGCCATCACCCTGAACATCAACGGCAAGAGCCACGAAGTGAAGGTCGAGCCGCGCGTGACACTGATCGACGCGCTCCGCAACAGACTGGACCTTACAGGAGCGAAGAAAGTCTGCGACCGCGCGACCTGCGGCGCCTGCACCGTGATGGTGGACGGCAACCCTGTCTACTCCTGCACGATGCTGGCGATCGAGGCCCAGGGGCGCAGGATCGAGACGATCGAGGGAATCTCCACCGAGGACTCCATGCATCCGGTGCAGGCCCAGTTCGTCGAGCATGACGCCCAGCAGTGCGGTTTCTGCACGCCTGGCCTGGTCATGGCCGGCAAGGCGATCGTGGACAGCAATCCGCAGCCCACGATGGCCGACGTCGAGAGCGGCCTGAGCGGCAACATCTGCCGCTGCGGCACCTATGTTGGCGTACGCAAGGCCGTCTACGAGGCGGCACGCGCCTAGGGAGGACAGTACGCAATGGCAACCAAGTACGATTGGCCGGCCGCGGACGACCGCAGCCTGATCGGCAAGCGGCACAACCGCGTAGACGGCCCGGCAAAGGCCCGCGGCGCAGCGAAGTACTCCTACGACCGCAACCTCGACGGAATGCTCTATGCCAAGCTGGTGACCTCCACGGTTCCCCACGGGCGCATTGTCGGCATCGACACGTCGCGCGCAGAGAAGGCCCCTGGCTACAAGGGCCACGTAAACATCCTCAACGTTGGCGACGAGGTGCAATGGGCCGGGGCCGAGATCCTGGCGATCTGCGCCGATACCGAAGAGCACGTCCGCGACGCAGCTGCGGCAGTGACAGTGCTGTACGAGTCCATGCCCCATTGGGTCAAGGACGAGGACGTCGAGAAGGCGGGCGAGGCCAACCGCGTCAAGCCCGCCAAGGACGACACCAAGGGGCCGGATCTCGAAGAGGCCTGGAAGAGCGCCGACGCCACGGTGGAAGGCTACTACGGCCTGGCCGTCATCACCCACTGCTGCCTCGAGCCGCACGGCCAGGTGGTGGATTGGACCGGCGACGACATCACCGTTTACGCATCCACGCAAGCGGTCGCGCGGATCCCGGGCGACTTGGCCACTGGCCTGTCGCGAGACGAGAAGATCGGCACCGTGGCGGCGGACTCCGTCCACGTCATCACCCCCTACATGGGCGGCGGCTTCGGATCGAAGTTCAACATCGACACTTGGGGCATCGCCTGCGCCAAGCTGTCGAAGATGACCGGCAAGCCGGTCAAGCTGATGCTGGACCGCGACGAGGAGCTGATGGTGGCGGGCGGACGCCCGTCCGACTTCGGCAACATCAAGATCGGGGCCAAGAAGGACGGGACGCTGGTCGCGTACGAGTCCGAGACCTGGTCCACGGGCGGCATCGCCGGCCGCGGCAGCCCCCCGGTGCCATACGTCTACAACAACGAGGAGCGGCTGGCCCAGAAGGCCCGCCACCTCAACGTCTCGACGAACATCGGGCCGGCCCGCGCCTGGCGCGCGCCCAACCACCCTCAGGCCGCCGTGCTGACGATGTGCCCGATGGAGGACCTAGCCGCCAAGCTGGACATCAACCCGGTGGACTTCTTCAAGAAGAACGCCGACCTGACCGCTCGCCCTGAAGTCTATCGCTACGAGATCGACAAGTGCGCGGAGATGATCGGGTGGGCGGACAAGTGGCACAAGCGCGGCGATTCCGGCTCCGGACCGGTCAAGCGCGGCCTCGGAATGTCCCTGCACACTTGGGGCGGCCGGCCGCACGACTCGACCTGCGAAGTGCGCATCCAGCCCGATGGCGGGGTCTCGGTCAACATGGCCAGCCAAGACTTGGGCGTGGGCACCTACACGACGCTGTCGGTGGTCGCGGCCGAGACGCTCGGCCTGCAGATCCCGGACATCAAGGTCAACATCGGCAGCTCGAAGCTGCCGATCTCCGGCGCGTCCGGCGGTTCGACCACGGTGGGCGGCACCACGGCTTCCACCCGGCGAGCCACCGTCAACGCGCTCGAGGAGCTGAAGACGGTCGTAGCGGAGGCCCTCGAAATCGAAGCTGACGACTTGGTGGCCAAGGACGGCAAGGTCTTCTCCAAGAGCGACTCCTCGAAGTCGCTCACTTGGCAGGAAGCCTGCCGCAAGCTGGGCAACCGCACCATCACCGGACAGGGCAAGCAACCCGACAGGAACGGCGGGAAGCTGAACGATTCCGGCGTGGGCGGCGTGCAGATGGCCGACGTGTCGGTCGACGTGGAGACGGGCGTCGTCTCGATCAACAAGATCGCGGCGGTGCAGGATGTCGGCTTGGTGATCTGCTTGGAGCAGTGCGAGAGCCAAGTCTACGGCTCGCTGATCCAAGGCGTGGCATGGGCTCTGTACGAGGAGTCGATCTACGACCAGACGACCGGCAAGATGCTCAACCCGGACATGGAGTTCTACAAGCTCCCCGGCGCGGGCGACATCGGAGAGCTGGAAGTCCACATGGTCCAGAACAAGTACGACGACAGGGGCGTGATCGGCATCGGCGAACCGCCGGCCATCTCGCCGGGAGCGGCGATCTCGAACGCCGTGGCCAACGCCATCGGCGTGCGCGTGCCGACGCTGCCGCTGACGCCGGACAAAGTGCTGGCAGCGCTCGCCAACGCCTAGGAGGTCAGGAATCATGCAGAACTTCGAATACATCGCACCGGAAAGCGCGATTGCCGCCGCCCAGGCGCTGAGCCCCAAGGCGGGGCTGACAGCTGTGCTGGCGGGAGGCACGGACCTGCTCAGCCTGATGAAGGAGCGCGTCGAAACGCCGACCCGCGTGGTAAGCCTGCGCAATATCGCGGCGCTTCGGGGCGTTTCCAAGCAAGGCGGCGGGCTGCGGATCGGCGCCATGGCGACCGTCCAGGACCTGCTCGACTCCAAGGCCGCTGCCGGGTACGCTTCGCTCTTGCAAGCCGCCCGCGGCATCACCGCGCCGCAGGTGCGGGCGATGGGCACGGTAGCCGGTGATCTGTTGCAGCGCCCGCGCTGCTGGTACTACCGCAACGGCTACGGCCTGCTGGCCATGCACGACGGCAAGGCACTCGTGCCCTCGGGCGAGAACCGCTACCACGCGATCCTGGGCAACAAGGGGCCGGCGTACTTCGTGAGCGCCTCGAGCCTCGCGCCCGCGCTGATCTCGCTGGGAGCGCAGGTCACGGTGGCCGGCCCGGAGGGCGAGCGCTCAATGGCGGTGGCGGATCTGTTCCAGATCCCCTCGTCGGCGTCGGAGCGCGAGAACACGCTGGAGCCGAACGAGATCGTGACCGAGATCACGGTTCCCAGCGCCTCAGGCTGGAAGACCGGGACCTATGAAGTGCGCCAGCGGCAATTGCTGGACTGGCCGCTGGTCACGGCTTCGGTGGCGCTGCGGATGCGCGGCAACAGGGTTTCGGACGCCCGGGTGGTGCTGGGCCACGTGGCTCCGATGCCGTGGCGCTCGTCCGAGGCGGAAACAGCCTTGAACGGCCAAGCTGCGAACGAGAGTTCGGGCGAGGCGGCGGGCAAGGCCGCGGTTGCGGCCGCCACTCCGCTGAGCCAGAACGAGGCCAAGGTGCAACTGGCGACCATCGCGGTCAAACGCGCGGTCGCGATGGCGGGCTAGTCCCGCCCCGGACCAAGGGCCGTCGGAGTTCGCGCTCCGACGGCCCGATTTCTTACCAACCTGCGAGGAACGGCATGTCGCGCAACCGAGGGGCTGGCCTGAAGATCCTTACCAACCGCTGCGGAGACCTCCGCTGGAAGGGCATGTATATCGACGCGGACGACGATCCGACCGTGCCCCTGTCCAACACGCGCATCTACTGGTGCGACCAGACCCAGAAGCCCGTGGGGCCGGACGGTGACGTCGTGGACGAAGACACCTGCACGGCGTCGCGCAAGTGCTACGAAATGCTCTGATCCGGCGAGATCGCCGGAATTCGCACGCCTAGGGGCGGAGAATGCGCCCGAATGGCTCCTCGAAGTACTTCTCGAAGATCCATTCCGGCTGCCAGCGATCCCGGCTTTGCTCGCGCCCGGTGAGATCGATCTCCTTCGGCTTGGGATTGTCAACGACCAGCGGGTGATCGTCGCCGACCCTGGCCTGCCACTGGCGCATGGCCTCGGTCAGCTCCGCTATTCGAGCTGCGTGGGCAGGATCGCCGGCTAGGTTGCGCGTCTCGTGGGGGTCTGAAGCGAGATCGAACAATTGCACGTGGTCGATCTGGGGGTAGCGGATCAGCTTCCAGCGGTCTCCGCGAACCGCTTTCATCAGGTCGCGGAACGACGTGAAGATCGAATCGCGCACGGACTCGACCTCGCCCTTCCAAACTGCCGAGAGGTCGACGCCATCGATTCCGTCGGGCATATCGACACCCAGCATCGAGCACAGGGTGGGAAAGATGTCCAGCAGGTAACAGAATGTGTCGGACGATCCTCCTGCGGGAATGCCAGGCCCGGAAAAAATGAGCGGAGCGCCCATGGAGTGCTCGTAGACGTTCTGCTTGCCCAGCAGGCCGTGGCTGCCAACTGCCAGTCCGTGGTCGGCGGTGTAGATGACGATGGTGTCTTCGGCGTGCGGGCCGGAGTTTAGTTCGCGCAGGATGCGTCCGACCTGCTTGTCCAAGTGCGTGATCAGGCCGTAGTACTCCGAGAGCTGGCCCTGGACAAGGAGCCGCGTGCGCGGCCAAGGCCCCAGATTCTCGTCACGTCCGCTCATGTGTCCGTTGTTGAAGGGGTGATGCGGCGCGAAGTTGGGAGGCAGCGGCGGCGGGTTGCGGTAGTACATGCGCCGATACTTCGGCGGGGGATTGCGCGGGTCGTGCGGCGCAGTGAAGGCGACATACGCAAAGAACGGCTCGTCTGTCTTGTGATTGCGCAGGAAGTCGATGGCGGCATCGGCGAACAGCGAGCTGGAAAAACGAGTGCCTTCGCGCTCTCGGTACAACTTGCCGTCGGGCCCGAGGTCCATCAGCGGGACCCTGATGTGGTTCGACATGCCGCCGAACATGAGGTTGCGGCCCTGCTGGAAGCTCTTGAGCCACGACGGCTTGCCGTTGTGCCATTTGCCAGTGGCGAATGTCGAATAGCCGCTGCGGCCGAGCAACTGCCCCAGAGTCGTGTGCCCTTGCATGTCCATGGGGATCCGGAAGAAGCTCTTGCCGGTGTTGAGCATGGCTCGGCTGGGGACGCAGACGGCCCCGCCCTGGGCGCCGAGACAGTAGGCCCGCCTGAAGCTGAATCCCTCCGCTGCGAGGCGGTCCATATTCGGGGTTTGGATATAGGGATTGCCGTGGGCGCTGATCGTGTCCGGCCGCTGATCGTCCGCGAACAGGAGCAGCACGTTGGGCGGCTTGGCTTGCAGAGAACCTGCCAACAGAAGAAGTAGAAGTGCCCTTGTCGTGGTCATGGAATGTGCGGACAGTATAGCCATCACTGGCGTGATCGCTGGTTTCCTCACGGCGAAGCGGTCCACAGCCTACGCAACCCCGGCGGCCTGCGATAGGATCGCCTCGCGAGTGGCTGACGGCTTACTGCAGAAAGCACCCTGTTCTCAAGCTCGGCCCTTGTAGTGGGCTCTGGCAGCAAGGGCGCAATGTCCGGAAGTCCGCCCAAGAAAGCGATTGTGGCTGCGATGATGCTACTGAGGGGCGAGATGAAAAGCTACGCGATCGTAACAGCGAGGATCGACAGCGAGACCAAGGAGCGAGCTACCGAGGCGCTACGGGCCTTGGGCTTGTCGGTTTCCGACGCGATCCGCTCGTTGCTGGTACGAGTGGCCGACGAAAAGAGACTGCCGTTCTCGGTACAAGTCCCCAACTCGGCGACGATCGATGCCATGGAGGAACTGGAGGAGGGCAAAGGACGCCGCTTCGACTCCGCGGAAGAGCTATTCCGAGAAGTCGATCCCTAACATGCTGGCCCCTGTTCGATCGTCGCGGCTCGGCTATAAGGTGATCGCTCCGCTGCGAGGCCGGGGCTCTATCGAAACGGAGTAGAATTGGGCGCAGGGACTGCGCTACGTGGGACTACCGCCAGTTACGGATGCCGTTGTTGATCGAATGGTCCGGGCTATCGTCGATGCCATTGACCCAGAGCAGGTCATCCTTTTTGGCTCCCGAGCGCGCGGAACGGACCGAGCGAATTCTGACGTAGATCTGCTCGTCGTGTCGTCAGAGCCGTTCGGCGCTGGAAGGAGTCGGCACAAAGAAACTGTGCGCGCTTACGAGGCGCTTTCGGGCGTGGGAGTCGCCAAGGACATCCTCGTGTACAGTCGCCCCGAAGTCGAGTACTGGCGTGACTCGCTCAACCATGTTGTCGCCCGGGCTCTGCGGGAGGGGAGAGTTCTCTATGAGCGACCGGAAATTCGCGCGAGCCCTCATTAGGGCTGCCGAAACGGACTTGCGGGCACTCCAAGGGATGTCCGACCCCGAGACCTTCTCAGATGAAATCGTAGGATTCCATGCTCAGCAAGCTGCTGAAAAGCTGCTCAAGGCTTGGCTTGCCCTGCTCGGTTACAAGTTTCCGGTGACTCATGACCTAGGAGCACTGCTCGACCTGCTCGGTCGCAGCGTGCCGGACACCGCAGAGTTTCGAGGGCTCATCGCCCTGAATCCTTTTGCGGTTCAGTTTCGCTACGAGGCACTGGCCGACGAGATGGAGCCGCTTGACAGGGACAGCTTGGTCGCGGAACTCCGACGGTTGGGAGAACGCGTGCAAGCGGCGATGTGAAACTCATGAGTCTCGTCGCGAGTGCCCGTGACGAGTTCCAGTTCTGAGCGCCACTGGCCTAGATTCTCCAGCGAGGAGGGACGGTCGAATATCTCCCGGTTGGTGCGTTGACCGGGTCCGCCACGACCTCGGCGACAGCGACGACCTCGGCGACTCGGCAGTGCCCGTCTGCGCAACTATACTCTTAGCCAACATGCGCAAGCTTATTGCAACGATTCTCTGTGCGCTTTGCACGTTCGGACTTGCAGCGGCCCAGCAGCCCAACATCCTCTTCCTGATGTCCGACGATCACGCCGCACAAGCGTTGGGCGCCTACGGCGGACGGCTGGCATCTTTGGAACCCACGCCCGAACTGGACAAGCTGGCCAGCTCGGCGATGCTGTTCGAGAACGCGTTCTGCACCAATTCGATCTGCACGCCCAGCCGCGCAACGCTCCTAACCGGACAGTACAGCCACGTGAATCGCGTCACCACGCTGAACGGGCACCTTGAAGGCGACCGCCAATATGTGGCCAACCTAATCCGCGATGCTGGCTACCAGACCGCGATGGTCGGCAAGTGGCACCTGAAGCGCGAACCATCCTTTGATTACTACTGCGTCTTGCCAGGCCAGGGATCGTACTTCAACCCCGTAATGCGCGAATCCGGCGAACCATGGCCGGACAACTTGCGCCGATTCTCCGCCTATGACTCCACTCACTCGACGGACGCCATCGTCAAAGCATCCATCGATTGGCTCAAGCAACGCGACAAGAGCCGGCCGTTCTTCTTGATGCACCACTTCAAGGCGCCCCACGACAACTTCGAGAACGCGGAGCGGTACGATTTCCTCTACGACGACATCGAAATCCCAGAGCCGCCCAGCCTGTGGCGCGTGCCGAACCACGGCTCTGCGGCGACGCGCGGAGCGGGAACCTCCGTCGGCAAGCGCAACACCCGCCGCAACATGGGCCACCACATGTTCGTGGACCCGGATCTCGGCGAAGAGGAGTACAAGCGCACCTCGTACCAGCGCTACCTGAAGAAGTACTTGCGCACGGTGACCGGAGTTGACGATGGGGTCGCGACGCTGCTGGCCTACCTCGAACAAGAGGGTGTCCTAGACAATACGGTCATTCTCTACACTTCTGACCAGGGATTCATGCTCGGGGAGCACGACTACATCGACAAGCGCTGGATGTACGACGAATCGCTGCGAATTCCACTGCTAGTGCGATTTCCCGGCACGGTCCAACCCGGTTCGCGCAGCGATGCCTTGGTCAACAACACCGACCTTGCGCCGACCTTGCTGGAATTGGCCGGCGTGAAGCCGCCGGATTTCATGCAGGGCCACAGCCTGGTGCCCATCCTTAAGGGCGAGCAACCAGCGGACTGGCGGCGGTCCACGTACTACCGCTACTGGATGAACTACGCCCACCATGACGTGCCAGCGCACTATGGCGTGCGGACGAAGGACTACAAGCTGATCTTCTTCTACGGGCTTCCATTGGATGCCCCCGGCGCAAAAACAGCGGACACCCAACCGGGTTGGGAGCTGTATGACTTGCGCAAGGATCCGCACGAGTTGCAGAACGTTTACGGGAATGCGGACTATGCGGAAATCGCAGAGCGGCTGAAGGAAGAGCTGCTGCGCCTCAAGTCTGATCTTGGAGACACCGACGAGAAGTACCCGGAATTGATGGCGATTCGGGAGCAGTACTGGTAGAGCGAGATTAGCGACCTGCCGATGACATACTGCCGATACGATCGGCGAAGCGCTATGCCATAACCCCAATAAGGCGGCCTGCCGTAATCTTGGTCGGAGGCCTGCTCGATAGATATACTGCCTTAGCGAACAGCATGCACGTACTGGCCGCAGTCGTGATCGTGCTAAGCCTGGGCGCCTCGGCTCGGGCGAATCCGGAGTTCCTGCCCGAAGCTATCGCCTTCGGCGCCAAGGATTGCCTCTTCTGCCACACCGACCCCGGCGGTGGGCGCACATGGAACGACCGCGGGCACTGGCTCATGGCCCGCAAGCAGGAGAGCGGTCAAGAAACCGTCGCCGTCAGCTGGCTGGAAGACTATGTCGGGCCGTCAGCCACTGAACTGAGCCGCGTGGCGGAGTCAGAAGGGACCAGCACGGGTCCGCGCAACGTCCCAGAGACCTATCACCGAGGCCCGTTCTTCGAGCCGGTCAAGAACGAAGCGGCGCTGCAGCGCTGGATCGACTCTCGAGGCAAGTACACCACCGCCGGCGGCGAATGGCCGCAGTACTCGGGCGATGTCGCATCGTCGAAATACTCCCCTCTCGATCAGATCCATGGAGAGAACGTCACCGACCTAGAAGTTGCATGGACTTGGGACGCCTTCGACAACTCGAAGTACATCAAGCCAGGGGTCCCGACGAACCGCCAGCCCACCGAGGCCGAGCAGGCGATGGTTCCAGATGGTTTCAAGGCCACGCCGCTCATGGTCGGCGGCAAGCTCTTCATCCGCACGAATTTCAGCGGAGTGGCAGCCATCGATCCTGCGACAGGTGCCACTCTATGGACGCACGATCCGGGAACCACTGCCTGGGGCCGTCCCGCCATTTTCGGATTCGCCACTCGCGGACTCGGCTACTGGAGCGATGGCGACCAAGCGCGCATCCTACTCTGCACGGGCGATAGCTATCTGGTGGCTCTAGACCCGGCGAGCGGAGAGCCCGTCCAGAGCTTTGGGGACAACGGCCGCACAGACCTGACTGTCGGCTCGCGGCGGCCGCTGATTCGCTCGCTGATCAATTGCAGCGCTCCGCCGACCATCATTGGCGACGTGGCCGTGGTCGGAAATCAGATCCAAGACGGCCCGCCCGGAAAGGACGCGCGCAGGGGCGGCCCGAACTGGAAAGAGAACTGGCCAGTCGGCGACGTCCGCGGCTACGACATCCGCACGGGCAAGCGGCTTTGGACGTTCCACACCATCCCGCAAGAAGGGGAGTTCGGCAACGACACCTGGGAGGGGGACTCGTGGAAATGGATGGGTAACACCAACGTCTGGTCCATGATGAGCGCGGACGAGAAGCGGGGCCTTGTCTATCTCCCGGTAACCGGCCCCACATTCAATTTCGCGGGAGACTTCCGGCCCGGCGACAACCTGTTCTCGAACAGCGTCGTCTGCCTCAACGCCAAGACCGGAGAGCGGGTCTGGCACTTCCAGACGATCCGTCACGATATCTGGGACTGGGACCTGCCGGCGGCTCCCAGCCTCATCGACATCACCGTGGACGGCAAGTCCATCCCTGCACTGGCACAAGTCACCAAGGCTGGCTTCGTCTTCGTGTTCGACCGGCGAACTGGAGAGCCTGTCTGGCCGATCGAAGAGCGGCCCGTGCCGCCGAGCGAGATCGAGACGGCGGCCAAGACGCAGCCGTTCCCAGTCAAGCCGCCGCCATTCGAGATGCAAGGCGTCAGCGAAGACGACTTGATCGACTTCACACCGAAGATCAAGGCGCTGGCCCTTGAAGCGGCCAAGCCTTATCGCCTCGGACCGCTGTATGAGCCACCTTCCCGGCAAGGCACGATCCAAGTACCAGGCTGGCTCGGTGGCGCGAATTGGGGCGGTAGCGGATTCGACCCTGAAACCGGTTATCTCTACTTGTCCTCGCGTCGGGAGTACATCGTGGTCGGGATGCAGCCTGTCGACGATCCCGAGGTTCGTGGTTACGACAACGAATACAAGTTCTACCAAGTGGCGGTGGATGGCTTGCAAATCGTAAAGCCGCCATACGGAACCTTGACGGCGTACGACATGAATCGGGGAGAGATCGCATGGCAGACGCCGCACGGCAACGGTCCGCGCCAGCATCCGCTGCTCAAGGACCTTGATCTCCCTCCGCTGGGCAACCCGAACGCCGCGGGTACTTTGGTGACCCGCACTCTGCTATTTGTCGGCGACGGCGGCCATGCGGACGAGTCGGCCTATCTGCGGGCGTACGACAAGGCTTCCGGAGAGACGCTCTGGGAGCACGAACTACCGGGGCGTCATCACAACGCCGCACCGATTACTTACATGGCCGATGGCAGGCAGTACATTGTCATCGGCGTCGGAGGAGCAGCCGAGCCCGCGCGGCTCGTCGCATTTCGGCTTCCAAGAGCTTAGGAATCAGGGCAGCATCTCCGCCAAGGGGGGATTGCGCGGAAAGCACGCAGACGCTCTTGGACAACAGCCTGTCACACGCCCTACAAGTACTAGGCTCATTCGCAGCTGCTGCTTGCGACGCCGGTTGAGTACTCAGCAAGAAGTGTCATCCCTGCACATACCACCGGGTCCAAGTAAGACCATTGGTGTCTCCTCACGGGTGAGAGACAAACGGCGTTGTTTCTTGATCAGCCCCCACTGATTGGTCCGGTCGCAATGCTAGTGTATTTCCGGCGCATCGGTCAATCTGGGCGGTCGGCGGAGCGTAGCGGAGCCGGACGGCCAGATTGATGGGATGATCACTTTCGGGGCCGGTGGTCGGTAGCCCAGACTGCCATGGGGCCGGACTGCGTTGTAGTGGCGTCTCCAAGCTTCGATCAGGACCTGGGCCTCTCTCAGCGTGTAGAAGATTCCCCCATTGAGGAGCTCGTCGCGCAGCCGCGCGTTGAAGCTCTCGATGTAGCCGTTCTCCCAAGGCGAACCGGGTTCGATGAAGGCCGTGTGGGCCCCGACGCTGGCGATCCATTGCCGCACGGCTGCGGCTACGAACTCCGGGCCGTTGTCCGACCGGATGTAGGCCGGGATGCCGCGCAGCAGGAACAGGTCGGTCAGGACCGCAATGACATCGGTCGAGCAAAGCCGCCGCCGCACCCGGATCGCTAAGCTCTCGTGGGTGAATTCGTCCCGCACATTCAGCGTGCGAAAGGCTCGGCCGTCGTACGTCCGGTGACGCACGAAGTCATACGACCAGACATGGTCGGCCCCCTCGGCGCGTAGCCGGACACAGGAGCCGTCGTGGAGCCACAGACGGGCCCTCTTCGGTTGCCGCACCGGCACCTTCAGTCCCTCACGCCGCCACAGTCGCTCGACCCGCTTGGCGTTGAGCTTCCAGCCCGCCTGGCGTAACAGGGCTGCAATCCGCCGGTAGCCATAACGGCCATACCGACACGCCAGTTCGGTCATCTCCGCCACCAGGCGGTCGTCGTCCTCACGGCCGCGAGGGATATGGCGCTGCGTGCAGCGGTGCTGCCCCAGCACCCGGCAGGCTCGCCGCTCCGAGATCCCCAGCCCGCTACGGAAATGCTCGATGCACTGGCGCCGCCGGGAGGGGCTCAGAAGTTTCCCCGGGCCGCCTCCGCCAGGATCTGCTTGTCCAGCGTCAGGTCGGCCACCGCGCGCCGCAGCCGCTCGTTCTCCTTCTCGAGCTGCTTGAGCCGGCTGAGCTGATGCCCGCTCATCCCGCCGTACTCGTTGCGCCACCGGTAGAACGTGACCTCGCTGATCCCGGGTTGCCGGATCGCCTCCGCCATCGCCATGCCCTGGCCATGCAAAACCTCCGCCTGCCGCAGCTTGCCGACGATCTCCTCGGGCTTGTAACGCTTCCTCGCCATTGATAGTCCTCCTTAACTTCAACATGGACCAATTCACGGGGGGAGGATCAGAGCAGAGCAAATGCCAAGAAAGAAGTCCGATTGTAGAATCATTTCTCCGTTGCTTCGCCCTCTTCCCGATTGACAGCGCACTCGGTTACTGCCAGCGCACTCTTAGACAACAACCCAGCGAGCACAGCGTTACGCTGCACGCTATGGAAGACGTTGTGGGTATACTGCCTGAGCGAGCACCATGTGCCCCCTAGTCGGAGTCTTGATTCTGCTCATCCTGACCCCCTCGGCTCAGGCAATGCCGGAATTCTTCGCCGAAGCTATCGCCTTCGGTGCCAAGGACTGCCTCTTTTGCCACACCGAGCCCGGCGGCGGGCGCACGTGGAACGACCGCGGGCACTGGCTCATGGCCCGCAAGCAAGAGAGTGGCCAAGAGACCGTCGCCGTCAGCTGGCTGGAAGACTATGTGGCGCCGTCAGCCGCTGAAATCAGCCCCGTGGCGGGGCCGGAGGGAGTCGGCACGGGTCCGCGCAACGTCCCGGAAACCTACCATCAGGGCCCCTTCTTCGAGCCGGTCAAGAACGAAGCTGCGTTGCAGCGCTGGATCGACTCTCGGGGCAAGTACACCACCGCCGACGGCGAATGGCCGCAGTACTCGGGCGATGTCGCATCGTCGAAGTACTCCCCTCTCGATCAGATCCAAGGAGAGAATGTCACAGATCTGGAAGTCGCATGGACCTGGGACGCCTTCGACAACTCGAAATACATCAAGCCAGGGACCCCGACGAACCGCGAGCCCACCCGGGCCGAGCGGGCGAGATTTCCCGATGGTTTCAAGGCCACGCCGCTCATGGTCGGCGGCAAGCTCTTCATCCGCACAAATTTCAGCGGGGTCGCAGCCATCGATCCTGCAACAGGCGCGACCCTATGGACGCACGATCCGGGAACCTCTGCCTGGGGCCGTCCAGGGATTTTCGGATTCGCCACTCGCGGACTCGGCTATTGGAGCGACGGAGACGAAGCGCGCATACTGCTCTGCACCGGCGACAGCTACCTGGTCGCGCTAGACCCGGCGACCGGAGAACCCATCCAGAGCTTCGGCGACAACGGTCGCACCGACCTGACTGTCGGCTCGCGGCGTCCTCTGATCCGCTCGCTGATCAATTGCAGTGCTCCGCCGACCATCATTGGCGACGTGGCTGTGGTCGGAAATCAGATCGCCGACGGCCCGCCCGGAAAGAGCGCACGCAGCGGCGGCCCGAACTGGAAAGAGAATTGGCCGGTCGGTGATGTCCGCGGCTACGACATCCGCACGGGCAAGCGCTTGTGGACATTCCACACCATCCCGCAAGAAGGGGAGTTCGGCAACGACACCTGGGAGGGAGACTCGTGGAAATGGATGGGTAACACCAACGTCTGGTCCATGATGAGCGCGGACGAGGAGCGGGGCCTCGTCTATCTTCCGGTAACCGGCCCTACATTCAATTTCGCGGGAGAGTTCCGGCCCGGCGACAACCTGTTCTCGAACAGCATCGTCTGCCTCAACGCCAAGACCGGCGAGCGGGTTTGGCACTTCCAGACGATCCGTCACGACATCTGGGACTGGGATCTGCCGGCGGCTCCCAGCCTCATCGACATCACTGTGGGCGGCAAGTCCATCCCTGCACTCGCACAAGTCACCAAGACAGGCTTCGTGTTCGTGTTCGACCGGCGAACTGGAGAGCCGGTCTGGCCCATCGAAGAGCGGCCGGTGCCCCCGAGCGAGATCGAGACGGCGGCGAAGACCCAGCCGTTTCCCGTCAAGCCGCCACCATTTGAGATGCAAGGCGTCAGTGAGGACGACTTGATCGACTTCACGCCGAAGATCAAGGCGCTTGCCCTTGAGGCGGCCAAGCCGTATCGCCTCGGGCCGCTGTATGAGCCTCCATCCCGACAAGGCACGATTCAAGTGCCGGGCTGGGGTGGCGGCGCAAATTGGGGCGGTAGCGGATTCGACCCTGAAACCGGTTATCTCTACCTGTCCTCGCGCCGGCAGTACATAGTCGTCGGGATGCAGCCGGTCGACGACCCCGACGTTCGCGGCTACGACAACGAGCACAAGTTCTACAGAGCGGCTGTGGATGGCCTGCAGATCGTCAAGCCGCCCTACGGAACCTTGACGGCATACGACATGAATCGAGGGGAGATCGCCTGGCAGACGCCTCACGGAAATGGCCCGCGCCAGCATCCGCTGCTCAAGGACCTTGATCTCCCACCGCTAGGCAACCCGAACGCCGCAGGCACGTTGGTCACTCGCACGCTGCTATTCGTGGGCGACCGCGGCCATGCGGGCGAGCCGGCCTACCTGCGGGCGTACGACAAGGCTTCCGGAGAGACGCTCTGGGAGCACGAGCTTCCCGGCCGGCATCACAACGCCGCGCCGATGACCTACACGGCCGGCGGTCGGCAGTACATTGTCATTGGTGTCGGAGGAGCGGCCGAACCAGCGCGGCTTGTAGCGTTTCGGCTTCGGCAACAATAGGCCTCGAATCAGCGGCTGCGACGACGACGACACCGCAGCGCAGGCCACTACCGACCTTGCATTGCAGCCCGCTGAGGGCTCGCCAGGCGCCACGGCCACTGACTTCCGGGTGGTCGCATTGAGGCAAGATCAGATTCCGCATTGCTGGAGATTTTTGAGCACTCGAAACCAAGGGCTCGGGAAGCGCGTCAAAAGAGCCTCATTGGTGCAGGCGTTCGTCCGCTGCTGCGCACGAAGGGCAGCAGGTCCTCTCAGCAAAATACGATTCACGATGCCATGTGCGGAACTTCAACCAGCCCGTCGGGTTGGCGCCAGGGCAGCGACTGAGTACGGTGTCAGGCCGACGTGCTGGATCGGAGCGGCAGCATTGTTGCTGTCGGTAGCGGGCCTATTCGCCCAGCAGGCGTCGTACGACTCGAATTGGGATCCCGAATGGGATCAGGTCTCGCCGAGCAGCTCATCGGGTTCCAGCGGCTCGTACGCCACTTCGAGCAGCTCCAGCGGCTCGTATTCCAGTTCAGGCTATTTGAGCTCGGGCGGCTCGAACTACGGCGTTCGTGTCGGTTCTCGCTCCGGCAGTGCCGGTGGAACAGCCAGCACGCATTCCGCGCCCGCTTCGACTACAACCACCCGCCAGGTGCCGGCTAGCCGCGACAGCGACAGTTCCAGCGCGCAGGACTCCTTTGACGACCGCGACTACCGCCGGCGGCGGGACTACGACCGCATTTCGCGGTGCCGCGAACCGAACCCAGCCTGCCGGCCGAGGAGGTTGGGGCAGCCGATCTACTTGTCCGGTCGTGTTGTGCTGGCAAACGGGGAAGCACCGCATGAGCCAGTGAGGATCGTTCTCAGTTGCGGCGGGCGGGCGATCCCGCAGGTATACACGGACTCCAACGGACGGTTCAACTTCCAGCCGCAGTGCCGGCCGCTTCTGGCCCTCGCAGACGCTAGCATACGCGGCTTCTGGCCCTACTACCCGATCATCCAAGGACTGACGACTACCACGGGCACAGCAAGCCTGCTGGGCTGTTACCTGTTTGCCGAGCTGCCAGCGCATCAGTCCGTCCGGGTGAGGTTGGGCCGCGTTAGAGCACTCCGACGCAATGACGTTGGCCTAGTTGTCCTGCAACCGCTCCGTGATTCGATCGGCCACTCCGTGAGCGC
>JAJDZN010000173.1 GCA_022824585.1 Bryobacterales bacterium | reverse complement strand
CACTGCAGAGCCCATCACCGGAACTCGGTGCCCACGGTAAAGCAAGGAATCGCTAAGCCGCTTCTTGATCGCCCAGCGACATTCGTTTGCCTGTTTAACCGGATCTTTGATCTCATTGCGCTTCCCCTTGCGATTAATGGAGACCCAATTGTTCCCCAGACGCTCTATCCCACCGCCCTTCACCTCAATGATGAGCACTCCCCGATGCGGATCGATGACCACGAAATCGACCTCTTGGTCCCGAAGGGGCCTCCCTGCCTTGATGCGCAATCCGTGAATCACCGTCCAGTTGTCTGGTAGATCCCGCTCAGCCGCTTCGAGGAACCTGCGCTCCGAGCGTGCTACTTCCCTGGTTGTCCAGTCGATAACGTCCACCATGCTGAATCAGTTCTCCTTGCCCTCGGTCCGATATCTGTAGACTGGCCGTTTACTCTAGAGAGACATCCCCAATTGGCTTTCCTTCGCTTCCTGCGTTGATTCAGCGATCTACGATTCCGCTATTGCCCGACGATTAGCTAGATACGTCAGTCCGGTGCTTAGAAGGACCCACACCTAGTAGAACATAACCCGTCTCAAGTACCGGCCATGACGAAGCACTATGACGAAGCACCCACAGTCGCCCGCGGCACACGCTAGAATAGCCGCGATGCCCATTAGCGTCAACGGAGAACTGGTTTCCGACGAAACGCTGGCGCGCGAAGCCGAATCAGTCCGTCAGCGCTTGGAGACAGTGTCCCCGGACCAGCGCGAGGAGATGGGCCTCGACGCGGCAGGCATCCGCGAGCGCGCGATCGAGTGGGGCCGCGAGAACCTCATCGAACAGATCCTGCTGCGGCAGCAGGCCTGCTCGGATTCCCGGCCTGTCGACGAAGAGGCCGCCGAGCGGCGATTCGCCGACGCGCTCAAGCGTTATGGCGGAGCGAAGAAGCTCGCCGAGGCGGGCGTCGACGAAGACGCGCTCCGAGGCGATATCCGCGCCCAGCTCAAGGTGGAGCGGCTGATCGAATCGGTAACGGCGAAGGCCAGGGCGCCAAGGCCCAAGGAACTCGCGCAAGCCTACCGGCGCAACAAGCAGCGCTACACCGCCGAGGAGACGGTGCGAGCGTCCCACATCGTCAAGCACATCGAAAAGGGCGTGACTGAGGAGCAGGCCAAGCGCGCCGCGGATGGCATCTACAGCCGCCTTCAGTCCGGCGAGCCCTTCGAGCGGCTCGCCGACGAGGAATCCGATTGCCCCGGGGGGGGCGGCGACTTGGGCTACTTCGCGCGGGGCAAGATGGTGAGCGAGTTCGAGGACGTCGTCTTCGACATGCAGGTCGGCGAGGTCAGCGGGGTTTTCAAGACGGTTTTTGGATTCCACATTGTCAAGCTCACCGACCGCAAGGCCGCCGGGGTGCGCCCGTTCGCCGAAGTCCAGGACGAGCTGACGCGAGAAGCCCTTGAGAACCGGCGCAGGGAGCTGGTCGAGAGGTACTTGGACGGCCTCCGCGAGCGGGCGGTCGTGGAAGAGGCGCCCGCTCCAGCGAGCGAAGCCTAAGTCATTGCTGCGCGGCCGCTTCGCCGTTCCGTAGGCTTGGCGTATCCCCGCCGCAGGCAAGCATTTGGGGGGTCATCGTGCTAAAATCGCCTACGGCCGTGCCGGTGCAGCACCACCACTCGCAAGCGCCAGCCCGGGATAGTCCGGGAACCGAATCCAGCTTGCCCGTGCTCCCGTTCGCGCCGAGCCCGTGCTGCGTTCCAAGCGTGTCGCGGGCGCAGCGCCTGGCGGAGTCGAAGAGGATGTCGGAGTCGCGGCCGGTAGCGCGCGCAGCCTCGACCGCCGAGATGTGTCGCATGGCCGGCGGGCGCTTCCTGATGGGCACTGAGACCGAGGTAGGCTTCCCCGCCGACGGGGAAGGCCCGGTCAGGGAGGTGCTGCTGGATCCGTTCTATATCGACCGGTACCCGGTCACGGTGGAGTCGTTTCGGGACTTCGTGCGCGCCACGGACTACGTTAGCGAGGCCGAGCGCTTCGGCTGGTCGTTCGTGTTCCACAAGCAACTGCCCGCCGAGCAGTACCGGGATCTGGCCGAGGACACGGTGGCCGGCCACGAGTGGTGGTGCAAGGTCAAGGGCGCTGACTGGCGACATCCCGAGGGTCCCGATTCCGGCATTGAGCAGCGCCCCGACCATCCCGTCACCCATATCTCCCACGCGGACGCGCTGGCCTATTGCCGCTGGGCAGGCAAGCGATTGCCCACAGAAGCGGAGTGGGAGTTCGCCGCGCGCGGCGGCTCGGAACAGCAGCTCTATCCATGGGGTGACGAGCTCGAACCGGGCGGGAAGCACCTGTGCAACGTCTGGCAAGGTCGCTTTCCAGACCACGACACGGGCGAGGATGGCTATCGTGGTCCGTGCCCCGTCGACGCGTTTCCCCCGAACGGTTTCGGCATCTATTCCATCACCGGGAATGTCTGGGAGTGGTGCGCAGACTGGTTCGATCCGATCTACCATGTCACCGCGACGCGCTCCAATCCGGTCGGTCCGTCCAACGGGACGGCCAGGGTCATGCGCGGCGGGTCTTTCTTGTGCCACGCTTCCTATTGCAACCGCTATCGCGTGGCCGCGCGCACGTCCAACACGCCGGACAGCGCCACTGCCAACTTGGGCTTCCGCTGCGCTAGCGATGCCTGACCGAGAGGCGCCGAATGAGTACCGCTAAGCTCCTAGCGCGAATCTGCGCCCTGCCGCTGGGCTTGGCGTTGGGGGCAGTGCAGCCGGCCTATCCTCAGGAACCCGAAGCTCCGGCCGACGAGCAGCCCGCGCCCGTGCCAGTCGAGCAGCCCCTGCCGTACAGCCACAAGACGCATGTCGCGCTGGGCATCCAGTGCCGCGACTGTCATGCCATCGCGGATCCCGGCTTTACCGCCGGCTATCCCGCGGAGGCGACCTGCATGGCCTGTCATGCGTCGATCAAGACCGAGAGCCCGCACATCCAACTGCTGGCCAAACTCAGCTCCGAGGGCACGGCCGTGCCCTGGAACCGGATCTACCGAGTGCCGGACTTCGTCTGGTTCTCGCACGCCTCGCACGTGGAAGACGCCGGCGTCGAGTGCGAGACGTGCCACGGTCCGGTGGCGCAGCGCGAGGTCCTGTTCCAAGAGAAGCCCACTACGATGGCAGCCTGCATGGAATGCCACGCTCGCAACAATGCGCCGAACGACTGCGATCTGTGCCATGACCCCGGCTAGCCTCGGCATGCCAAGGCGGCGGGATGCGGCGCCTGGGGGGCAGCCCTGATGCGGCTCGCGTTGCTCGGGTCCACTGGCTCGATCGGGCGCAACACCCTGCAGGTGGTGCGCGAGATCGACAGCGAGGTCGAGGTGGTCGCGCTTGCCGCGGGGCGCAACGTCGCCGAACTTGCGCGCCAGGCTGCCGAATTTCGGCCGCGCCTGCTCTCGGTGGCCGACGAGGAGTCTCTCGCAGGGTTGCGCGACAGCATCGCCGGCATTCCGGGCTATTCCCCGCGCTGCGTGTGCGGGCCCGACGGGAACCACGAGGCCGCGGTCGGGATCGACTCCGACGTGCTGGTCTCGGCCGCGGTCGGGGTCGCCGGCCTGGCGGCGACGTACGCGGCGGTGCGAGACGGTCGGCGCGTCGCCCTGGCCAACAAAGAGGTGCTCGTGGCCGCCGGGGAGGCCGTGATGCGGGCCGCCCGGGAGTCCGGCGCGGATCTGTTGCCGGTCGATAGCGAGCACAACGCGATCCAGCAGTGCCTGCGAGCCGGGCGGCCCGACGAAGTGGAGAGGATCATCCTGACGGCTTCCGGAGGGCCCTTCCGCAGCACGCCCGCGGAGCAGCTGGCGCATGTCACGCCAGCCAGCGCCCTGCGCCACCCGACCTGGAACATGGGCAGCCGGATCACCGTTGACTCGGCCACGATGATGAACAAGGGCTTTGAGGTTATCGAAGCCTGCCACCTGTTCGCCCTGCCGCCGGAGCGGGTGGAGGTGGTCGTGCATCCGCAGTCGATCGTTCATGCCATGGTCGAATTCGTGGACGGCTCGATGATTGCGCAGCTCAGCCCGCCTGACATGAAGCTGCCGATCCGCTACGCCTTGACATTCCCGGCGCGGGAACCCAGTCCGCGCGAGCGCATGGACTGGGGCAGCGTGCCACAATTGGACTTCGAGGCGCCTGACCTTTCGAAGTTCCCGCTGCTGGCGCTAGCGTATGAAGCGTTGCGCGCGGGTGGCCCGTCCGGCTGCCTGCTCAACGCCGCCGACGAGGTTGCCGTAGGGGCCTTCTTGGCGGGCCGGATAGCCTACTTGGACATTCATGGCGTGGTCGAGCGAACCTTGGAGTGGGGCGCGGCGCGGCCGGTTTCCGGAATCGAGGACGTCATGGAGTGCGACCGCGATGCACGCGCTTACGCCGCTGCCTTGGTCGCCAATTGCGCCCCCCCGACCCGCGTAGGCCAGGTGCCGGCCTGAGTCTGGAACTCGCCCAATGGTCAATTTCATCCTCGTCCTGAGCGTCTTGGTGGTGTTTCACGAGCTGGGGCACTACTTGGCAGCTCGATATTTCGGAGTCAAGGTCGAGAGCTTCTCGATCGGCTTCGGCCCCAAGCTGCTGGGATTCGACCACAACGGCACGGACTTCAAGGTTTGCCTGCTGCCGCTAGGCGGCTACGTGAAAATGGCCGGCCATGCTCTGGCCGACGAAGCGGTCTACGAACCAGACGGGTTCTCGGCGAAGCCGCGCTGGCAGCGCCTGATCATCCTCGCTGCGGGCCCTGCCTTCAACTTCATCCTCGCGATCGGCCTGCTGGCCGGCGTCTACATGCACCAGTACTCGCGGGCCGCCTACTTGGAGGAAGCCGCCCGGATCGGCTATGTCAGGCCGGGCTCGGCGGCGGACCGCGCTGCGATTCGGACGAATGACGTGGTTCGCTCCATCGACGGCGTGGAGACGCCGACTTGGAAGGACTTGATCGTCGCCTCGACGCTCGTTCAGGAGAACGAGGCGGTCATGACGCTGGAGCGAGGCGGCGCCGAGCTGGACACCCGCATCACGATTCCCGAGATGCGGGGGGAGCGCGGCGTGCCCGACCCCGGGTGGAGCGCGGCCCATCGGGTGGAACTGGTCGAGCTAGTCCCGGGGTCGCCGGCAGCCAGCTCCGGGATCGAGGTCGGCGACGTACTTGCGAGCATCGACGGCTCCGAGATCATCGCCGTGGAGCAGGTCGCCGAGATCGTTGGCGGTTCGGACGGGAGACCGTTGCTGCTCGAAATCGAGCGGGAGGGCGAGCGGCGGTCTCTGGAACTTCGGCCGGCAGAGCACGCGGAAGGATGGCGGCTCGGGATCGTAATGCGGCCCATCCGCGAGCGGATCGAAGAGGAGCTGTCCTTCAGTGCAGCTGTCGGCGTGTCGATAGAGGAGAATCTGGGATTCGCGAGCATCATCTTCCGATCTCTCGGCAAGCTGGTCACGGGCGACATGGCCGTGACGAACCTTGAAGGGCCGGTGGGGATCTACGAGCACACCCAAGCCGCGGCGTCCTTCGGGCTCGCCGCCTTGGTCCAGTTCATGGCGCTGATCAGCGTCAACCTCGGGGTCATCAATCTCGCGCCCGTGCCGGTGCTCGACGGAGGTCAGATCTTGCTGCTGTTCGTCGAATCCATGCTGCGTCGTGACGTGAGCATGAAGGTCAGGCAGCGCATCACGCAGGCCGGGTTGGTCTTCATCATCCTCTTGTTCGGGGTCGTGATGTACAACGACTTGGCGCGCCAGTTCTTCTCGCCTTGATCGGCGCCGCCGTCCTGTCTGGCCCGGCCGATGGGACTGCGGGCACCGAGACGGGGCCGCCCTGTGGAATCGAGCGTGCGCGGCATGCCAAAATAGGGATTCGAGGAACACCGACGATGTTGCAACGATGGAACCCCATGCGAATGCGAGCCTTCGTGCTGGTGCCGGCTGCGTTGCTTTGCGCCTGGCCCAGCCAGCTGGAAGCCCAGGCGAAGGTGGCCGTCATCAACTTCCAAGAGGCATTGCTCTCGACCGCCGACATGCAGAAGGAATCGGCGGCGCTCGAAGCCAAGTACCAGAACCGCCAAGAGGAGCTGAACGCGCTCTCGGCGGAGCTGCAAGAGCTTCAGGCGAAGATCCAAGGCGCCACCGGAGCCGAGCTGGCCCAGCTGCAGGTCGAGGGCCAGCGCAAGCAGACCAGGGCCCAGCGGATGACGGAGGACCTCCAGTCTGATGTCGAGTTCGACCGTCAGAACATCCTCACCGCCGCGAGCGGTCGCATGCGGGAAATCGTCCAGGGCTTGCGCGCGGAGAAGGGCTTCGACCTGATCGTCGACAGCTCGGGCGTGTTGGCCGCTGATCCCTTGATCGACCTGACCGCTGAAGCCACGCAGGCCTACGACGCCAAACACCCGGCTAACTGATTGCCCGCTCCGCTCGCATGGACTACCTAGGTGCCTACGGCAGCCAGCGTGTTCTGTTCGAGCGCATCGTCAAGGCCGTGCTGATCGCCTTGGCGGTGGGGGCCCTGCTGGGCGGGGTCTACTACATGTTCTTCCGCAACTGGCAGGAGGAGCGCCAGGCGAGGGCTTTCTTCGAGCTGCTCCAAGAGCGCCGCTACGAAGAGGCCTACCGCATGTGGGGTTGTTCTGTCGAGGAGCCCTGCCGCTACTACCCGTACGAGGAGTTCTTGGAAGACTGGGGGCCGGAAGCGCCATTCGGGGAGCTTTCCCGTTACTCGCTGGGCCGCTCTTACACGCAGCCAGGCGGCGTGATCTTGCGCTACACCATCAATGGCGCGAACGGCGATCCGCTGTGGATCGAGCTGGATCCTCCGACGATCAACTTCGCGCCGAACTGAACCTTGCCGCGCGCAGTCAGGCTCGCGCGTCGCCCACTAGTTCCTGCCAAAGGGCCCGGTAGAAGCGCAGGTAGCGCTCCGGCTCGCAGCTCTGGGATGTCTCGGCGAGAGTGTACCGGTCGTAGCCGATCGAGGCCAGCAGCCGGAACAGCTCGCGATGGGGGTAGTCTGGCAGGTCGCGAATATGGACGTTGCGGATGAAGTCCTTGAGCAGGTCGAAGGCCGGCTTGATGGTCCCGTTGCGGATATCGGTCGGATTCGAGTTCCAGCAGATCCCGACCGACGGGTGGCCGCAGGCGTCCATGATCTGCCGCATGACTTCGGGCTGCTGGGTCTGGCGGCCGTGGACCTCGACCCAGATTTCGATCCCGTAGCGCAGCGCGTGCTCGCCGCACGCCTGCAGCGCCTCGCCGATCCGACGGATCGTGACGTCGTGGGGGACTCCCTCCGGCAGCCCGTTCGGGCGCACCTTGACGCCCCAGCAGCCTAGGTCGTGCGCGAGCTCGACGAAGCCGGCGGTCTGCTCCACGTTTGCCCGCCGTTCGGCCTCGTCGGGAGAGTGGAACTCGCAGGCCGAGCCCAGGCTCAGCAGCCGCACCCGGCTGTTCTGGAAGCGCGAGCGGACGCGCTCGACCTCCGCTTGCGGCAGCCCCGGTTCCACCCCGTGGCGATGCGTGCTGCGCAATTCGACAGCTTCGAAGCGTGCCGCCTCGAGCTGCTCGATGATGGTCTCGACATCCCAGTCGCGACCGACGTTGTACGTAACCAAGCCCAGCTTCATGGTGGTCGGATCCTCCTTCTGCGCAGATGGTCTGGAAACAGCCTCGATACGCCGCCCACATTGTCGCAAATAGTCAATGCCGGGCCTCGCGGCGTTGTGCCCCGGCCCCAATCCCGGGGTTCGGCTCTAGTTCGGCCTAGTTTGAGCGTACAAGATGTACTACTGATAGTCGTTTGCAGTCAATCGCACCCCATATCTAGTAAATCTTCACGGAGCCGAATCTTCTTTGGGATTCGGCCTTGACAGGGGGATTTTAAGCTTCCGATAATGTTGTGGTCGAAAGTGGTTAGGAGTAGAGCAAAGTGGTCCAAATGGGAACTTGCCCGCTAATGCGGTTGGAACCTGCGGAACGCGCTCGCCTCTGTCCACGAGGGTGATCGCACCATGTTTTGGGGCACGGAGACAGGCAGAGTCGACGCCAAGGGCCGGCTGAAGCTGTCGGCATCGGTGTATCGCAAGCTCAGGGAGCGCTGTGGCTCGGCCGAGCGCACGCCCGGTGCAGCGGCCGACACGGACGTCTTCGTCACAAGCCTGGACGGCGAGGAGATCAAGGTCTTTCCGTCCGAGGAGTGGGCCAAGATCCTGACGCAGCTGGCCTCGGGCGATGCCGCCACCGATGGACAAGCGAACAACAGGCTTCTGATGCAGGCAAACAACTACGGCAAGCCCGAGGATATCGATGGCCAAGGCCGGTTGCTGTTGCCCGCGGCACTGCGCGACGAGACGGATTTCACCGGCCCGGTCAAGATCCAATGGCGCAACCACCACTTGGTCGTGTGGCGCGAGGAGACCTTCAAGCAGCGCGTTGAGTCCAACAAGCCGACGGTGGACGACTTGGCCTACGGCGCGAACAAGTTGGGACTGTGATGGAGGCAAGTCTCGGACACTACTCCGTGATGGCAGACGAGATGGAACGCTACCTGTTCGGCCAAGGCGACCCGATCCCGCGCGGAGTCTACTGCGATTGTACTGCGGGGGCGGGCGGGCACGCGCGGCGCATCCTGCAACGCGCGGCCGGATGCACGCTGATCGCGATCGACCGGGACGAGGATGCCCTGCGGCGCTGCCGGACGCAGCTGTCCGAGTTCGGCAGTCGGGTCCGGTACTTTCACGGCGGATTCTCCAAGCTGGCCCAAGCGGCCAAGGACTGCCTGCCGCTGGTCGGGGTCTTGGCGGATCTGGGCCTGTCGCGTCTGCAGCTCGACGACGGGCGCCGGGGCTTCAGCCTGCGGAACCCCGGCCCGCTGGACATGCGCTTCGACCGCCGCCAGGCGCTGCAAGCCGACGAGTTCGTCAATCGGGGCGGCGAAGGCGACCTGGCCGACACGCTGTACGGTCTGGCGGACGAGCGCTTCAGCCGCCGCATCGCCCGCGCTGTCGTCCGAGCGCGTCCGATTCGCGACACCGCACACCTGTCCGAAGTCGTCGCGGCGGCTGTGCCGCGCAGCGCAGCCGGGCGCATCCACCCCGCAACCAAGACTTTTCAGGCACTGCGCATGGCAGTGAACGACGAGCTTGGCGAGCTAGGCAAGCTGCTCGCCGAGGTTCCGCGCCTGCTCGCTCCGGGCGGACGCTTCGTCGTGTTGAGCTTTCACAGCGGAGAAGACCGCTTGGTGAAGCAGAGTTTCCGGCAGCTTGCCAAGGCCGGGATATATCGCCTTCTGACGCGCCGGGTCTTGCGCCCGTCCGAGGAGGAGGTGCGACGGAATCCAGCCAGCCGAAGCGCCCGCTTGCGAGCGGTGCAGCGCACGGAGATGGCGTTTTCCGCCTAGAGAGAGGATCGGTTAGCAATGGAGAAGGTACTAACGAAGAAGGCGCCGCTGGGACGACGATCCCACCACGGCCGGCGTGGCGCGCCCAAGGAGCACGCCACGCCCAGCCGGTCCGCACCCAGCGGCGCCACCCCGCCTGTAGAAGCTCAAGCGCAGTCGATGTCGATCGGCGGCGTGCCGCTGTATCCGAAGCGAATCGATAACAGCGGAATCCGCTACAGGCACGACCCGCGGGACCGGGAAGTCTGGCGCGTCGGTCTGAGCCTCGGCCTGTTCCTGCTGGTGCTGGCCATCTTGCTGTGGGGGCCGCAGCGATTGGTCACCCAGTCTGGCTACAAGCAGGAGGCGCTCCGCCAGCGGGCGGGACAGTTGCAGGCCGTGCGCGACGAGCTGAAGATCCAGCGCGGGCGGTTGGAAGACCTGCGCCGTGTCGCGGCGCTGGCCGAGCAGATGGGGTTGCGACAGACCGAGCCAGACAGTTATAGCTGGTTCGCGCTGCCGCCGGGAGACGGCGAGTCGGATGCGACCGTGGCGCGATTGCTGCGGTCGGGCGAGTGACTTCTCAGCGAGGCTGCGGGATTCCACCGGTTTATGCCGAGCGTTGGAGGCAATAGGGGGCAAGCAAAGAGCCAGCGGTGAAATTGATGGTCAGAGCGCAGTGGGCAGGCGGCGCTGCGGCGTCTGTAAGGCGGCTGCTCGGCTCGCGCACCAGGCGTCGCGTGCTGGCCGTGGCCTGCGTCGCGGTGGGAGCGTTCCTTCTCGTCCTCGCCAAGCTGGTCGACTTGCAGGTCCTCCAGCACGAACAACTCTACGCCAAGGCGATGCGCCAGCACGTCGGTAGCGTGGACATTCCCGCGCGCAGGGGGCATCTCATCGATCGCCGCGGGCGAGAGCTGGCCCTGAGCATGCAGATGGACTCCATCGGCATCTTCTCCGACCACGTGTCCGACCCACCGGCTGTGGCGGCCGCTCTGGCCGAGGCCGTCGCCGTGGACGAACACGCGCTGCGCAGGCGGATCGAGCGGGGCGGGTTCCAGTGGGTCAAGCGCACGGTCACCTTGGCCGAAGCGCAGCGCGCGCGAGCTCTGGGTCTGGACTTCCTGCAGTTCGAGCAAGAGAGCCGCCGCTACTATCCCTATGGCTCTGTGGCGGCCCAGGTGCTGGGCACCGTAGGCATCGACCACACAGGCCAAGCCGGCCTGGAGCAGAAGTTCGAGAGCCGATTGCACGGCACGCCGGGACGCGGCCTGATGCAATACGACGCTCTGCAGCGACGCTACGGCTGGCAAGTGCTGCAAGCGCCCAAGCCCGGCAGCGACGTGTTGCTCAACCTCGATCTGGAGTTGCAGTCATTGGCCGACCTGGAACTCGAGCGCGCCGTGCGCGAAACGAAGTCCCGGTCGGGAACGATCGTCCTGATGCGCCCTGACAGCGGGGAAATCCTCGCCATGGCCAGCTGGCCTCGGTTCGATCCCAACGATCTTTCGCGAACCAAGGAGGATCTCGAGAATCTACGTAACTTTGCGGTCAGTGCCATGGTCGAACCAGGGTCCACCTTCAAGGTCCTGACCGCGTCGGCGGCCTTGGAGGAGGGGTTGGTGAGCGTCGACGATGAGTTCGATTGCGAGATGGGTGGCATGTGGATTGACCGGCGGCGGATCCGCGACCACCACCCGTACGGAATCCTGACGATGCCGCAGGTGCTGATGAAGTCGAGCAACATCGGCACGATCAAGATCGGCTACCGGGTCGGGTCGGAGAAGTTGCACGACTACATCCGCCGCTTCGGGTTCGGCGCCAAGACGGGCGTCAACCTCCCGGGCGAGATCCACGGGCTGGTCCGGCCGTTGGAGAGGTGGTCCGATGCTTCGCTAGCGTCTCTCTCGATGGGACAGGAGATCGGCGTGACCGCCGTGCAGATGGCCGGCCTGTTCGGGACGATCGCCAACGGGGGAGTCCGGGTCAACCCCCGGATAGTCCGCGCGATTCGGGAGAGCGGCGCGCAGGAAGTGCCGCTAGACCGACCGGCGCCCGAGCGCGTGATCAGCCAGGACACCGCCGCGACGATGCAGGCGATTCTGGAGCAGGTCGTCCAGAGCGGCACTGGCCGCCTCGCACAGATCCAGGGCTATCGCGTGGCGGGCAAGACCGGCACGGCCCAAATGATCAATCCGGTCAGCCGTTCGTACAGGGACGGCATGTACTTGGCCAGCTTCTGCGGCTTCGCGCCAGTCAACAATCCGGCCGTGGTGGGCGTGGTGATGCTGTTCGATCCGCGCGGCCAGTTCTACTACGGCGGACGAATCGCCGCGCCGGTGTTCTCGACCGTCGTGCGGCAGGCTCTGCGCGTCTTGGACGTGCCGCCGTCGCGGATCCCGTCGCTCCCAGTGCGCTCGCCGGCTGAGGTCGACGCGGCGCTGCTGGCGGACTTCATCGAGGGCAGGGCCAATGACGTCGGGGACGAGCCGATCTTTCCGGGCCGGAACGGCGCAGGGCCAGGGTTGGGGCCGGCAGGACGGGAAGCTCCCGCTGCCGAAACTGTGGCCGACGACATGTCGCGGCAGGCAGAATCAGTCGCGACAGTGACTCTCGCTCGGGAGCCGTACGGCGAGTCGCTCACCGCTCCCGACGTGCTGGGGCTAACGATGCGCGAGGTGTTTGCGCTGGGAGCCCAGCGCGGCATCCCGATCGAGCCGCACGGCAGCGGATTTGCCCAGCGGCAATACCCGGGACCCAACGAGGCCTTGCCCACGGGCGATCCGATCAAGGTCGTTTTCGGCACGGAGAGGGTTGAACTGCGCGACGCCTCACATCCGGCCGGCGAGGGTGGCGGATGAGGCTGCCTGCGATGTTGGAGGGCAGTGCAGTCGGTCCGGTGCCGGACCTGGAAGTCACCGGTCTGCAGTACGATTCGCGCGAGCTCTTGGCGGGCGAGGCGTTCTTTGCCTTTCCCGGCGAGCGCGTCGATGGCCACGAGTTCGTGCCCGCCGCCCTCCGGGACGGCGCCGCGGCCATCGTTAGCGAGCGCAACGCTCCCAACGGACTGGAAACGCGATGGGCGCGGGTGTCGCACGGCCGCCGCGCCCTGGCGATGGCGGCGCTGCGTTCTTACGGGCGTCCGGACCGTGACGTCAGCATCACGGCCGTCACCGGGACGAACGGCAAGACCTCGACGGTGCATCTGCTCGATGCGCTGCTCCGGTCGGTCGGCAAGACCACGGCCTTGCTGGGCACGATCGAGCAGCGCATCGGCGATCGGGTCGCAAGGTCGGTCAACACGACGCCCGAGTCGCTGGATATCGTTCGATCGCTCGCGGAACTGCGCCAGATCGGCGGCAGCCACGCCACCATCGAGGCCTCTTCGCACGCCCTTGCTCTCGCGCGCATCTACGGAATCGAGTTCCATACGGCGGTCTTTACCAACCTCTCCAGGGAGCATCTCGACTTCCACGGAGACATGGAGTCCTACGCTGCCGCGAAGAGGCGCCTGTTCGTGGGCGCCGGCGCGCGGCCGCCGCTCAACGCTGTCATCAACGCGGACGACGAGGCGGGGCGGGAGTTGCTCAAGCTGGCCGGTTCGCGGTTGCTTTCCTACGGCCGGGGCTCGGAGGCACACGTGCGGGCCTCGGGGGTTGAGTCGGACGCCAGGGGCGTCCGCTTCAACGTCGAATCGCCGGCGGGCCGGATTCGAGTGGAGTCGAACCTGATCGGCGATTTCAACGTGGACAACATTCTCGCCGCGGTGGGCACCGCCCAGTGCCACGGCTTGGGCGCGGCCGAGATCGAAGCGGGGCTGGTGGCGGTGCCGCCGGCGCCGGGGCGCTTCGAGACTGTCGACTGCGGCCAGCCGTTCTTGGTGGTCGTGGACTACGCCCACACTCCCGACGCCCTGCACCGCTCGATCGAAGCGGCTAGGGAGATCGTTCAGCGCAAGGACCCGCCCGGAAGAGTCTTGACGCTGTTTGGCTGCGGCGGGGACAGGGACCGGACCAAGCGG
Organism: Bryobacterales bacterium; assembly: GCA_022824585.1. Lineage (GTDB taxonomy): Bacteria > Acidobacteriota > Terriglobia > Bryobacterales > UBA6623 > VXMF01. Next base: position 15,608 of record JAJDZN010000173.1, on the reverse strand, counting down.
GCTCCCATGGGGAATATCGCCGGGGAGCTGAGCGACTTCGTGATGCTGACTTCCGACAATCCTCGCAGCGAGGATCCGCTAGCCATCATCCAAGAGGTGGCCACAGGGCTGAGACAGGCCAGCGATGCGTGGACGGTCCACCCTGACCGGGCGGAAGCCATCAAGGGCGTGCTGTACGAGGCGCGCTGCAGAGACATCGTGCTGATCGCGGGCAAGGGGCACGAGACTACGCAGACCACGCGCGAAGGCACGCTCCCGTTCGACGACCGCAAGGCCGTTCGGGCGGCTCTGCACGCCAAGGGGTACTTCAGGGCATGACGCTGCAGCTGTCCCAGATTCGCGCATGGCTGGGCCTGCCTGACGAGGGTGCCTCCGGGACGGCACGTGGATGTTCGATCGATTCGCGCAGCGTGAAGGCCGGGGAGCTGTTCTTCGCGATTCGCGGGCCGTCGAACGATGGCCATGACTACGTCCCCGACGCACTTGCCAAAGGCGCGGCCGCCGCGGTCGTCCAGAGCGACTACCGCGGTGAGGGCCCGCTGCTGCGGGTGGCGGACACGTCGCTCGCCCTGGGCCGGCTTGCGGCCAGAGCTCGCAGGCGGTGGGGCGGAACAGTCGTCGCCGTGACTGGCAGCAGCGGCAAGACCACCACGAAGGACATCCTTGCGGAGCTGCTGCAGGCCATCCTGCCGGTTGCAAAGTCGCAGGGCAACCTCAACAACGAATACGGCTTGCCCCTATCGCTGCTCAGGATCCCCGATCAAGTTCGCACGGCAGTGGTCGAGATCGGGATCAACAGGGTCGGCGAGATGCGCCCGCTCGGGGAGATTGCCGCGCCGGACGTGAGCGTCGTGACCAACGTTGGCACCGCTCACGTCGGGAATTTCGCCTCCGTTGAAGAGATCGCGGCGGAGAAGGGACGCTTGGTCGAGGCACTGGCGCCAGCGGGCACGGCCGTGCTCAATGCGGACGACGACCGCGTGGCGGCGTTTCGCGACCGACACTCCGGAACGGTCGTAACCTATGGCATTGAGCGCCCTGCCGACCTGCGGGCCGAGGATGTCGAGCTGCTGGGCTCCGATGGCGCGCGCTTCCGGCTCAATGGCCATCCGATGCATTCGCCGCTGGCCGGCCGGCACAACGTTTACAACGTCTTGGCTGCTGCCGCTGCTGCCGCGGCCCTGGGTGTCGCTCCCGAGCGCCTCGGCGAGCCACTGAGAGGCCTCCGGCCCTCCGCCATGCGAGGGATCGTCCGCCGGATCGCAGGCATCACATTCATCGACGACTGCTACAACGCGAGCCCGCCCGCCATGGAAGCCATGTTGGAGGTCTTGCGCGGCACCCCGGCGTCGCGCCGGATCGCGGTCTTGGGCGAGATGCGCGAGCTCGGTGCCCAGTCGCGGGAATTGCACCGCCGCGTAGGGGCTGCCGTGGGACGGGCCGGCATCGACCACTTGGTTGCCGTTGCCGGGGATGCCGCCGAGATCGCCGCGGCAGCAGGGGTCTCGGCGGAGTTCCACGCCTCTCCCGAATCAGCCGCATCCGCCTTGAAGGGAATGCTGCGCCGGGGCGATGCAGTGCTGTTCAAGGCATCGCGCGGTGTGCAGCTCGAGCGGGCACGGGATATCGTTTGCGGCTGCCTTGGCGCGGCGGTTTCCGAGGGCAGGGAGGCAGCGTAAGTCCGCATGCTGTACGAGCTTCTCTTCGAGCCGCTGTCCTCCGCATTCGGAGCGTTGCGCGTCTTCGGCTACATCACTGTCCGCACGACCATGGCGACCTTCACGGCGTTGCTGATCGGGCTGTTGATCGGCCCTTGGCTGATCCGACGGTTGCGCTCAGCGCAGATCGGCCAGTACATCCGGGCCGAAGGCCCGCAGTCGCACCAGTGGAAGGCGGGGACCCCGACCATGGGCGGGCTGCTGATCGGAATGGCCACCATCATTCCGACGCTGCTGTGGGCCGACCTGAGCAACGTGTACGTTGGAATCGCGCTGGTGGCGTTCGTCGGATTCGGGCTGATCGGGTTCTTGGATGACTACAACAAGTTGGCCAAGAAACAGAACCTGGGCTTGACATCGAGGCAAAAGCTCGGCTTTCAGATCGTCCTGACCCTGCTCATCGGGCTGGTCCTGATCGGGCTGAGCAGCCGCGGGGACTATTCGACGGAGCTGTCGCTGCCGTTCGCGAAGAACCTTCAGCCAGAGCTGGTCATCCAGTCGTTGCTGGGTAGTCCGGTAACGCTTCCGTTCGCCTATGTGGGCTTCTTCGGGTGGCTGTTCTTCGTGCTGGCCGGCACCGCCAACGGCGTCAACCTGACCGATGGACTGGACGGCTTGGCCATTGGATTGACGGTCGTTTGTGCCGGTGCGCTGGCGATTCTCGCGTATGTGGCAGGGCACGCCGAGATCTCCGCCTATCTGGACGTGCCCAGCGTCCCGCTGGCGGCGGAGCTGACGATCTTCTGCGGTGCCATTGTCGGAGCCAGTCTGGCGTTCCTGTGGTACAACGCCCACCCCGCGGAGATCTTCATGGGCGACGTGGGCTCGCTCAGCCTCGGCGGAGCACTCGCCACCGTGGCCGTGCTGGCGAAGCAGGAAGTCGTGCTGCTGCTGATCGGGGCCGTGTTCGTGATCGAGACGGTGTCTGTCATCTTGCAGGTGGGCAGTTTCAAGCTCACGGGCAAGCGCATCTTCCGCATGTCGCCCATCCACCATCACTTCGAACAGCTCGGCTGGCCGGAGTCCAAGATCATCACGCGGTTGTGGATCGTGGGTTTGATCATGGCGCTGATGGCCTTGAGCACCCTCAAGCTGCGATGACGTTGCAAGGCAGGCGAGCGTTGGTCCTGGGGCTGGGCAAGTCAGGCCTGGCGGCCGTGCGCTTTCTCCTCGCGCGCGGTGCCGTCGTCGCCGCTGCGGACGCTCGCGCGAAGAGCGAGCTGGCCGCCGCGACGGCCTCGCTCGAGCACTTGCCGGTGCGCCTGCACTTCGGCGGGCACCCCGATGCCCTGCTGGCCGGGCAGGATCTGATCGTGCCCTCGCCTGGAGTGCCGTGGGACCTGCCCGGCCTGGTGTCCGCCCGCCAGCGGGGCGTCGCGGTGTGTGGCGAGCTCGAACTCGCGGCTGGCGCGCTGCGCGGGCGCGTGATCGGCGTGACCGGCACGAATGGCAAGACCACGACCGTTTCGTTGATCGATCACGTGCTGCGCCGAGCGGGCGTATCCGGCCGGCTGGCCGGCAACGTCGGCACCCCGGTGCTCGAGATAGCCGACGGTTCCCGTTCCGAGGACTGGCACGTGCTCGAACTGTCCAGTTTCCAGCTCGAGGCGGCCGCGTCGTTCCGGTGTCACGTTGCCACCGTGCTCAACGTGACGCCGGATCACTTGGACAGGCACCGCGACTTCGCCGACTACGCCGCGGCCAAGGCACGCATATTGCGCAACCAGCGTTCCGGGGACACCGCAGTGTTCAACGCGGCCGACCCGCACTGCCGCGCCATGGAACCGGCGGCCCGCGGCGCGGTGGTTCGATTCGGAATCCGCTGCGCCGAGGGCGTTGATGCCTGCGCCGCCCAGGGCCGGATCCGCTATCGGGGAGAGGATGTCGCCGAGACAGACCTGCCGATCCGCGGCGAGCACAACTTGGAGAACGCACTGGCGGCCGTCGCGGCGTGCGCCTTGGCAGGCGTGAGCGTCGAGGTGATCGGCCGAGCGCTCAAGTCTTTCCAGCCCGTCGAGCACCGCATGGAGTTCGTCGCCACGATTCGCGGAGTCGACTACTACAACGATTCCAAGGCGACCAATGTCGCCGCCGCTGTCAAGGCGTGCGGCTCCTTCCCCCGCGGCCTGTGGGCGATTCTCGGCGGGTACGACAAGGGCTCGGACTACGCCCCGCTGGCGTCGGTCTTGCGGCGCAACGCGCGCGAGGCCTTGTTGATCGGCGAAGCCGCACCGCTGATACGGGATCACCTAGGCGGGGCCGTTCCCGTAGTCGAGGCGCGCACGCTCCGAGCCGCGCTGGACCACGCAGCAGCCCGGGCGGAACCGGGTGACACGGTCTTGCTCGCGCCGGCATGTGCCAGCTTTGACCAGTATCCGAACTACATCCAGCGTGGGCTCGACTTCCGCCGTATCGTCGCGGGGCTTGGGGGTGGGGCATGCCGCTGATGCTTCGCTTTGATCGCGTGCTGATCTGGACGATCCTCTCGATGGTGCTATTCGGGCTGTTGATGGTCTACAGCGCCACGGCCTCCACCGCGATCTCGGGTTCGGCACATTTCGTGAAGCAGCTGATTGCCGCCGTGATCGGGCTGGCCCTGATGTACGGGCTGATGTTCCTCAACTACCGATCGTTGCAGGACCCGCGGGTCGTCTACGCGGTATTGGCCATCGCCGTGCTGATGCTGGTGGTGGCCGCGGGCTTGGGCACCGGGGCGAACACGCGGCGATTCCTCCGATTGGGCCCGCTCTCGCTGCAACCATCGGAACTGGCCAAGCCCGCGATCATCCTGTACTTGGCGTATCACTTCGACCGCTGCCGGGACAAGGTGCATCTGGGACGGACGCTGCTGATGCCGGTTCTGGTGGTTTCCCTGCTCGCTGGCCTGATCATCGCCGGCAGGGACTTCGGCACGACGGCCTGCTTGGTGCTCTTGGCCGGCACCTTGATCTTTCTGGCCGGAGTGCCGCTCCGCAGGCTTGCTTCCGCGGCGCTCGCCGCGGTGGCGCTGCTGAGCGGGTTCGTGTTGATGGAGCCCTACCGCGTGAAGCGGCTGCTGGTGTTCCTTGACCCAGAAGCGGATCCCTTGGGCGGTGGCTTCCAAATCATCCAATCCAGGATCGCTGTCGGATCGGGGGGCCTGCTGGGCAAAGGCTGGATGGCCGGCAAGCAGAAGATGGACTTCCTGCCCGAGGCGCATTCGGACTTCATGTTCGCCATGGTTGGCGAGGAACTCGGCCTGATCGGCACGGTGCTTCTGGTGGCGGGCTTTGCGGTGATCTTGTGGCGCGGCTTGCGCGCTGCCACGAACGCTCCCGATCGTTTCGGCTTCTACTTGGCCGCCGGGGTCACGGTGATGATCGCGAGCCAAGCCATGCTCAACATGGGAGTGGTGCTGGGCATGCTCCCGACCAAGGGAATGCCGCTTCCGTTCATCAGCTACGGCGGGTCTTCGCTCTGGACGACACTCGCGGCTTCAGGCGGGTTGCTGTCCGTCAGCAGGTTGAGCCAGTCATGACGCGGTCCACTACAGAGCGGTGCGTGCTGATCGCCGCCGGAGGCACCGGCGGACACGTCATTCCGGGCTTGGAAGTGGCCAAGGAGCTGCGTCAGCGGGGATGGGTGTGCGTGTTTGTCGGCACGGCCCGCGGCTTCGAGAATCGGCTGGTCCCGGCCGCCGGATTCGACCTGCGGCACGTGCCTATCGGAGCGTTGAACCGCGTGTCGCTGCGCCGGCGCCTGGCCACCCTGCTGTTGTTGCCCGCCGCGCTGTCCGCAGCGGCAGGCTTGGTTCGCAGGTACCGGCCCGCGGCCGCTCTCAGCTTGGGCGGGTACGCGGCCGGCCCCCTGGTGCTGGCCAGTGCGCTGCTGGATGTGCCGCTCGTCCTGCTCGAGCCCAATGCCCGGCCCGGTCTGGCCAATCGCATGGCGGCGCTGGTAGCGCGGCGGGCGCTGGTATGCCACCCAAGGGCTGCGAACAGATTCCGAGCCGCCTCCTGCCAGTTGGCGAGACTGCCGGTCCGCAAGGAATTCTTCGAGGCGCGGGAAAAGGCGCCTGGCGAGCCCTTTACGGTGCTCATCCTGGGCGGCAGCCAAGGCGCGGTCCGCTTGAACGAAGCCGCCTTGGAGGCGGTCCGAATCTGGCGCGGCGAGGGCCGGCAGTGCCCGCGCTTGCTGCACCAGACCGGCGAGCGAGATGCCGAGGGGGTGTCGGCCGCCTATCGCGAAGCTGGCGTTGAGGCCGAAGCTGCGGCCTTCTTCGACAACATGCCACGGCTGTTCTCTCAGGCCGACCTCGTGGTCTGCCGAGCCGGCGCGTCGGTCATTGCCGAGCTGTGCGCCGCCAGCAAGCCGGCGGTGCTGGTGCCGTTTCCGTTCGCGGCGGACAACCACCAACAGGCGAACGGGGCCGCGGTCGCCGATGCGGGCGGCGCGCTCTTGTGCGACGACTCGGAATGGACGGGCGAGCGCATGGTGCGCGAGATTGACGCCCTTTCCGCAGACCCCAGCCGCTTGCAGCGCATGTCCCGCGCGCTCGCCAAGCTGTCTCCGAGGGGGGCGGCCGAAGACGCGGCCGACGCGGTCGCGCAGGCGGCTGCGCGATCAGGAGGACTGAACTAGCGATGCCCTTCAACAAGGAAGCGTTCCGGCAGAGGCGGCTGCATTTCATCGGCATCGGTGGCATCGGCATGAGCGGGATCGCCGAAATCCTGCTCAACCTCGGCTACACCGTGACCGGCTCGGACCTGCGCGAATCTCCGATCGTGAGTCGGCTGCGCGAACTGGGAGCCACCATCTGGGTCGGGCACAGCGCCGACCAAGTCGGAGAGGCGGAGGCTGTGGTCACCAGTTCCGCCATTCAGGCCAACAATCCTGAATTGGCGGAGGCGCGCCGCCGGAAGCTCCCGGTGATTGCCCGCGGCGAGCTGCTGGCCGAGCTGATGCGGGTGAAGTACGGCATCGCGGTGGCTGGCAGCCATGGCAAGACCAGCACGTCGTCGATCTGCGCGGCAGTGTTGGGCGCGGGCGGCAAGGATCCCACCGTGGTGATTGGCGGGCGGGTTGCCTCGATTGGCTCTAGTGCGCGCCTCGGCCAGGGCGACTACCTGTTGGTCGAAGCCGACGAGTCCGACGGCTCCTTCTTGGCGCTGGATCCGATCATTGGCGTCATCACCAACATTGATCGCGAGCACATGGACCACTACGGCACTGACGAGGACCTGCTCAAGGCCTTCGAGGCCTTCGGGAACAACGTGCCTTTCTACGGTTCGGTGATTGTCTGCTCGGACGACCCGCGCGCTCGCTATGTCGCCGAGCGCCTTCGCAGACGCTGCGTGACCTACGGTCTGCGCGAAGTCTCGCCCGCAGCCGACTTCGTGGCCGACCAGGTCGAGCTTGGCAACGGCGAGGTGTCGTTCGACCTCGAGCGCGAAGGCCGGGGCCTCGGCCGGTTCCACGTTCGCGGGGTGGGACTGCACACCGTGCGCAACGCCACGGCCGCCATCGCCGTCGGCCTTGAACTGGGGCTCTCGCCCGATCAGGTCCGCGCCGGGCTCGACGACTTTCGCGGCGTCGACCGGCGCTTCCAGACGCGCGGTGTCGAACGCGGCATTGCTGTCATTGATGACTACGGGCACCATCCCACCGAAATCCGGGCGACCCTCGCAGCGGCCGCCTCGTGCGGATTCCACGCGGTGAACGTGATATTCCAGCCGCACCGCTACAGCCGCACGGAAGATCTCGCCGCCGACTTCGCCGAGTGTTTCGGGCAAGCGGACCGGCTCTGGGTGGTCGACATCTACGCCGCCGGGGAAGATCCCATTCCCGGCGTGTCGAGCCCTTGGCTGGTAGGCGAGATCTTGCGAGCCGGGCATCGCGGCGTCGACTACTGTCCCACCATGGAGGACGCTGTCGATCAAGCGCTAGCCACCGTCGGGCAGGGCGAAGCCCTGATCACGTTCGGTGCCGGGAACGTCTGGATGGCGGGAGAGGAACTGTTGAAGCGGCTCCGCAGCAAGGACAGCGCGAAGGGTTCGGGAGTTGGCGTCTCCCAAGCGCGGGGCAAGGAGAAGGATCGATCGTGAAGCAGCCAGTGAACAGCAAGGCCGAGACAGCCGAGATTTCGAGAGCGCGCCGGGGCTCGCCGGCAGCGAGCGCTGACAGCGGCCCGCAGCCTGGCGGCGCGCACAAGCGTGCCGTGTTGCTTTCGGGCTGCCTGTTGGCAGTGCTGGCTGTCTCTTGGTGGCACGCACAGGAGGCTCTCCTGCGGGCCGGAGTCTTTCAGCTCTCCCCGGACGGGTCGTGGTTGACGGTCGACGGTGTCGAGACCCGGGACGAATCCGAAGTGGCGGCCGTTTTCGAACCTGATCACGGCCAGAGCTTGGCCTCGGTGGACGTTTCGGAGCGGCGCCAGCAGTTGCTGGCTATCCACTGGGTCAGAGAGGCCCGCGTTTCCAAGGTCTGGCCAAACGCAGTCCGAGTGGTCGTGCGCGAGCGCGCACCGGTGGCATTGGTGCCGCTAGCCGGGGGCGAAGCGGTCCGCATGATCGATGCGGACGGCGTACTGCTGGAGTACCGCAGCGCAGGCGGCGATGGCCTTCCTGTAATGACGGGGATTGACGCGGAGATGGACTTGAGGGCGCGCCAGGATCGCGTCAAGCTCTTCATGGCGGTGATGGACGCCTGCAGCGTGCAGCGCTTTAGCGAGCGGGTGTCGGAGATCAATGTCGCTGACCTGGAAAACGCCCTCGTCCTGGCCAAGTACGAGGGTCGACTGGTCAGGCTTGAGATGGGCAACGACCACCTCCGCCACCGCGTGGAGATGTTCCTCAGCGGCGTCGACAGCTGGCAGTCCGCTCTCGGCCCGTTGAAGTCGGTCAACTTGCGCTTGGAAGGTCAGATTCCCGTGGTGCTCGATCTCGGCGGAGACAGACAGTCATGACGGACAAACCGAACACTTTCGTAGGCCTCGACATGAGCGGGGCGCTGACCCGCTGCTTGGTCGCCGTGGCGAACGGGGAGCAGCTGAGGTACTTGAGTTGCGGCGTCATGCCTCCGGCGCGCTGGGACAGAGGCGAAGCAGCTGCCAAGGATGCCACTGCAGAGTCCGTATACGAAGTGATCCGCGAGGCCGAGGAGAGCGGCGGAGTCACCATCGTCTCGGTGGTGGTGGGCGTCGGCGCCGCGGGCGTGGCGAGCCACTTGGTCCATACGGGCGTCACGCTGCCGGACGGCGAGGCCAAGATCCGGCCGAGCGACGTGCAAGCCGTGATCGCAAAGGCCGAGCAGGGCTTGGTGCACCGCGGGACGACGGCGCTGCAGCTTGTCCCGCTGGAGTTCATCGCGGGCCCGTGCAGCGGCCTCCGCGACCCGATCGGCTATCCGGCCAGTCGGCTCGAGGCGTTTGTGCGGATCGTGTCAATGCGCAAGAGCGAGCACGACAGCGTCGGCGCCATGGTGAATGAGGCCGGCGTTGGCGTCAAGGACACCGTCTTGGGTGGATTCGCCGCCGCTCTTGGCGCGCTCACTCAGGCAGAAATGGTCGAGGGCGTAGCCCACATCGACTTCGGCAAGGCTGCCAGCAGCCTGACGGTGTACCGTCGGGGCTGCTTGCGGCTGGCCATTGGGCTGCCCATCGGGCGGGACGACCTGGTGGAGGACATCGCCCGGTCCCTCAAGACGTCCACCGCGGTGGCGTCGTCACTAATTACCGATTTCGGCAGGATCGAGTTCGATCTTGGGCAGGAGGGGGCGTTGGTCTTCGTGCCCGGACCCGACCCGAAGGACCCGGTCGGGTCCGGGGCGATGCGCTCATGCAACCTGGTCAACAGGATCATCACGCGCCGCGTGAATGACTGCCTTCAGATGGCGCACGAGGAGATCAGAAAGATCGCCGTGCAAGGCGATGCGGTTCGCTCTCTCGTGCTCACCGGTGACATGGCAGCGCTGCCGGGCATCCAGAAACGGGCTAGGGACGTGCTGCGCTTGAGCACGCGCGTTGGCCTGCCATCCAAGTTGCACAACTTACCGCCGGCGTTGCAACACCCGGGCTGGGCTTGCGCCGCCGGTGCGGTTCTGTACGCGCACCGACTTGCGTACTGGCAAGAGAGGAACACAAACAAGCAGGAGCGGCTTGCTAGCAGCGGCCTGCGACAGGAGGAGAGAGTACTATGACTGACATTCGCGAACCGGTATCGATGACGATCGAACCAGTCGAAGCCACCGAGAAACCGGCCGATGACAAGGTGAAGTTCATCCTGGAGCAGGTGCCGAAAAGCGCCATCTGCATCAAGGTAGTTGGCATCGGCGGCTGCGGGGGCAACGTCCTCGACACTCTGATTGCGAACGGAATAGACCAAGTCGACTACGTCGCTGTCAACACGGACGAGCAGGCCTTGCAGACCTGCTCCGCGCCCACCAAGTTGCAGATCGGCCAGCGCACGACCCAAGGCCACGGCACCGGCTCGAATCCGGAGGTCGGGAAGCAGTCGGCACTGGAGAACACGGAGGACCTCACCGAGCTGCTCGGTGACGCCGACATGGTCTTCCTCGTCACCGGCTTGGGTGGCGGCACGGGAACAGGCGCCGCGCCCGTGATCGCGTCGCTGGCCAAGCAAATGGGCGCGCTCACCGTCGCCACCGCGATCAAGCCGTTCGCGTTCGAGGGCTCGCGCCGTGCCCGCATCGCGGACGACGGCCTGGACAGGCTGGTCGAAAACGTGGACACGACGATCACGATCCAGAACGAGCGGCTCTTGGGTCAGGTCGAGTCTGGCACGGGCTTCTTCGAGGGCTTTCAAGCGGCGCACCAGATTGTTTCCGACACGCTCCAAGGCGTCACGGCCATTCTGGGCAAGCGGGGCATCATGAATACTGACTTCGCTGATGTCAGGGCCGTGCTCGAGGAAGCTGGCATGGCCGTCGTGGGCACCGCCCAGCGCAGCGGGCGCGATGCCGCGATGCAGGCGGCCCGGGACGCGATCGCGAGCCCTGTCATGGAAGCCGAGGGCTTGGTGCGGGCGCGCAAGGTGCTCGTGAACATCACCGGTTCGACCAAGTTCGGGATGCATGACGCCACCGAGGCCCTGCAGTTGATCCAGCGAGAGATCTCGTCGGACGCGGAGCTGATCATTGGCGTCGTTCAGGACGACTCGATGGGCGAGATGGTCAGGGTGATGATGATCGCATCCGGCTTCGCGCAGCAGAATTTCGAGCTCCGCCCGGAGAACGAAGGGCGGGCAAGTGTCGTGTCCGACGCACGCGCAGGCTCTGCGTGGCAGTCCGAGCGCGCTGTCGAACTGCTCCAGAACGATTCGTTGCCGGAAATGGCTCCCGAGGCATCGGTTCATGACGGCGAGTCAGAGCCGGGGATGGCGCTGCCCGCGGACGGCGAGCCCGCCGTGCAGCCGCAAGTCGCAGCCAACGGCTCCAACGGGAACGCCGACGAGCCGCTGGGCTTGATGCCTCCGCCCGCCGTCGCGGCTCAAGAGGCTGACCAAGAAGGCCGAGCGCGGACCGGATTTTTCGGCCGGCGGTCGCTCTTCCGCTAGGTGCCGGCGGCGACCGACGCGGGCGGCCCTGTCCATGCGACGGGCTCCCGCCGAGGTGCTATAACGGTCTACATGGACAGACGCAATTTCCTAGCGACATCTTCGGCTGCCGGGCTGGCGGCTGGGTCTGCTGCTGCGGCCGACGAAGCTGGCGGCGAGAACCAGATCTTTGAGATCCGCTGCTATAAGCTGCGCTACTCGAAGTCCGACCAGTTCGGGCGACTGACGCGGTTCTTGGAGCAGGAGCACCTGCCGATGACGAAGCGGGTGGGACTGGTGCAGGGCTATTTCCGCGTGACCCTAGGAGAGTTCACGCCGCGAGTCTACACGCTGTCGGCGTACGACTCGCTGGCGGACATGGGCGATAAGCTTGCTGCCAAGCGCGCGGACAAGGATTGGGGCAAGGCTGCCTCCGAATTCGGATCCCACGACCATGCTCCCTACGACCGCGTGGAGAGCTGGCTGCTGCGGGCCTTTGATGGAATGAAGGCGATTGAGGTGCCGCCGGCAGCGGAGAGCGGACGCGTCTTCGACCTGCGGATCTACGAGCAGGAGACGGTGCGGGACACGCAGGAGAAAATGCGGATGTTCAACGAGGAAGAGATCCAGATCTTCCGCGACTGCGGCATCCATCCGGTGTTCTTCGGCGAGACGATCGTGGGCTCGCACATGCCCAGCTTGATTTACATGTCGCACTACGCCGACATGGAAGCTCGCGCCAAGGCTTGGTCGACGTTCGGCCGTAGCGAGGCTTGGAACCGGATCAAGGTCACGCCGGGCTGGAGCAACGCGGAGATCGTTTCCACGGTGTCGAACATCCATCTGGCCGGACTGCCGTTCTCGCCGATTCGCTAGCGCACCTTTTTCGACCGCACCACGTCGCAGCCCGCCTACAATGTGGGCCATGCAGCGACGCAGCTTTCTCCGCATCTCGCCAGTACTGCCCGGCTTGGCCGCTGCGGCGTGCCGGTCGGCCCGGGCGCGCCCGAATGTGCTGTGGATACTGGCCGAGGATTTCTCGCCGGACCTTGCGTGTTACGGCAATGAGCTCGTGCGCACCCCGAACCTCGACCGCCTGGCGGAACAGGGCGTGCGCTACACGCAGTGCATCTGCACCGCTCCGGTCTGCTCGGCGGCGCGCTCCGCCCTTATGACCGGGATGTTCCAGACATCGATCGGCGCCCATAACCACCGGAGCTACCGGGACCGTCCGCGCAGCTTGCCCGAAGGTGTCGAGACGGTTACCGACCTGTTTCGCAAGGCCGGCTATTTCACAGCGAACTGCCGCGAGCCGGCTCCCGGCATCCGGGTCGGAGGCAAGACCGATTTCAATTTCAGCGTCGAGCAGCCGTTCGACGGCAGCGACTGGGGCGAGCGGCCCGACGGAGCGCCCTTCTACGCGCAGGTCAACTTCCCCGAGACGCACCGCAAGTTCCGCCGCTTCGACCAGGCGCCGGTGAATCCGGAAGACGTCCCGCTGCCCGCCTTCTATCCGGACCATCCGGTGGTCCGCGAGGACATCGCCCTGTATCTCGACACTGCCCAGCACCTTGATGTCAAGGTCGGCAAGGTGATCCAGCGGCTTAAGGACGAGGGCCTCTACGACCGAACGATCATCTTCTTCTTCGGAGACCACGGGCAGGCCCTGCATCGCGGCAAGCAGTGGCTCTACGAGCAGGGCATCCACATCCCGTTGATCGTCAGGATTCCGGAGCAGTTCCAGCCGCCGGGCTACGAGCCCGGCACGGTTGACGGCCAACTCCTGCAACATATCGACATCACCGCGACTTCGCTGGATCTCGCTGGCGAGGATCCGCCCGATGGCATGCAGGGGCGGGTGTTCATCGGCTCGGGCAAGGCCCCGGAGCCGGATTTTGTGTTCTCCGCGAGGGATCGCTGCGACGAGACCGTGGACCGCATCCGCTGCGTGCGGGACAAGCGCTGGAAGCTGATCCGCAATTTCCTGCCAGATCGGCCCTACTCGCAGAAGAACCACTACAAAGACACGAGCTATCCCGCCTTGCAGGTGATGCGCCAGTTGCACGCGAGCGGTCAGCTTGCCGGTCCGCCAGCTCGCTGGATGGCCCCTGCCAGGCCGGAGTACGAGCTGTACGATCTGCAATCGGATCCTGACGAGGTCAACAACCTGGCAGAAGATTCCGAGCACTCCGACGTTTTCAATCGGTTGGAGGAGCGGCTTGCGGGTTGGATCGAGGAGACCAATGATCACGGCCGGGAGCTGGAGGATCCGCTCCCCGCCGAGTACGGCCTGCGGACGATGGTCACCGGCTGGTACACCAACAACGGGCTGCTGAGCAAGTCAGACAGCGGGCTCCGCTTGGAATGGACGGGGAAGGGGCGGCGTCCCCAAGAGGTCGTCGTCCCGTGGATCGAGCAGGGAGGGGAGCTGCAGCTGGAGCTGGAGCTTCGGAGCGAAACGGCAAGGAACCTGAAGCTGCGCTGGGGCAATCCTGCCCGGATGGGTGGCTTGGGAGAGTCGGATGTCAGCCTGGCGGGCGGATCGAACTGGCAGACCGTCGCCGTGGACTTCGATTGCGAGGGGTGGCTCGCTTGGTTCTCGATCCTCTTCCCGGCCGGCGAGAGCGTGGCGTTCTGCCGACATGCGAGGCTGCGCCGACGAGGCACAGCAGAAGTACTGCACGAGTGGCAGTTTGCATAGGGCGTTAGTGGCGGGGGCTCCCGCGGCTTGCCCGCCTGCGCGGCGGGCTGGCCTGCACCGACCCCCGGCACTAGGCAATCCTGTCTGGCCTGTCAGCCCGGCACTGCCCTTGCCATCGGCTCGACTCTGGGGATTTGGCGGAGAGGTCCTTGCGGTGCGGAACCACAATCCCGCCCCCTGCGCTATTCGCGAAATAGTGCGCTGTCCAAGACGGCTGCGATAGTGTCCACGATGCGGTGCTCGCTTTGTGCCGACTGAGACAGGATGCTTTGGATCTCCACTTCGTTCTCAGGCTCGGCGCCGTTCGCGTAGATGAGCAGCTTTGTGATGAAGCAGCGGACGAAGCGCTCGAGGTTCTCTTCGCCAAGCAGATGGCGACGAAACTCGATGATGTCCCGGTACTCGATCCCGCCGGGCAGCGTGGCGCTCGCATCGACAGGGATCGGCTTGCTCTCCCAAGGTCTCGGCTGCGTCGGCAAGCCCTTGGCGGCCCGCTGCCTATCCTGCTCCCCGATCTCTAGCAAGGCCTGCTTGGACGGCCTAGCGGCGATGTGCTCCGTGTAGTCGTTGCGCCAAGCGCCGACGGGGTCGAAGTTCTCGAAGGCGTATCCGTAGGGATCGATGCCGACGTGGCATGAAGCGCAGGCTGCGTCCTCGGTGTGAGCCGCGAGGATCTGCTTGATCGTCTTCGCTTGGCGTATGTCCGGTTCGGTGATATCGACGTCGGCCGGGGGCGGCGGAGGATGGATTCCCAAGAACTTCTCCATCACGTACACGGCCCGGTGGATCGGCGACGTTCCCAGGCTGTCGGCGGTCAAGGTAAGGAACGCTCCCATGCCGAGCAGCCCGCCCCGCCGCCCGTCGGCGAAGGTGTGCTTTCGCAGCGTCGAATCTTCAGGCACGCCGTCGACCTGATAGACCTTGGCGAGGTCCGCGTTGATGAACGAGTAGTTCGCTGACAGCAGCTCGGTTACGGGCAGGTTGTTTTCCACCACGTGGCGGAAGAACCGCAACACCTCATGGACCATGTCCTCGCTCAGGCGCTTGCGGTCATAGAGCGGGTAGCGATCCGGATCGGGGGCCATGAAGTTGATCCGGTCCAGTTCCAGCCAAGAACGAGGGAACTGACGCAGGAATTCCTCGGCTCCCGATCCATCGATTCGACCCTGAAACAGCGAGAGCACGCCCCCGAAATCGTCCAGCCGCCCCGTGCGGGCCGCTTCGCGGATGCCCTCGTCAGGGATCGTGCTGCCGAGAAAGTAGCTCAGCTTGGCGGCCAAGCGGTCGGCCGCGTCGCTGTCGCCGAGATTCAACAGCAGGAAGGACGGCGAAGCGAGGATCGCTACGATGCCCTCCTTGATTGCATCGAGATCGCTCATCTGGCTGGCTTTGGATCGCACCAGCCGGACTATGGGGTCGAGTTCCGGTTCGCGTACTGGCCGCCGCCACGCCCTTTCGGCAATCGGGCGAAGGATTGCCGCAGCGTCTTGTGCCCTAGGGTTCCGCCCCAGTAGATTGATCTGGCGCTTGGGCGGCCAGCTTGCGTACAGCGGGCCCTCAACCTCGGCACGGAACAGCCGTGGGCGCGCTCCCTGCCAATGCTCCGTCCAATGGCTCCAGTGCCGCTGATTCTTCGCGGTTCTTGCCGGGGCCTTCGGGAGC
>JAJDZN010000041.1 GCA_022824585.1 Bryobacterales bacterium | reverse complement strand
GACTGCCTCATGAAACCTCTTCCCAGCCCTTCTGGGGACTCCTCTTTGGGTGTGCCAGAATTTCCGGAAAAATCCTGCCAGAATAACTGGAACCCACAGCAGCAGCTCAGCAGGGCCGAATCCCGTGTTCCTTGCGTTGGCCGGATTGTTCGTGTATCTGAGAGAGAATCCGAAGTCTCCTCGAGGCCTAGAAGTCTGGAAGCCGTTGGTGTGGCGACGCACCGCATCGAACCCGAACCGGAAGCTGTGGTTGCCGCGCGTCATCTCGAAGTTGTCGCTGAACTGAATGTTGTTCATTGGCAGGATTGCCGGGTTCCAAAAGTTGTCTCCCAGACGTGGGTACCCGGCGGCGGTAATGCCGGACAGCCCGGTCGTGTACTCGTCCACGTTTACGTTTGGAATCCCAAACTCCTCTGCAGTATTGCGGTCGCCGTTCAGAGAAGTGCCTCTCAAGTCCTCGCGCGTGAATCCGACGCGGACTTGATTGATGGTTCTGGGGCTGATGATCTGCGTGTGGCTGACCACGATCTGTGTCGCGGGTGCCTGGACTTGGACAAGAGGCGTTGCTACGGGGCCCAGGATATTTGCGAACCCGTTGACGAAATCGGCCCGGCCTCTCGTAAGGCGGAAGAATCCGCGCGATCCTCCGCTGAAGTCCCGATCGATCTTGACCGTGCCTTGGTCGGTATCTTAGGTGTTGCGGGCCGCCGTGGTGAAGTTGGCTGCCAGGCCAGGATCCGTCGGATCTGGAAAGTGCCGCAGGACCGCCAGCCCCTGTTGGCTGAAGCGTGCATCCGGAATCGAATTGTTCGCGAACGGCTCGCGGACGAGCCTATTAGCCTCGTTCCGAGTCGATGTGAGCGGATCGAATATGCGGTTCCTGCCGGTCACCTCGCTGAAGTCTCCAGTCCTCATCAGCTCCGTTGGGACGCTTGCGATGTTCGTAGTGCTCTGACGTGTTCGCGTCCCCTCGTACGAGAGGAAGAAGAATGTCGAGCTGTCCTTGCGACCGAGTGGCCCGCCGACCGTGCCACCCACCATGTTCCTCTGCAGCGGGGTCTTATCGCCGGTATTGAAGAAATTCCTCGCGTCAAGCGCATCGTTGCGCAGGAACCAAAAGGCCGATCCGTGGAATTCGTTGGTGCCGGACTTGTAGCCCATGTTCAGCGTCCCGCCCGTTCGTCCATAGCGTGCGTCGGGCGCGGAAGTCTCCACGCGGTATTGCTCGAGTGCTTCGATCTCAGGGAAGACCATCACGCCTTGGCCCTGATGGTTGCTGTTGTTCTGAAGGCCGTCGATCATGAAGTTGTTGTCCGTCATGTGTCCGCCGTTCACAGACGACACAGTGCTACCGCGAATCTGAGACAGCGGCAGGCCGGAGTTGTGAGGTTGGGCCAAGACGACTCCTGCGCTGTAGCGCATTAGGTCCACGAAGTTCCGGGAGATGTTCGGGAGTTCCTTGACCTCTTCCTCGGAGCGCAACGTGCTCAGTGTGGCGGTCTCGGTCTGTAGGACCGCGCCGATGGCTTCCACGTCGACCGACTCGGCCACGGCACCGATTTCGAGTTCGAAGTCGACCGCGATTCTCTCCGAAAGGTTCAGCGCGACTTCTTTCGCCACTGTCCGAAAGCCCTCGCTGGAAATCGTGATTCGGTAGGGTCCTGGTGGCAACGGAGGGGAAACGTACAATCCGGAAGCATTCGTCTCCCGCGTCAGCTGGTAATTCGTGGCGGTGTTGAGGACCTCCACACTCGCACCCGGAATGACCGCTCCCGAGGCGTCGGAAACAGTGCCGCTCAGCACCCCCGTGTCGACTTGCGCAGTCAGCGTTGCAGCGCAAACAAACAACGCCGCTAGGCTCGCGTACAGCCTTGTCTTGTCTTGCATTTCGTCCCCCCTGCGGGGTTCCGCAGCCGATTCGGTCACCGGCGAGGTCCGAGTTGATGCAACCAAGAGCTCAGTTCAGTGATCGTGCTGGCCGGGTCCCCTTTCGCCTGTTCGGCACTCAGCCCGTTCGGCTAGCGGCAGTGTAGTTCAGCAGCCCCCCCGTCAATGGCCAATTGGCGAATTGCAATTTCTCTGACCAATCTGTATATGACAAGCAAAAAACCCGGATCTGTGAGATCCGCCGCGTATTTCGCGGACTCTCCTCTTCGTTGCGACGGGGCCCGATGGGGCCGGCAGAGGGAGCGGGACGGCCGGAATGCAGGCAGTTCTCGCTCTGCCAGCGGTCGCGGATCAGCGCCGACTAGGACAACAGCGGCAGTTCTTCGGTATTGTTGAACGGGAATCGCAGGCTATCTGCAGTGTCCCCAACACCCAGGTACCTCCGCGGGGCCTTGTGGATGGGCTTGGGGTGGATCCGCGTAGTGGCGAACGTAGCGAACCGCTCTTTGGGCGTCCCCGAGAGTTGTCGGGTAGCGTGACCTTGGCACCGCCCGATGGTTGATGACGAACACGGTATAGCCTGCCCCAGTCAATGCCGGGACGTATAGCTTCGCGAATCCCGATGCCTTCGGGGGGCTCGCGTCGTATGTCAAGGGCGTACGCCAGCCGCTGCCGGGAACGAACACGATGTCGAACTCAATTGAACGCTCGGGGCAGCGAATGTCCATCAGCATCGCGAGTCTGCCGCGCATGGCATAGACGACGTACTCTTCGACATCGGCGCGCCTTGCCAAGCCAACGCCGCGGCCGGGCTATCATCATGCGAGCGGGTCTAGCGCACGCCGCCTGTTCTCTTCTGGTCCGGTTCCTCCGGCCAGCTCGGGATTCCGTCCCGTAGCGGTCGTTGTACCTGAGGGTAGGGAGCCGGACTTGGCTTGCCGTCCCTAGGCCCAGATAAACCGGGTTCATTCTTCAAGCGATTTTGCGGCCATGAATTCCCCAAACGAGCGCCCTAACGTTCTTGTCGTGGTCCTGGACGACGTCCGGTTTGATGACCTCGGGTTCTCTGGGCATCCCTTCGTTCAAACGCCGAACTTCGATCGCGTAGCGAACGAGGGAATGCGGTTTGCGAATGCGTTCGCACCGATCCCCCTCTGTTCCCCGAACCGCGCCTGCATCCTGACAGGCCAGTACGCTCATTCGCACGGTATCGTCGACAACTCGGACCGCGGACTGCGGTCGCATCAGCTCGTCACGTTCCCGACGGCGCTCCAAGGGGCAGGTTACGAGACCGCATTCGTCGGCAAGTGGCATATGGGCCTCGACGACTCCCCGCGGCCGGGCTTCGACGAATGGCTCAGCTTCCGCGGCCAGGGCGATTATTTCGATCCGGAAGTCAACGACAACGGGAAGCCGCGCCAGCTGACCGGGTACGCCACGGATCTGTTTTCCGAGCGCATCGCCGAATTCATCCGCCGGAAACGCGACCGGCCGTTTCTCGCCTGCCTCTCTCACAAGGCGGTCCACCCGAATCTGGTCCAAGATGCCGACGGCAGCATTCGTCAGATTCCGGAGGACGGCGGATTCACGCCGCCACCCCGGCTTTCCCGCCTGTACGAGCGGGAACGCATCCCAAGGCGCCCGAACGCCAGCTCGTACGGCAATGGAAAGCGAGCCTTGGAACGTCGAATCGAGGGCGTTCCTCCGCTGGGCCCCAGTACCGGCACGCCCGATCACGTTGTAAGAAACCGCCTCCGAATCCTGACCGCGGCCGACCAGTCCTTTGCAAGTGTCCTGGGAGCAGTCGAGGAAGCCGGACAGGCGGAGAACACGGTGATCGTCCTGACCAGCGATCACGGCTACTTCTACGGAGAGCACGGCCTGAATGAGGAGCGCCGGCTCGCCTATGAAGAGAGCATCCGCGTCCCTCTCGCAGTTCGGTGGCCGGCCCGAGTGACTGCCGGTTCTGAAGCGAACGCATTCGCGCTCAGCGTTGACATCGCACCGACGGTGCTTGAACTGGCCGGGGCGGAGCCCCTTCCAGGGATGGACGGACGCTCGCTTCTGCCGCTGCTGGAGGGATGGGTTCCGTCAGACTGGCGACGTTCCGCGCTGATCGAGTACTTTTCGGACGCCGTCTGGCCGCGCATGGCGAACATGGGCTATCACGCGGTGCGAACGGAGCGCTGGAAATATATACGCTACACCGAACTAGCCGGGATGGACGAACTATACGATCTCGAGATGGACCCGTATGAAATGCGCAACCTGATCAACGAGACAGGCCTGGACGCGACGAAGACCGAACTCCGGGCCGAGCTCGAAGTCCTTCTGCGCGCTTCTAGTGGCTAGCAGGACCTTGCGACCTGTTGCGGCCCGTGCCGGTCCAGAGATACCAGGACCATTCCACGCTCGTTCCCTCGCGTCGAGAGTTGGTCGACGCGGTTCGTGTGCTCGCAGAAGCCTCACCGCCTCTCGGTTGGCCCGGCCCGTTCAAGCTCGGATTCCCCTCCGGGCACCTTGGTCTTGATGTAGAGCTCGCGCTTTGGATACGGGATCTCGACACCGGGTGCGTTGAACTTCAGCATTGCCCTCTCGGTGACCTCGTCCGCGATTCGGTGCCGATTCCGTGCCTCTTCGACCCGCACGCGCAGTCACAGGTTCACTTCCGAGGGTCCGAATCCCCTCACGAGAACGATTGGCTCGGGGTCCATCTGCACGCCAAGTACTTCCGCGGCAGCCTCCCTAAGGAGCAACTCCGCTTTTTCGATATCTGAGTCGTAGGCGCACGAGAAGGGGATTCACAGCCGGATGTGCTCACCCGACATCGTGTAGTTGATGATGTCGCGCTGCATGATTTCGTTGTTGGGGACACAACCACAACAAGGTGGTCTGGATTGCGGATCTTCGTCGCGCGCAGGCCGATTTCGATCACGTCGCCCCAACTTCCGGTCTCGCGGGGCGCCTTCCACAGTTCGATTCGGTCGCCTACCTGGAAGGTTGAGGCGGCCGGCGGACGGAGCGGAGCGACCGGCGTGCAGGCGGTTCTCGCGCTGCCAGTGGTTGCGGGTCAGTGCCGCCTAGGAAAAGAGCGGCAGCTCTTCCGTGTTGTTGAACGGGAACCGCAGACTGTCCGCAGTGTCCCCGACGCCCAAGTACTTCCGCAGGGCCTTGTGGATATGCTTGGGATGGATGCGCGTCCCGGCCGCGTCGTTGCGCTGCAGGGTCACCGGATCGACCTTGTAAGCGAAGTGCCGCTCGTCCGTCTCTCCGATCACGCGGTTCGTCCAGCCCCAGACTTCGTTACATCGTTCGATTAGAGTTGTCACGAGTTTGGGCTGAGGCTGCGGATGGGAGGGGCTGCGAGGCCAGCCGCTGGCTGTCATCGCTAGACGGGAATTCGTAGACCAAGCGCAACTGGGTTCCGGGAAACACGGTGCGCGTTTGGTTCAACTCGGCCAGCAGCGGGGCCAGCGCCGCGTCTTGGGCGCGGCTGGCTTGGTGTAGCAGGCGCACTGTCAGCGTGCCGGCCGCCGGGTCCGGCAGCAAGCTGGCGTCGCTCTGGAAGAGCGCCTTGAGCAGGCTGCGAGCGGTCTCGGGATTGTCCAGCTCCGGGGCCAGCGCCGCCGCCATGCAGGTCTCGGCGCGGTAGGCCAGCATGCGCAGCGTCTGCATTAGCTGGCGCATGGGGGCCGGCAGGGCTTGCAGCTTCTCCGGCTCCGACAATTCGCCCGCCAGCATGTGCTCGTCGGTCGCTTGGCGCGCCAGCTCAAAGCCCTGCACCAGCTCGTCGCAAGCCTCGATCTGCTCATCCAGCTGGCGTGCTCGGTCGGTCTTGGCGCTGGGCTCCGAGGCCCGCTTGCGGCGCAGGTGTGCGACTTTGTCACGAGCCTGCTTGAGCGCCTTGTTGATCGCACGCCAGGCCGGGTTGACCACCCAAGTGTCGTCCTGCACCGCCACCAGAGCGTGCTCGGGCAGGCTGTCGAGGCCGAACTCGGCGCGCATGTACTTGAAATAGTTCTCTTGCGTCCAGCGTGAACGCAACAGGCCCGCCACCTGCTCGGCCGCCAGGCTGGGATGGGTGGTCACCAGCGCCGGCTGGCGCTGCGTGTCGCTGGGCGCGCCGGCCAGCTGGCGCGGCTGGCGCGCTTGGCCGCCCTTGCCCGTGCCGCGCAGGCGGCGGTCGATCCAGAAGCGGATCTCGCGCGCTTGGCAGCCTGCCCCCAACTCGACCTCCCGCTCGGCCAGCTGGCCCTCTGCCACGGCCTCGCCCAGCGGCGTGCGCAGCGGGATCGCGGCCGCCCCGAACTCGCTCTGCGGCCAGCGCTGGGCCTGCGCCCCCTTGCGCCAAGTGACCACCGCGATGCCCACCTTGCGCAACTCCCGGAACAACTGCGGGCTCCAGCCTTCGCGGTCGAACACCAAGGTCAGGCGGGGCTCGCTGTCGGCTGCGGCCCGCTCTGGCAGTAGCCCCAACTGGCGCAATTGCGGCACGATGCCACTCCAGATCTCGCGCACCATGCCATCGTCCACCTGGCGGTGCAGGCACAGCAGCGGTGCCCCGCCCAAGGCCTGCACCCAGTAGCTGACCGCGGCCGGCAAGGCCAGCCGCTGGCGCGTCACGAAATGTTTCGCCAGCCGTCCCTGACCGCTGTAGACCTGCACGTGGCCATCGACGAACAGCGTGGCCATGGCCTCCGGCTCGGCCGCGCTCCAATCGCGCGCCAGCGCCCCGATCCAGTCCCCCAGCCCCGCGCAGTCGGCCAACTGGCGCGTGCGGCGGCGCAACGTGCGCGGGCAGGGGCAGCGGTCCAAGCCCAGCAGCGCGCCCCACTCGCCGGGCTGCTGGTAGCGCAGCCCTTCGGCGTTGCGCACCCGGCCCAGCAGCAGCAAGGCCCACAGCAGCAGCAGCGAGGGCAGCGAGTAGAAGCCCTTCGGCAGCGCCAGCAAGCCGACGTGGCGCAACAGGCCTTGGCTTAACAGGGCCGGCAGGGCGGTCAGCACGCCGGCCCCGCTGACGGCCTCGGCCGGAGCGAACTCCGGGGCGCGCCCGTCGAGCACTCCCAGGCTGGCCGCCACCCGTCCCTCGCT
>JAJDZN010000013.1 GCA_022824585.1 Bryobacterales bacterium | reverse complement strand
TGAAAACCGCATGCATGCGCTTGGCCACGTCCTCAACGCGCACATCATCGTCGAGCGAGATGTAGTCGCCGAGATAAATCGGCGTCACCGCAATCTCATTCAATCGCAAGAATTCTGCAAGCGGCTCAAATGACCTGGACGTATCGCTCCATCCATGAACTATCACGACCTGTGACATCTCTTCATTCTCCCCTGTGCCGGCTTCTTGTTCTGATTGTACTCACCGCTCTCATTCCCGGTCCAAATATTTCCTACACTTGCCGAGACGCTCCGCCTCGAACACCGCCTCCAACTCGGCATCGGAGACGTTCTCCCACAATCCGTCGCTGGCCAGGAGGAAACCGAACTGCGTCGAGAGCGGGGCGCGGTGTTCGTTTTGGCGCTGAGCCGATAAATGCGCGCGTGAGCCTGGCACACGATACCGGTCAGCAGATCGAGCGACTCGGCATCCGATGCGGCTCTGAAGCGCTCCCGCGCCGCATCGACCACGCACTGCGCGGCCAACGCGCCGTTCTCATGGCCTCCCAGGCCGTCCGCCACCACCAGCAGGCGAAAACCCTCCCGCGTCAAGACAGCCACGCGATCCTGCTGCTCCTCCCGCTCGCCGCTATCGGCCTAGCACGCGGTTTCAAACATTGGTGGCGCTATGCAACGAAGACGTGGCGCGACACGAGGGCACGTTCGCGGGACTCGCCCGTAGGCCGAATAGGAAAGGAGGTTTTGGACTCATGGCGCGAGCGTCCGGGCCACACGGAACCCGATCTCATCGCGTCGGAGCCCGGACGAGATCCCGAAGCGGTGCGCCGAACGCATGTAACTCGGCGAGAAGTACCAGGAACCGCCGCGCGTCACGCTCCGCGGACACTCGCCGCTCAACCATGCGCTGCCGTCCAAAGGCGCTCCCTCGTAACTGTCGTTCCAGCAGTCCTCCACCCACTCCCGAACGTTTCCATGCATGTCGTGCAATCCGAATGCATTCTGAGGAAACGATCCCACAGGAGCCGTGTTTCTCCGATCTTCACCGCAGAAATCGTCCTCGCAGTTGGCTCGGCCAATACCCTCCTCGTGGCCCTAGGCGAAAACCGTCGTCGTCCCCGACCGCGCCGCGTACTCCCACTCCGTCTCGCTTGGCAGGCGATATGTCTGCCCGGTCTCATCGGACAACCAGCTCACGTGTGCCTGTGCGTCGTCCCAGCTCACGTTAACCACCGGGGACCTGTCGTGGACGGTGCCGCGGTGAAAACCCGGATCCTCCGGGCGGTAGCCGTTGCAGCCGCCGGCCGCCACGCACGCGCCCCACTCCGCAAACGTGACCTCGTACTTCGACAACCCGAACGGCTGAGGGATCCGAACTTCATGTGCCGGCAATGCGTCGTTGAAACGAACCTGTTGGCAGTCTTCGGGCACGTAGCCAGCAGGAGCATATGGTGAAAGGCACCCCATGCGGAAACTCCCGGCCGGTATGACCACCATCTCCGGGCCCGGATCGCCCGAACCTAACGGATCCGAAAAGCTCTCCCCCGCGGTCCATTCTTGGGCAACTGCGGTCAAACTGGCAAAAGCGCCCGTAACGACGATCCAACGGGACGTTTTCCAGTTTGTTCGCTTCCTACACGCAATCATGTTCATTGGAAATCGCCGTCTAGTTCGTAGTCATTGCTCCATACACCGAGCGTAGCGCCCGGCTCAACGCTAACCAAGCGGCCACTACCTCACCGCCACCTCGATGCTCGCGCTCGACCCCGCCCCGCCCCGGTGGCGCCACGACTGCGTCTGAGAATCCTCTCCCGTCACCCGAATCTCACCCGTGTTCGCGTCGGCGTGGGAGCAGTCCTCTCCCTTGAACCCGGTGCCGTTGACGGCGAAGAGCTCAATATTGTGATGCCCTTCACGCAACGTCACGCTCCGGCACATCCAGGCGTTGACGATCTCCTCGGACATCAACTCGATGCCGTTGACCGAAACACGCACCCGGTCGCCGTCCTCGCACTCGTGATCCCGCACGCAAATCTGCACATCGTAGGGAGAGCTCGGCACGGAGACGCGGAAGTCCCCAAGGGGCTGAGTGGTGAACGGTTCGGCACCGGAAGGCACGTCTGCGGAGCCGGCAGGCCGCCACTCGGTCTGCACGACAGTGAAGCCGTAACGCCTGGCGTCTTCGGCGTCCCTGAGCAGTGCTTGCTCGGCCTCCGAGAGCGTCGGCTGGAAGAAACAATACGATTCGGTGATGTCGGGCTCGAACCCCCGGCTTTCGAGATAATCGTAGAAGTCGTTCTCGTAGCCCAGCGTCGAACCGTAGTCACCTGCAAACACGCCGGAGTAGTAGACCTCACCGACTCCGATGTCCCGGTGGTATTGCAGGCAGTAGATCATGTCGTCGTCCTGCGCATAGGCACCGGTTACCGCCAGCGCGGTGAACAATAAACACAGGGGATGAGGGGCCAGTTGTCGCCGTTGTCGTTTCATTGCTTTTTTGCTCCAGAGGTGCATTGACTCGGTTGCAGAAGTCAAAACTAGCGGACCTATGCCACCGATGCCGTGGAGTTAGCATACGTGAGCGCCCCTTGTTCAGAACAGTTCCTCCTGTGCGCCCCCGATCTCGAGCGCGTGCATGAGCGCATTCTCGAATCTGTCCGCTTCGTCACCGTCGCAGAGAAAGAAGTGGTATTCAGTCGCCTTATTCTCAGAATAGAGAAAGCGATCACCCCATGCATCAAAAGCGTCGTGCTGCTCCGAGCGCTCGATTACCTGGGCGCATCCCACTTCAGCGCATCTTACAGTGACGACGGTGATGTCGAAACGCGTGTTGTCAATCATGTGCTGCCGCGAATCCCCCTCCAGTGGGGCCACACTCAAACTGAGCCTTAGGTCGCCCAAATCGAAACGAACCCGGTGAGTGCTGCCTTCCAACCAGTCGATTAGGGTTCGTCTTTGCCCGGGTATGCCAACGGAGTGTCCCGTCACGTCCATTGACTTACCGTCATCGAGCGCTATCGCCTGTGCGAACCCGGCGGGACACAAGGCGAGCTTGGAATTCATGTAGTCGACCGTCTCCTCAAGGGTGGGCTCGGTCTCCTGGCCAAGCGCAGCCTGCCGTCGAAGCCGTTCTGGCGCCGCTACACGCGCGGCGATATCCGGCTGCTGGCGGAGGTGGACGTTCTCGCGATCACCAAGTTTACGAAGGGCATTGCCTAGATTGTTCTGTGTCGCTGCCCACTCAAGTGGCGAGTGTTCCCGAGTAAGGACTTCGAGCGCCGCCTGATGCGCTGCGACGGCTTGCTCGAGTAATTCCGACCCGCTCTCTCGATCTCCCAGTGAATCAAGGGCAGAACCGAGTGCGGTCTGCAGTGCAGTCCGGCGGTGGGGTTGCTCGACGGTGGATGCCTCCAGCAGTGTCCGCAGCTTGCCGCGGCATCGCGCAGCCCTTGCTCCAGCACCCGGCCCTGTGTTTCGTTGTCAGCGAGCGGTGCCACTGCTGCCAGCGCCGTGGCGGCGAGTTCCGCTTGAAGATCGTCGTGAAAGTCCTGGCCCAGAACGACCTCTTTCTCCAAGGCGTAGGGTCACCGGTCTCCCCGATAGAGGGTTCCATCACCCTCGTGAGGAACAAACCATAGACTGAATGCTCGTTCCGACTTGTTGACAAAACCAGTGACCACTAGATCGGCGTTCCAGTTTGCCAATACCGCATGTGCTCTCTTGCGCATGGCCGAACTCCAAGCGTCTGCAGCACCTGTAGCTTTCACAATGCGCGCGAACCGAAAAAGTGTACGGCCGCTCACATTACGAAATGCCCGCTCGACCGTGTGCGTATCGCTTCCTCTATAGTCGTCTTCCAACAAGCACAGAACGACGCGAAAACGGTCATGGGATCGTTCGCTTTTCCGCCGGAACAGGTTCTTGAGAAGTGGTCCCCAAAATTCGGACAGGGTTGTAAGGTGGTATTTGCGCTGATGAGAGGACCCTACGAGGATGGCGAAACGACGCAATTTTTCACCTGATTTCAAGGCCAGGGTGGCCTTGGCGGCGATCCGGGGCGACGGCACGATTGCCGAGCTGGCGGCCCGGTACCAGGTGCACCCGAGCATGATCGGGAACTGGAAGCGCACGGCCCTGGAGGGGCTGAAGACGACGTTCAGTCGCGGAGCGAAGCGAACGGACCGGAGTCACGAGGAAGAGGTCGTGCGACTTCAGGCGAAGATCGGGGAGCTGGTGGTGGAGCGGGATTTTTTGGCCAAGGCCTTCGATCGCTGAGCGTGGATCGGAGGCGAGGTTTGATCGATCCGCAAGACGAACGGCTCAGCCTGGTGCGCCAGTGCGCCTTGGTGGGCATCGCCCGCTCGAGTTTCTACTACCGCCCGTCGGGCGAGTCCGGGGAGAACCTTCGGCTGATGCGCACGATGGACGAGTTGCACTTGAACTGTCCGTGGTACGGCTCCCGGCAGATGGCCCGTGCGCTACGGCGCATGGGCCACCGGGTCGGCCGCAAGCGGGTGCGGCGATTGATGCGGGTGATGGGGCTACGCTCGGTGGCGCCGCGGCCGAACACCTCGCGCCGCGCCCCGGGGCACCGGGTGTATCCGTACCTGCTGCGCGATCTGGCGGTGAGCCGGCCCAACCAGGCGTGGTGTGCCGATCTGACGTATCTACCGATGGCGCATGGATTTTTGTACCTGGTGGCCATCATGGACTGGTATTCGCGCAAGGTGCTGTCCTGGGGGCTCTCGACGACGCAGGACACGGTGTTTTGCGTGCACGCGCTGCAGGAGGCCGTCGAGCGTTACGGCACGCCGGAGGTGTTCAACACCGACCAAGGCAGCCAGTTCACCTCCAGCGCGTGGACCGGCGAGCTGACAGCACAGGGCATCCGCATCTCCATGGACGGCAAGGGCCAGTGGAGGGACAACGTGTTCATCGAGCGGCTGTGGCGCTCGCTGAAGTACGAGTGCGTGTACCTGCACGCGTTCGCCGATTTCGGCGAGGCCCGCGACGGGATCGGCGCCTGGGTGAGGTACTACAACGGCGAACGCCCGCACTCGGCGTTCGGCGGTCTGACGCCGGCGGAGGTGCATGCCGGCGCCCAATGCCTGGACCTGACGGCGTGAGACGCCGATGCCGGGATCGCGGGATATCGGGCCGGTTGCCGGACGCTCGGCACGGGTCGGGCGCCCGGTGCCGTGGATTTGTGGACGAGCCCTTCGGGCCGGCGCGAACCCTGCGGGCCGTGTGGACAGCCCCTGGGCAACGCCAGGGCGTTGCCCACCGCCTGACCACACTTTCGCGCCTCTCGCCCACGAACTCCACAGCACCAAAATCAAGATTTCGATGAAGAAAGAGAAGACGAAGATTGTTCAATCTGGCAGCATACGATGAACAGCAGATTCCACCTTAAATTTGCTGCCAACCTGTCCAAGGATTGGGGTCCACCTCTTTCGGCCACCGACACGACATATGAGGTTGACGCAGCACTACTGCATCGCCGCAAGCCTCGCGCTGGCGCACTCCCTCCAGGCCTCGCAATCAATATCAAAGGCTTCTCATGTCCTTCAAGCGGCATAATGGACTTGCCCACGGCTTCTTGCAGCCAGGAGCTGCCGCTCCAATGCGATTGCGACAGGGCCTTTGAAGTTACTATCCTTGACAGTGTTGGCCGGGAGCGGAACCGATGAAAGTGCCCGAAGTGGAAGCGCCAGGGAGACGGGATCGATGGGGTTGCACACTCATTCTGCTCCTGTACGCGTTGTTCAACGTCAGTCTCTCGTTGGCACAGGAACACGCGGCACAGCCGAACGTTCTGTTTATTGCGGTCGATGACCTGAATCACTGGGTTGGTCATCTCGATAGCCATCCTGGCGCCTTGACGCCGAACATCGATCGTCTTGCCGGCAAGGGCGTGACCTTTAGCCGCGCCTATTCGGCAGCTCCGCTGTGCAATCCTTCGCGGGTCAGCCTGCTCACGGGTGTCATGCCGACTCGCTCAGGAGTCTACGGCAATTTCGAGGAACTTCGTCAGCAGCTACCGGATGCCGTCACAATACCGCAGTACTTTCGCCAGCATGGGTACAGCGTCAAGGGAGGCGGCAAGATATTTCACGGCGGATCGGGAGATGAGGAACCCTGGGACGAGTATTTCCTGGCCGGGAATTCGAATGCGCCCAATGAGCAAGCAAGCAGTACACAAACAGGCATGTGGAATCCGTGGGGACCGTCGACTCTGGATGATCGCGCGATGAATGACGCCAGGATTGCCGATCGCATCATTGCGGAGCTTGCAAGTCAGCATGACAGGCCATTCTTTCTGGCCTATGGCACATACAAGCCGCATTTGCCCTGGCGCGTTCCTCGACAGTACTTCGAGATGCACCCCAGGGAATCGGTCGTATTGCCGGCGGTGTTGGAAAATGATCTCGATGATGTACCACCCTTCGGCCGCAGGCTTGCCGCCGAAGTATTGGACATTTCGAACAACAGGGACTTTGCAACCCCGGGCGGCGACCACGCCAACGTACTCCAGCACAACCAGTGGCAAGCAGCCGTACAGGGTTACCTCGCCAGTATCACCTTTGCCGATGCGCAAGTTGGCAGGGTTCTCGATGCATTGGCAGATTCACCCCACGCTGACGACACGATCATCGTGCTCTGGGGAGATCATGGTTACCATCTTGGGCAGAAGGAACACTGGCGGAAGCACACGCTGTGGGAGGAAGGACTCCGAACTACGCTGGTAATCTCGGCTCCCGGATTCACCGGGAGCAATGTTCGCAGTGATCGCGTTGTCAGTCTGCTTGACCTGTATCCAACGCTGATTGAACTGGCGGGTCTCGAACCGCGGCAGGGAATGGACGGGCAATCCATCGTGCCCTTGCTGCAACA
>JAJDZN010000242.1 GCA_022824585.1 Bryobacterales bacterium | reverse complement strand
GGAACGCCTCCGTGTGGACACCATTGACTTGCTGCAACTTCACTCCCTAGGCCACCCTGACGAGTGGGAAACCGCGATGGGCCCCGAAGGGGCTCTAGAGGCAGTGGTCGAGGCCCGCGAGGAAGGCCTGACACGCTTCATCGGTGTCACGGGCCATGGCTGGACGATCCCGTCGATGCACCACAAGAGCCTCCGACGGTTCGATTTCGATTCGATCTTGTTGCCGTGGAATTTCGTGATGCACGAGAACGCGCGTTACCGCGAGGACTTCGAAACTCTTTGCAAGCTCTGCGACGAACGGGACGTCGCCGTGCAGACCATCAAGTCGATCGCGCGCGGCCCCTGGCGGTCACGGATCCCAATCGCAACACGTGGTACCAGCCTTTCGAAGATCCACACGACATTCAGCAAGCGGTGCACTGGGCGCTGGCCAAACCGCAGATCTTCCTGAATACGGTTGGCGACTTGGATCTGCTACCTGCGGTTCTCGATGCCGCAAGCCAGTTCGTTGAGGCTCCCGACGACCCCTCCGTCCGAGCGATGATGAGTACGAGGCGTGCCACATCACTGTTTGGGATTGCCAACTGATTGCAGCAGCGTTGTCGCCCGGGTCGTTCGACCATTCTCAAAGCAGAGTCTCTACCCGACATTCGGCCTTGCCACGCAATGGTTCACCAGAAAAAACCTAATGAACGGGTCAGCGAACGGAATAGGCGAGAATCTGCTTACGGATCTCCGACTTGGGAAGTCGGCACCGCGGATGGGCGGCAATCTTGCCGAGTCCAGCACGCAAGTCGTCCAGGTCGATGACGCGCTGCTCGAGCATCTGGTCGAGCAGCCACAGCACTCCGTGGCATCGGACTTCCTCTTCCTCTGCGAGCTCGCGCAACTCCCGGTCCCCGGATAGAAGCGTCCACGTGTTTGTCTTCGCTAGGGCGAGGGCGAAGCTGTCCGGGAGAGACAGCGGTCTCCGCTTGCGACGGTATCCCAGTGCAAGCGAGACCCCGTCGCTATCCAACTCGGCGATGCGCAGCCCCAGCCTGACGAAATCCGGCCCGCCATGTTCTTTGAGCTCACGCTCATAAAGCAGGTCAGGAACGGTGAACTCGAACGGCAGGCGGAATGTGGCTTCGACAAGGGTTCCGCGGTCAAGATCAATCAGGACAGACGTGTCGGATACCAGGGTCTCCACGACACTCAAGCTCCTGCAAGTTCTGCCTCCAAGCTCGGGGGTTCATCCATACGGCGGTTGAGTTCGTGAACCGATTGGCCCAGTAGTTCGGCTGCCTTGGCTTCGGAAATCGCTCCTTCCGACAGGGCGCGGAAACACAGACGCTCAAATCGCTTGGGTCGTTCGCCGGGCACGGCCCCTGGCTCCTCGTACGGCGGACTGCGCCAGCCGCGACGGTCGAATTCATCGAACAGCTTCCGGACGACCGGCACACCGAAAATCCCGAGGTCCTTACAGCGGTATGTAAGAGCTTGGACACTCACGCCGAAAATCCGCTTCAACTCGAAGAGCTCGCCCCAACCCATGGACTTGCGGTGTTTCCCGACCTTGGACCGCAACGTCTCGGC
The DNA here is from genome assembly GCA_022824585.1 of Bryobacterales bacterium. Classification (GTDB taxonomy): domain Bacteria; phylum Acidobacteriota; class Terriglobia; order Bryobacterales; family UBA6623; genus VXMF01. The sequence goes on along the minus strand of JAJDZN010000242.1, from coordinate 3,347 downwards.
CGGCATCAGGAACGCACCGGCGAACCGATGTGCGGCTTTCTCTTCGTCAATCTTCGGTGCCGCGCCGAGGACCATGTGGCCAAGCTCATGCGCAAGCGTGAAGCGCTGACGCTCGCCCCAATCGCCGCGATTCACGACGACGACTGACGCAACGCTCCTGCCTTCGCGGCGCACTCGCGCGGTGAGCCCATCGATATCGGGAAGACTCATCGCGAGGACCTTGATTCCACGCTCCTCCAGGAGATCGACAAGGTTAGGGATCGGATCCAGTCCGAGACCCCAGTGTGCACGCATGCCGAGCGTGGCCTGCTCTGCTTCGGCCAGGTCACTCAACACTGGCCATGGGGCCTCGCGCGGCATGTCCCACCCAACGGTTGGGAGCCCCAGAATCTCCTCCACCGCGAGATATCGTTCCAACAGGTGTAGGACCTTGGCCTCGACCCGCGCCTCCTCGCGGCGACTGGTGAGCCGCTTCTTTCGGAAATCGACGGCCTCGAGGCGAATGTCGCTGTCGCTGGCCAAGTAGTCGATCGGTACATCGAGGGCGTCGGCCAGCGCGATCAGCACGCCGGAACCGGGCATGGTCTCGTCGCGCTCGTATTTGCTGATCGCCTGGGCCGTCACACGGTTGTCGATTTTCGCTGAAAGACTGCGAAGTGAAAAGCCACAGGCACGGCGTGATACCCTAATTCGTTGACCTACAGTCATTTTTCACTTCCGTTTCCTAGGTTGACAAACTACCACTTTCTAAAGATTTTTGTCAACTTCAAGGCTTGAACAGGCGTCCTGGCATCTCCATGCCGACAGGCGGACCAGGTTCTGATCTGGAGATTGAGACAATCACCGTTCAGAGTTCGTACTTTCCTGTCGGCGATGGCGACATGACGCTCGTTCAGGCCGAGGGAGTCCAACGGATATTGATCGACATGAATATCCGGTCCGACGACGACGATCCCGATAACGACACTCCATTCGCTTTACAGCGGGGCCTTCATAAGGGCCCACGTACCGTGACAGTGGTCGCGAAACCGCCGCTTATGCGTCCCGAATGCCCACTCCTCGATCCATCGCCTGCGCACCACCATCCAGCTCTTGTCCCCACGGATGAAGAACTATTACGACTCGGTCATACTCCGGAGGAACGAATGACCGTAAGGACAACACTCAGTTTCACTGATCGCCATCACCGTTTCCTCTTGAAAAAGGTACGTGACGGGGTCTTTGCCACTCAGAGCGCCGCTGTAGCCAACGCCATCGAGCGCATGATGCAGGATGAGGAGGAGCGGGAAGTCGCGCTTTCCGCCCTTGCCGAGGAAATCCGCTTGCGGATGCGAACAGCCCGTTCGAAGTACGTTGACCGTGAGACAGCGTTTTCGTCAGCCCACGCCGCCGTCGAAGCATCGCGCGGCAACTGATGTATCGAATTCGCTTCCATCCACAGATCCTACGGGATTTGGAAGCGATCCCCTAATGGGTCATTGAGTGCGCGGGAAGTCAGGTCACGAATCGAAAACTTGCAGAGATTGAGCAGACGATCACGGGCCTCGCGTGGATGCCGCACAACGGGATTGTTCACGACGACATGGCATCCAGCCTTCGGGGAATTCCGTCCGGGAGACGAGCCGTGATCGCGTTCACGTTGGACGATGCTGCTGAGGAGGTACGCATCCACGCAGTTACCTACAGCGGAGACACCTGGGAAGGTCGGAGCCGTGCCCGCATTTTCTAAAGGCGTTCCGATTACTCGCGTTTTCTGCGGACAAGTTTGACGAAAGGCGGGGCAGCTCGCCCCACAATCAGATCCTATCTTGGGTCTTCGCTGTACCTCCCGTCGCCGCACCGCCACCACCCCGGATTTCCCGCATTCGCCGGCGCGTTCAACGGGTCAGCGCTTCGAAGGCCTCCGCCACTGAACTCCACGACTGCCCGCCGCGCTCACGAGCGTGCTCGCTCATGCGGGCGTGAGTGGCCTGGTCATCGAGCAGCCTAATGGCGTACTCGGCAAACGCATTGTCATCCTTAGCCAGGAATCCGGTCTTGCCGTCGAGGATCTGTTCGCTGGCCGCGCCAAGGGGACGCGCAATCGCCGGCAATCCGACCGCCTGGCTCTCGGCCAGCGTCATCGCCGAGACGTCGGTCTCGTGGGACGGGTAGAGATGCACCCGGGCAGCCCGCAGGAACTCCACCATTTCCGCGTCCGGCAAGGGTTTGTGGACATGCACGCCGGATTTCTCCGCCGCCGTGACGATGGCGTGAATCCGCTCGTAGGCAGGCGCCGGAGACCGACCCTCCGACGCGCCGTGCAGCGCGCTCGAAAACACATGGAGCTCGGCCCAGGGCAGGCGGCCGTGAATGCGTCGGCGCCAGAGGCCGATGAGCCATTCGAGTCCGAGCAACGGGTGCGTGGTCACGACCGCCCTCGGCGACACGCTCGGACGGGGCTCCTCCGCATTGAGGAACGTCTCGCCCACCCCGTTCCGGATGCGGGCCCCGTCAAATGCGAGGAGTGCATCGGGAATAGTCTTGAGATGCGCATCGCCCTGGTAGACGAGCGTCGGTCGGTGCCGTGCCGCGGCGGCAAACCGCTCCGGCTTGACCAGCGGCTTTCCCGAGCCCGTCAGCCACAGGACGCGGGTCTTGATGTCGGGCACCAGGTCAAGAAGCTCCGGGTCCTGGTGCGCGATGCAGAGATCGGTGCTGGCCGCCGCCGCTTCTTCCAGGGGCACCCAGCTCACGTCGCGCACCACCGTGGACATCTCGCACTGGTTGAAGACCCGGACCGTGTGGCCTGCCGCCGCCAATGCCTCCGCCAGCTCGACCACGCCCTTCTGACCGGGAGGCAGGGCGATCTCAGCGGGCGTGTTCCCGTCGAAGGGAAAGGAACGGTCGGCGATGGTCACGAGCATGGGGAAGCCTGTAGGGGGAAATCTGCCAGCGCCGGCACCGTGTACGATGAGGCTCTCGAGGTTCGCTAGTACACTGACATCGCATGGCCGACAACCACGCTCCCCAGCTTCATTGGTGCCCGCTGCCGGACCGGGCGATCACCCGGGTCGACGGCCCGGACGCTCGCGAGTTTCTCCAGAACGTCGTCACCAACGACCTCGACCGGCTCGAAAGTGACCGCGCGCTCTACGCCGCGTTGCTGACCCCCCAGGGCATGTATCTCCATGATTTCCTGCTGACCGAACCGGACGGCGCCATCCTCCTGGACAGCGAGCGCGAGCGTCAGCCGGACCTCGCCCGCAAGCTCGCCCTGTACCGGCTGCGCAGCAAGGCCACCATCGAGATCGATGCGGGGCTCGCCGTCGGGGTCGGGTTTGGCGTGCACGCAGCGCAGGCGGCGG
>JAJDZN010000042.1 GCA_022824585.1 Bryobacterales bacterium | reverse complement strand
CGCCTCGGTTGGAGGCCGGCGATAAGCCTTCCTCGCAAGGGACCGGGCCACTTCTCGCGCCGCATCTCGGGAGCCTGACTCCCGCGCACTGGGTTCGCCGAACAGCCGCCTTTGGACTTCGGTGGGCGCGGCGTCTTCCGGCGCCACAATCCGGTCCAATACCCGATCGGCGATCGTCAGATAGTGCTCGAGCTGGAGAGGCGAGAGCGAGTTGAGATACCCCTCGCCGCTGACCTCATCCGGCAGTCCGTCGGCTATCGACGGCTCGACGCCGAAGAGATCGTGGAGGGTGTTGCCGTATTCGGTCTTGGTCAGCCGCCGGATGACGAAACGCCCGGGATCCTTCTCGCTGAGGTACTTGAGCTTCGTAATCCAATCCGCGAACATCTGCCGATCCGCATCGCTCGGCTGGGGCGCGCCTTGCGGCGGCATGTCATGCGCCTTCACCTTGGCGACCCCTCTCTTCCACTGATCGTGAAAGGCAGCATGGCTTGGGTCCTTGAGCGCCGGCGAGAAATTGACCCCCGCCTGCGTGGGCCGCCTGTTCTGGTGGCAAGAGATGCAATAGGTCTGGATGAACGGCGTTACGCGATCGCTGAAGAACGCTTCGGCATCGGCCTTTAGCTCTGCATAGTGAGCGCCGCCGGTTTCGGCCCGGGCCCCGCGGGGCGCGGCTAGACACAAGATCAGGAATAGGCCTAGGAACACGGGCGCCTTCGAAACACCCCGGATCCGGTTGGAAAGGGCCATGCTTCGGAAAGGCTTCCGATGGCTAGTCCGTTTCGGATCGAGGCGACGCGGCGTCGGCTCGAGCTGACCGGGCGCCAAGGCGTTCCCGTTGTAACCGTCAGCGAAACGGTCGAGGTCGGCCTCTTGCTGTTCAAGATCGGATGTCAACGGCGGGCGGTCGGTCGCAACGGCAGCGGACGTACGAACTTGCTTGCGATAGTATCACGAGATTGCCATATCAGAGCCCACTCGGATGCAGGATTGGCCTGCGGAAGAGGTGCCGTTTCCGCCGCCGATCCGCTACTTCGATCGCATCTCGAAACGGGTCCTGGCAGCGATGGTGCCCGACGAGTTTGGAACGTAGAGCAGCGCCTTCGCCACGCCGTGAAGGCGGCCCAGTTCTGCTATTTCATCCTCTGCAGCGTAGGCGGGCGGAACGCCGACTGCTAGGGCATCAAGCCAGCGCTCTAATGTACAATCCACACGGCGCTTGAAACGATACTGCGCCTAGGGAGGCCCCCATGCTGCTCCGCACCTTGCTCACCGCGACAGTTCTTTGTTCGATTGCTGTTGCGCAACAACAATCGAACTACCCGCCGAATATGCCAGAGGCCCGGGTCGAGACGTATAAGTCCGTCGAAGGAACCGACCTCAAGGTTTGGATCTTCGAACCGGAAGGGCACAAGGCGTCTGATAGCCGCCCGGCGATCGTGTTCTTCTTTGGTGGCGGCTGGCGCAACGGCACGCCGGGACAGTTTCACCAGCAAGCTATGCACCTCGCAGCCCGGGGCATGGTGGCAATGTCGGCGGACTATCGCGTTCTCAATCGGCAAGGCGTGAAAGGCCACAAATGCGTGCAGGACGCGAAGTCCGCGATCCGGTGGGTTCGCGCCAACGCGAAGCGGCTCGGCATCGATCCGAACCGGATCGCCGCCGGCGGGGGCTCGGCCGGCGGCCACTTGGCCGCATCGACGGCTACCCTGCCGGGCCACGATGATCCGGCCGGCGACAAATCGATCAGTTCGAAGCCCAACGCGCTGGCGCTCTTCAATCCCGGAACCATGCTTGCGAGCGTGCCGGGAAAAATCGAATTCGACAAGGAACGAGCCGCCGCGGTAGCCGAACGGGTGGGCGCCGAACTGGAGTCGATCTCCCCATACCATCACGTCAAGTCCGGCTTCCCGCCGGCAATCATCTTTCACGGGAAAGCTGACACGACCGTGCCGTATAAGACGGTCGAGGTTTTCACCGAGAGAGTCCAGTCAGTCGGCAGCCGATGCGAGTTGGTCGGCTACGACGGCGCAAACCACGGGTTTTTCAATTACGGTCGCGGCGACGGCACGGCCTATACCGACACGGTCCGCCGCATGGACGAGTTTTTCGTGTCGCTCGGGTGGCTCGAGACGTCCGTCTCGGACAAGCGATCGGAGTAGCCACGAGGGACGACGACGAGTGTGTCCCTAGAGGAGATCGCCGAGAAGATCAAAGTCCCTTGGGCCGCTCAACTTGAAGGTTCGGACATCGCCTTCCTCGGCGGCGCCGATCGAACGGTCGATGCGGCGCCCCCATTCCCCGATCTGCGGATCATCGGCCCTATGCCCTTCTCGGCCAGAAAGTCTTCGTAGAGAATGGCTGTGACCGTGCCAGCATTGAGGATGAGGGGCGCTTCCCGAATGCCCTGCTTGGGGAGATCCGCCTTGAGCTTCATGTTTCGGGATTCGGCACGCCGAAGGGCAAGCCTGATTGCCCAGGTCTCCATCGAGAGCCCGGTTGGTCCCCTTGATGGAGACTCAGTACCCCGGTCATCGGCTAGGTGCTCAACAAGACCGGGAGCTATCGGGCATGTCGCACCTGTAGCGCAGGCGCTCTTGCGCTTGGTCCGCGGACGGATGCGGTGCGACAAAGACGAGGACAGCTCCGACACCGCGTCCGGACCGCTCAGCTCGCGATCATCGCTTCTACGTCCGGTCCGGATACTTACAACTCGATCCACGGCTTGATCACGCCGTCGGCGTACTCGCCCATCGTCGCGAACGCCCGGTGTCCGTCGGATAGCGGATAGCGGTGAGACAGGATCGACGCTGGATCGATCCTGCCGTCTTCAAGCAGTTCTAGGGCGGCGTGATCGCCGCCGTTGCTGCGGTGCTGCACGACAAGTGTTGCTTCCGACTGCAGCGCCGGCCACAGCTCCAAAGCAATCGTCTCCTTCGACGGAATGCCAATCAGCACGATACGCCCCCCTGCGCGTACCGACCGAACCGACGCATTGATTGACTCCTGCTTGGCTGCCGCGTCAAAAGCGACGTGCACTCCGCGACCCCCCGTCAGGTCGTGGGCAGCGTCGCTGATCGACTCCTTCGACACGTCGACGACCTGGTCGGCTCCCAGCTCCTCCGCTCGTGCCAGCCGGTGCGGCACCTTGTCGCCGACTACAACAACTGAAGCGCCTGCCAACTTGGCCATCTGCAGCGCGAGGAGCCCGATCGGCCCGGCGCCCAGCACTGCCACGGTCTCACCAAGCTGTAAGCCGGCGAGTTCCATCGAGTGCAGTAACACCGCTATCGGCTCAATCGTCGCCGCTGCGGCGAACGACATGTGCGGGGGAACCTTGAGCGCATTCTCTCGCGGCATGACCGCATACTCCCGCAACAGGCCTGGAAGCTGAATGCCACCCATGAACTGTGCGCGACTGCACAAATTGCGGCGGCCAGTCCGGCACGGCTCGCAGCGGCCGCACGAAACGGCCGGCTCCACCGCCACGCGGTCACCCGGCTTGAGATCTGCAACGCCCGCACCAACGGCCGCGATCTCACCCGCGGGTTCGTGCCCCAATACTTGCGGATATGCCGCTGGAGTCCCCGCGCAGCCGTCTTCGAGATAGAAGTGCATGTCCGACCCGCACACACCGACGGCGCGAATCCGAACCGTGACTTCCCCCGGCCCCGGATCCGGCGGATCCGGCATCTCGTGGACCTCTAATCGACGAGGAGCGACTAGTTGTAGCGCTTGCATCAGCTCTCGATTCTATCCGTAGCCTCCGGTCCAGTCGAAAGGCGCACGGCAGCCCGTCAGCGTGGCTCGCAAGCGCGCTCCGTTTTGCGATACCATCCGAGATCGTCGCTCAAGCTACACGCACCGCCGCCGTCTGGTCTCGAAACGGCACGCTAGCGGGTCAGGACCAGCGCCTGGAGCAAGACGAGAAAGGCTGAGGTATACCGTGCCTAGATTGATGACCAAAGACGACATGGTCGGCATTTTCCCACCGGTCGTAACCCCTTTTCACGACAACGAGGAGATCAACCTTGACGCTTTGCGCCGCGAGGTCGACTACTACCTGACGCTCGAGACTACCGGAATCTGCGTCGGCGGCAGCACGGGTGAAGGACACGCTCTCAATTCGGTGGAGCTCGGTCAGATTACGAAGGCTGCGAACGAGCAGATCGGCGGCAGCGTTCCGCTGCTGGCCGGGATCATCACGATGACGACGCGGGATGCCGTCGAAAAAGGCAAACGCGCCGCCGAAGCCGGAGCGATGGGCTTGATGATTACGCCGCCGGCTTATCAGATCGCGTCCGACGACGGCCTGTACGACTTCTACGCGACCATTCACCAGGAGACTGGCCTGCCGACGATGGTCTACAACGTCAACGTCAACGTTCCGGTCAAGCCCGACTTGATGCGCCGCATGGCGGCCAACCAGTCCGAGACCGGCCTCTTCGCGACCAAGGAGAGCATTGGCGGCTCGCTCGAGTGGCTCACTGAGCTTCTCGAAACCGTGGGGGACCAGATCTCCGTGACTTGGGCCACGGATTGGACGCTCTACCCAGGGCTCGCCCTAGGAGCAACGGGCTCGATCTCCGCGGCGGGCGCGATCCTGCCCCGCCAGTGCCTAGCGATCTGGAACGCCATCCAAGACGGGGACTTTGAGACCGCCCAAAGAATGAACGTCCTCGTGCTGGGCGTGTCCAATGCGATCTCCCGGGTGAATTGGCCCGCAGGCGTGAAGGCCGCCATCAACTACCGTCGAGGGGTTGGCAAGGCGCGGGCTCCGTTTCACACGATTCCGGCCGAGCAGGTCAAGCGGATCTGCGCAGCAATTGACCACGCGGACGCTGAGTTGGAAAGACGCTGACGGCCATGGGGACGAGAGCATGACACGGATCCTGTTCGCCCCCGCCTTGGCCTGCATGCTGTGCAGTTGCGGAGGGGATCCCGGCCAGCAAGCTCTGCCTGAAGGAATAGCCGACGGTGAAGTGGGAGGCTCGATCACGTTTCTCAACAACGGCCCGTTTGCCTACGACCCCGCGACCGTGATCAACATGGACCGCTTCGACGCGGCCCACCCGGAAGTGTCGGTGAGTCGCGTCGAGGACAATGACATCCTGGCGAGGCTCGCCACCATGGTTGCGGGGGGAGGCGAAGACTTCGACGTAGCGGAGCCCTCTGCGGTCAACGTCCCGCAGTTCATCGACATAGGAGCGCTGATGCCGCTGGACGATCTGTTTCCTCCAGAGGAAATGGCCCGCTATCCGAAAGGGACGCTCGATGCGATCACCGGCCGCGACGGACACATCTACGGCAAGCCTCACTATGTCCTGCCGCAAGTCCTGCTCTACAACAAGAGGCTGCTGGCTGAGGCCGGTCTTGACCGTCCCCCCACAACTTGGGAAGAGATCATCGCTTACGGCAAAGCTCTAACCCATCCCGAGAAAGATCAATGGGGCTACGCATTCGGACTCGCGCCGAATCGCGACACTTACCATATCTTCGCGTCGTACCTGTACCAGGCAGGAGCGGCGCTATTCCGGGAAGACTACAGTGCGGCCTTCAACAACGATGCGGGCAGGCAGGCCCTGCAGTTCATGGTCGATGTTCTCAACACCCACAAGATCGCGCCCGCAGGGATCACCACGTATGACGGCGACGCGGTTCAGGAATTGTTCATCCGCGGCAATGCCGCCATGGTCCAGAACTGGGGCTACACGATCGATCGTGCTCTAAACAGGGAAGAGTCCGTCGTCAAGGACGACCTCGGCGTCGCACTGCTGCCTGTCGGCCCCAGCGGCGAAGTCTCCGGCTATCTCGTGATGTTCCCGCTTGTCGCCACGTCCTCGACCAGGAATCCGGCGACAGCCAAGGCGTTCATTGACTTCATGACGAACGCCGAGTCGCAGAAGCGGATGCTGATCGACGAACCCGGAAACGCCGTCGTTCCTCCCGACATCTTCGCCCTGCCTGAAGTGCGGGGGAGGGTCCCCTTCGCCAGCGAGATCGGCACAATGATCGAAGCGTCCCGCGCCGAGTACCATCCAAAGTCCGGACAGGTCGTCACAATCCTCGTGGAAGAGGTCCACGCCGCGATGGCAATGACCAAGTCGGTTGAACAGGCGCTCGCCGACGCTGAAGCGCGCGTGAATCAGCTCCTGTGACGCGATGGCTCGAGACCGGCTCTACGCCTATTCGCTGATATCGCCGGCGCTGTTCGTCGTCCTGGCCATCGTCGTCTACCCGGTCTTCTTCCTGCTTCAGCTGTCCGTGAGCGAAGTGTCATTCGTGCAAGGGCGGATGGCGACGACGTTCAGCGGCCTTAACCACTTCAGCGATCTCGCCTCAGACGGCGCTTTTCTGAACTCCGCGTATCGCACCGGCATCTTCACGGTTTCATCCGTATTCCTTAGCTTGATCGCCGGACTGGGCGTCGCACTGGCCGTCAACGAAGTCCGCAAGGGCGTGACGCTCGTCCGGCTTGCCGTTCTCCTGCCCTGGCTGCTGCCGCCGGTCGTTTCCGGCCTGATCTGGCGCTGGATGTTCCACGATCAGTTCGGTCTTGTGAACTGGATTCTCATGAATGTCGGCCTCCTGCAGAATCGGCAGCCTTGGCTGGCCGATGTCGCAACAGCGATGCCCAGTGTGATCTGGGTCGATGTGTGGATGCACATTCCGTTCGTTGCGATCATCCTGCTGGCGGGGCTGCAGACCATACCCAGCGAGTTGTATGAGGCCGTGCGTGTTGACGGCGGCTCATCGCTTCGCGCTTTCTGGCACGTGACCTTGCCGTTGCTTCGGCCCTACCTGTTGGTCGTGTTGCTGATTCGGGTGATCTTCTCCCTGCGGGTGTTCGACATCGTGGTCATGCTAGCCGGCTCAAAGTTTGGTTCAGCCGCCGGCGCCCCCGCGGGAACGACGCAGGTCTTCGGACTGTTGATTTGGCAGCGGGCGATCGAGCATCTGAAGTTCGCCGAGTCCGCAGCGATGGCCGTCGTCGTTCTGGTCCTGACGTTCATCGTCAGCTTCGTTTCGATCAAGATGCTCCCCAGCAAGACATGAGCGGCCGGTCGCAGAGTCTGGTCTGGAGGACGGTCGCCTGGCTGTTCTTGCTGGGCTACTTGCTCATCAACCTCATTCCGGTGGGATGGTTGATCGATACGTCGATCAAGACTGACGCCGACGCGGTTGCGTTCCCGCCAGTCGTCTTTCCCGCCCAGCTGACATTGAGCGCATTCGACCTGGCCCTCAACCAGTTTCAGATCCTGGCGAACATCCGCAATAGTCTGATCATCACCGGAGGCACAACCGTGTGCTGCGCGTTACTAGGCGTCGTCGCGGCTTACGGTTTCAGCAGGTTCGCTTTTCCGGGCCGGCAGTTTCTGATCGTCCTCGTGATCGCCACGCGCATGGTGGCGCCAATCGCAATGGTCATTCCTTTCTTGGTCCTTGCGCGCGATCTCGAACTCTTCAACAGCAAGATGATCTTGGTCATCGCCAACACGGCGCTCAACTTGCCGTTCGTGATTTGGATGATGAAGGGATTCTTTGACAGTATTCCGACCGAGCTTGACGAGGCCGCGCGCATCGACGGATGCTCTCATCTCGAAGCGTTGTGGAGGGTAGTTCTTCCCGTCGCCCTACCGGGATTGGCGGCGACGATGATTCTCGTCTTTGTCTTTACGTGGAACGAGTTCCTCTTTGCCTGGGCGCTGACCTCAAATCTGGCCGCCGAACCCCTGACCGTGGCACTGAAGGACTTCATTGGCGAGCAGGTCACGTCGTGGCCCTTGTTCTCGGCGGCCGGGGTCCTGGCAATGATTCCAGCCGTTGTCTTCGCGGCCATCTTTCAGCGCTACATCGTGGCAGGCCTCGGCGCCGGCGGAGTCAAAGGGTAACTCGGATACAGTCCAGATCTAGGTCAACGCCCGCTCGGTCTCGGGATCAAACAGGTGAGTCTTGTCGACATCGAACGACAGCTTGACATGTTGTCCGACGGCGTAGCGCTCGCCCGACTGTACCTTTGCGATGAATTCGTGCCCGCCGCTATTGAGATAGAGGAAGGTCTCGGCTCCCATCGGCTCGCAAACTTCCACCCGCGCCGTTCCGCAAGATTGCTTGGAACCGCCTGAGCGGGAGTCGGCGTCGGCAATGTCCTCGGGCCGGATCCCGAGAACGATCTCCTTGCCAAGGTAGGAGTCGGCTAGTTCAGCGAGCCTCGAGCTGAGCGCGAGACGGACGCTTGGGCCGTCCTGGTTGCGCTCCGCGAAGCACGTTCCGCCCTCGTCTTCGATCAAGCGCCCGCGGAAGAAATTCATCGGCGGGCTGCCGATGAAGCCGGCCACGAAGATATTCTCGGGCGAGTTGTAGAGATCGAGCGGCTCGGCCACCTGCATGATACGGCCGTCGTTCATCACGCAGATGCGATCTCCCATGGTCATGGCCTCGACTTGGTCGTGCGTGACATAGATCATCGTCACACCCAGCCGCGAGTGGAGCTTCGAGAGCTCCGCGCGCATGGAGACGCGCATCTTCGCGTCGAGGTTGGAGAGCGGCTCGTCAAACAGGAACACCGTGGGATCGCGGACGATGGCGCGTCCCACGGCGACGCGCTGGCGCTGCCCTCCCGATAGCGCCTTGGGCTTGCGGTCGAGCAAGGACTCGATGCCCAGGATCTCCGCGGCGATCATGACCCGCTTGTGGATCTCGGCCTTGGGAACCTTCTTGAGCTTCAGCCCGAACGCCATGTTGTCGAAGACGGACATGTGGGGGTAGAGCGCGTAGCTCTGGAACACCATGGCGATGTCCCTGGCCTTCGGTTCTAAGTCGTTGACTCGCCGGCCCTCGATGGAGATCTCGCCCGAGGTGATCTCCTCGAGCCCCGCGATCATCCGCAGGGTCGTCGACTTGCCGCAGCCGGAAGGGCCCACCAGAACCATGAACTCCTTGTCGCGGACTTCCAGATTGATTCCTTGGACCGCCTCAAATGGCGGACTCTTGCCGGATCCCGCGTAGACTTTCGATAGATCCTTGAGTGAGACTTCGGCCATGTTGTTTGTATGGCTGTGTTCGCGAGTTCCGATCGTAACCGATCAGCCGCCGCTGGATGGCTAGCCGGTCACTTCAACAACCGCCGGCGGATCAGCCACTTCGGTTCGAGCCTGCTAGCGCGGTCGCGACTTCAGCGCACTCTCGTTTCCGTGGACTGATATCCTCTTCCCGATGAGGACTACCAGGTGCTCGATACCGCTGATCTTGGTTCTCCTGCCCGGCGCATTGATGTGGGCGGAGAAGCCCGCCAAGACGCGCGTTGTCGAGTGGACGGTCGGCGACGCGCCGGACTTCCGCTACCGGTTCCTCCAACGGATTGAGACCACCGAGCTTCTGCACGCGACGCCGGAGACCGGAACCTTCAGCCACCACGGCTTCCTTGCGTACCACCAGAGCGTGTTGTTCGCCAGCTGGGACAGCCAGGCGCGTGACGAGAACACCTCTGGCCAGCACGGCGTCTTCCGCTATTCGACTGACGAAGGAGAGACGTGGTCGGATGCCAAGCCGTTGTTCCCGCCGATGGCTGACAATCTTCCGGCGTCGGAAACCAAGCCGGACAACCCCTTCCAGGTCTCCCAGGGATTTGTCGAGATCGACGGCCAACTCTTCGCCGTTACCAATATCGACAGAGCTCTTGAGAACAAGGTCTACCGCTTCAACGAAGTCTCCCGGGTCCAAATCGGACTGCTTGCGCGTTCGGTCGGTGTCAACGGATCGCTCGGGGAGATCTTCTGGCTGTCTGAATCGGTCCCCGAGCCGGAGCCCGGCTTCCCCGCGTACCCTCCGGGAGACCCATCGCTCGTTGCGAAGCTCAAGGCCCACTTCCTACAGCCCGGCAATTTGCCGCAGCTCATGTTCCGGCCGCGGGTGCACCCGGACTCCGCAGACGGCCATCGCATGAACGAGCCGACTCCCGCCTGGCGGCTCGACGATGGAACTTGGGTGCGACTCTACCGCGACGAGGGAGACATTCGCGCCGCGAGCCGCGCCGAGGTCGATGCCACCCGAAGCCGCCGCAACTACGCAACTTTCTCGTTCGACAATGGCAAGACCTGGACCCCAGCGACGCGGACGAATTTTCCCGACTCCTGTGCGCGCTCCAATGCCGGAAAGTTGCCGGACGGGCAAGTCTACGTGATCAACAACATTCTCCCCATGGCCCCCAGGCCGGGAGGTCGCTCGATGCTGGCGATCTCGTTGTCCCGAGACGGCCTGAAGTTCGACCGCTCAGCCGTGATTCGCTTCGTGAGCCGGCCGCAGCGATACCAAGGAAAATTCAAGTCGATGGGATATCAGTACCCCCATTCGGTCGTCGTCGGCGAGCATCTGTGGGTGATCTACTCGGTGAACAAGGAAGATATCGAAGTCGCTCGAATTCCGCTGGCCGAGCTCTACGAACTGTGAACGCACCCCGGGACTCGATGAACCGAATCGGAGTCCCGACCGTCGCGACTCCGCTTGCGTTCACGGCGTCAGCCACCGCACGATCCACTAGCCTCGTCGTTTCCTATGAATTTGTGTCCTAGAACCAAGGCCCTGCGGCAGGCCTAGCTTGAGCGCCGTTGCAGCGGTCTTCGGGCCCTGCATGACGTCTTCGGGACTTCCATGACAGCGCTTGCGCTTCCCAATCCAGCGCGGCCGCCGGCACGGAACCTCGGGAAGCCTGCGCTCTGGAGGGATGGCCTCATGGGACCGGTGACGCCCCGCGCCACGAGGCCAATGGCTAGGACCAAGCTTGTCGTGCGGTCCGCCAAGCCTCCGCTTGAGCCGACAGTTTCGCGAAACTAGTTGTCATGCACCTGATTCCGATCTTGCTTGTGTTGACGTCGGCTGTGTCCGTCGCGGCGGCAGACCTGCCCAATATCGTCTTGGCGATGGCAGACGACCAAGGCTGGGGGGAGGTCGGGTACAAGCGGCATCCCTATCTGCTCACTCCCACTCTGGACGAGATGGCCTCGTCAGGCCTGCGCTTCGACCGCTTCTACGCTGCGGCGCCGAACTGCTCCCCCACCCGCACGTCGATCCTGACTGGCCGCCATCCGAACCGTTCTGGCGTGTTTTCGCCGAATCACACCACGCGGCCGGAGGAGATCACGATCGCCCAGATCCTGAAATCTGCCGGCTACCGCACGGGTCACTTCGGCAAATGGCACGTCGGGGCCGTCAAGGCCGCATCTCCCACCAATCCGGCCAGGATGGGCTACGACGAGTACCTCGCGCACGACAACTTCTTCGAGATGCATCCCCCGCTGAGCCGCAACGGAGCGCCTCCCACGATCGTGCAAGGAGAGAGTTCGGAGATTTGCGTCGACGCGGCGCTTGAGTTCATCGAGACTGTCCGGTCCGCCGGAGATGCCCCGTTCTTCATCACGCTCTGGTTCGGCTCGCCGCACAGTCCGTACCGTGCCACGGACGAGGATCTCGCGCTGTACGCCGACGTTCCCGGAGACGAGTTGGCAGCTCGGTTTGCGGAGATCACTGCGCTGGACAGAGCGCTGGGGCGGTTTCGAAGCGAGCTCGAGCAGCGGGGTCTGTCCGAGGACACGCTGCTTTGGTACACCTCCGACAACGGCGTTACCGTGGAGGGCATCCCGGAGGAACAGCGGGGAGATCTCTTCAATGGCGGCTGGCGCGGGCACAAGGGCCGCTTATATGAGGGAGGGCTGCGCGTGCCTGCGATCATAGAATGGCCCGCGAAGATCCCGCATCCGAGGAGCACCCAAACACCAGCGGTGACGACAGACATCTTCGTCACGCTGCTCGCACTGCTCGATCTCGGGCACCCGGATCCCAGCCGGCCGCTGGACGGCATCGATCTGACCCCGCTGATCTTGCGCGATGCGATGCCCGAGCGGGCGGCACCCATCGGCTTCTGGGCTTACGACCGGCGCGCAGAGGCGGACAACCCGCGCTGGATGGCTGCTGAGCTGACTAAGGGGACCACGCCGACAGTGCGAAATCCCGGCATCGACTTCATCAACTTCAGGCATCCAGTGGCCAAGACCAAGGATTTCGGAGGAGTCGCTGCCTGGATGGATAACCGCTACAAGCTGGTCCGGTTCCGTTCCGGCGCCCCGGAACTGTACGACTTGCTGGCCGATCCCCGCGAGCGCCGCGATCTCGCTTCCGAGCAGCCCGGCCGCGCCAGCGAGATGCTAGCCGCCATGGAGGAGTGGCAGCGCTCGGTCGAACGCAGCCTTGCCGGAGGCGACTACTGATGATCGGTTCTCTAGACCCCTCGTCTCGGCGTAAGCGCGACGATTGAGTCAAGTTCGATCATAGGACCCATGCCCAGCCGCCGGACGCGCAGCCCCGGCAGCCTTCGGCACGAAGCCCAGCCTCCCTTGCCGGGCCGGTTCCGGCCACAATAACGCCTGCTATCCTACAGCCATGGCCGCTCCTGCCTCGCTCGTAGAGCCCGCCACACGCCCCTCCGCTGAGCTGCCGGAGCAGAAATACCCCTATTCCGACGGCAAGATCCTGATGGAGACCGACCCGCACGCGCGGTCGATCGTCGCCATGCGCGACCAGTTGGATACGTATTTCGAGGCCCGGGCGGACGCCTACGTGGCCGGCAGCATGGCCGTGTACTATCGCCAGGGCGACCCCAAGGCGGTCGTGGCCCCGGACGTGTTCGTGGTGCTGGGCGCGGAGAAGAAGGAGCGCAGGTCGTATCTGATCTGGGAGGAAGGCGGGGTAGTGCCGGCCTTCGCGGTGGAGGTGGCCT
>JAJDZN010000009.1 GCA_022824585.1 Bryobacterales bacterium | reverse complement strand
TCCCTTCGCTTCCGGCCCGGAACTTCGGACTAAAACCACAGGCTGTTAAGGCCGCTGCGGCGCCAGATGCGGCTGACCGTGGACTGCGAGACCCCGGCCTCGCCGGCCATGCTGCGGGTGCTCCAGCGCGACCGCCCGGTCGGCTTCTGGCCCGCTTCGGTGATGACCTTCTCCACCGTGTCGGTGGGAATCGACGGGCGCCGCCCGCGGCCGCTTTGGTCCTGCAGTCCGGCGATGCCCTCGGCATCAAAGCGTTGCGACCAGCGATTGACACACGCGACGCTGCAGCCTAGGCGCTGGGACACCTCGCGCTGACTGAGGCCCTCGTGGCGCAGCAGCACGATGCGGGCCCGCAGGCAGTCGCGTTGGGATGTGGTGGCTGCCCGCACGCGGCGTTCGAGTTCGGCGTGTTCCTCCGGCAACATGTCGAGGACCTCGATGGGGCGCGCCATGGGTGCTTCCGCCCACCATGGTAGCACGCTCATGCAGTTTGTTAATACTAATTACGACTCATGACACTAGGGCGGGCCGCTCGAGAGGCCCCCGCCTCTCCTCACGGCAAAATCCCCGTTTGGATTAAAAATGCCAGAGCCCGGCTACCGACCAACGGGCCAATGCTCGATCTGAAGTCCGTCCATCGGGAAGTGACGCGGGTTCCCGGTAGCCAGCACTGCACCTTTGGCATGCGCTGACGCGGCGATCAGACAGTCGGCCTGCGACAACGTTATGCCGAGGGCGGCAAACTGCCTCCGCCACTCACCAGCCTGCTCGCCTTGCGCTCGCCCAATCGGCAAGATACGGAGACCATCGAACAATTGCTCTGCCGCTGTTGTTTCCGCCGTTCGCAACCCCCGGGCGATTTCCTCGACATTGACCGGCGATGTGCATGGCGTGTCGCCGCGGGCTAGCAGCATGTTCACCCGCTCAACCGCGGCTCGTCCTCGAAGGTAGTCAATGAGCACGGTCGTATCCAGAAGGACTTGCATCGTCTCATCCAACGCGCCGGGGGTCGCCACTTCGCTGGCGGCGCACCCAAGCGGCGGGGTCATCGTCCCATTCGTGTTCGCTATCGCGAAGCACGCCGGCCGCCTTACGCAGGTGCATTGCGCGGCGGTGCCGTTCGACAGCCTCTATGATCGCTTCCCGCACAAAGACGCTGCGGCGTCGCAGTCCGGCAATGGCATCGATCTCGCCGACGACCGCATCGTCGAGTTCAATGTGCATTCTCATGTGTATATGTTTAGCACAAAACTATGTGAGATGATTGCGCTTGCAATCTCGTCGGTTTTCGGGGCAGACTGACTGAGGATCGAATTTTCGACGAGCGTATAACGAAGCAAGGGAGCCCGCGAATATGTACCAATCTGATTCCTCACAGCAGCCTACCCGTCGGAGCGTGCTGGGCTACGGCAGCGCCGCCGCAGCTACCACGCTTGCTTCCTGTGCGACCGGTTCCTCCGAGGATTCCGAGAAGGCTTGGACGGGGGCGGTGAACGGCCGTATCCGTCACTCGGTTTGTCTGTGGCCGTTCGAAGGCTCAGAGTGGGCCTGGGACCTAGAGACGCTCGCTGGACATGCCGCCGATTTGGGCCTGGAGAGCGTCGAGTTGCTTGCGCCCGAGCAGTGGCCGACAGTGCGCAAGCACGGCCTGACCTGCGCGATCGCCGGCAATGGCATGCCGGCGCCGCCCTTCATGAAGGGCCTCAATAACCCGCGCTACCAGGCCAGCGTCATCGAAACCACCAAACGGGTCATGGACGCTTGCGCGCAAGAGGGGATTCCCAGCGTGATCGCCTTCAACGGCTATAAGTGGAACGACGCGGAAGATCCGCAGAGTGGCGAGATCTCTCTGGAAGAGGGTGCGCGGAACACAGTCGCGGGGCTGAAGGAACTGGCGGCTTACGGCGAGGAGAAGGGCGTCACGGTGTGCTTGGAGATGCTCAACACGCGGGATGACACGCATCCGATGAAGGGGCACCCCGGATATCAGGGGGATGATATCGAGTACTGCGCGGACATCATCCGGGAGGTCGGGTCGCCGCGGGCGAAGCTGCTCTTCGACATCTATCACGTCCAGATCATGAACGGAGACGTGATCCGCCGCATCCGGAGCATGGCTGACCTGATCGGTCATATCCATACGGCGGGCAATCCGGGGCGCAACGAGCTGCACCTCAAGCAGGAGATCCACTACCCCTCGGTGATGGAGGCCCTCGCGGAGTCCGGCTACCAAGGCTATGTGGGGCACGAATTCATGCCCACCCGCGACCCTCTGGACTCGCTCGCGCAGGCAGTGCGGCTCTGCGACGTCTAGGTGGGGGGACAGGGTCGGCTCAACCCCGCTGGCGCGGGCGACGCGCCAGTCTCGGCAATCTCGCTAACATCAGACAAGCAGGGCTGGTTGGCGATGGCTAAGCGCACGCGTGTTGGAATCGTTGGGTTCACCGGTTACAGCGGAGCGGAGTTGCTCCGCATCTTGAAGACCCATCCGGGCGCGGAACCGGTGTTGCTGGAGCACCGGCCTGTCGCGGACTCGGAGTTGCCGGTCGGCGAAGACACCCCGCGCATCCCGTTCGAGATGGAGGCCTTGGCCGGAGAGGGGGTCGAGATCGTCTTCCTCGCCACCTCGCTGGACGTCGCGATGGAAGCCACGCCCAAGGTCTTGGAGGCGGGCATGCGGTGCATCGACCTCAGCGCGGCCTTCCGCCTGCGCACCACTGCCAACTACCAACGCTGGTACAAGGTCGAGCACAGTTGCCCGGAATTGCTCAGCGAAGCCGCTTACGGACTGCCCGAATTCTTTCGCGAAGTCGTCAAGATTTCTCGTTTGGTGGCAAACCCGGGCTGTTATCCGACCGCAGTCAACCTTGCCCTTCGTCCCCTCATCGTGGAGGCAGTGCTAGACCGATCGGCCGGCGTGATCTGCGACGCAAAGTCCGGCGTCAGCGGCGCGGGCCGGAGCCCGTCGCTGAAGACCCACTTCTGCGAAGTGACCGAGAACCTCTCGGCCTACAGCGTCCTGAACCACCGCCACGTGCCAGAGATCTTGCACACGACGGACGTAGACGAGTACGAGCTCAGCTTCACCGCGCAGCTGCTGCCCATCCATCGCGGCATCTTGGAAACGATCTACGTACGGGCTGCCGAACAGATCGCGTGGGAGGAATTGCGCGCGACGTATGACAAGTACTACGCCAACGAGCCGTTCGTGCGCATCTATCCGGAGGGTCGCCTGCCGGACATTCGCAGCGTGCGCGACACCAATTTCTGCGATATCGGCTTCCAGGTCCATCCCGAGAGCCGCCGCGTGGTGATCGTCGCCGCCATAGACAACCTCGTCAAAGGTGCCGCGGGCCAAGCTGTGCAGAACATGAACCTGCTCCTGGGGCGCAGCGAGACGGACGGCCTGCTTGACGAGGCGCCGCAATGAAGCTGCTTGTCAAGCTAGGCGGCACTCTGCTGGAGTCAGACGAGAGCCGTTCTTCGCTAGCGCGCCAACTCACCCGCCTACGGGCTGCCGGGCACGGCTTGGTGGTGGTCCACGGGGGAGGGAAGCGCCTCAGCCGCTATCTGGCCGGGCTGGATCACAAGAGCGAGTTTCGCGGCGGGTTGCGTGTCACGCCCCCAGAGATCATGGATGCCGTGCTGCGCGTACTTGCGGGATCGGTCAACCGTCAACTGGTGGCGGAGTTGCAAGGAGCGGGTGCTCGCGCGGTTGGACTGACAGGAATCGACGCGGGAACCGTCCAGGCCTCCCAACTCGCGCCTGAACTGGGCTTGGTCGGCAAGGTTGAACGGGTCGACCCCGAATTGTTGGACACGCTGACCGAACGCGGGTTCCTGCCCGCCGTCGCCTGTATCGCCGGCGGAGCCGACGGCGCGATCTTCAACGTCAACGCGGACCAGATGGCCGCGGCCTGCGCCGCGGGCCTCGCTGTGGACCAGGTTGTTTTCCTGACAGATGTCGGCGGAGTGTTGGACGAGCAGGGCAAGACGATTCCGAGCCTGTCTGCGGGCGAAGCCGAGTCCCTGATCGCCGAGGGCGTGGCAACGGGCGGGATGGAAGCAAAACTACGAGCTGCCATATCTGCTCTTGCGGGCGGTATCGGGCGCGTCTCGATCGTCAACGGCCATGAGCCGGACGTCCTCGCACGGGCGCTGGAAGGCACCGCCCTCGGATCTGAACTATCGGCCTGACGGCTGGGCAGGCTGCCACGCCTAGCCCGTGGCAAGAGCGAAGTTACGGTAGGCGAAGAAGAACGCCACCAACGTGGTGGCCACGGCTGCTAGGGCTATGCCGCGCCATATGTCCTCCTTGTTTCGGTCATGGCCCGGGGTTCTGCACAGGTAGGCGAAGCCGAATCCCGATACGAGCCCGCCGAAGTGGGCGGCGTTGTCGATCGCTGGGAACAGGAATCCGAAGATGGCGATGAACAAGATCCAGCGCTTGCCGACAGACTGCAGGTCCGCGTTGAAGCTGATACGCCCATAGGCGTACATGGCCCCGATCAGCCCGCAGATCGACGCCGAGGCGCCGATCGACAGCGAGTTCGACCACATCATGCTGGCTATGAATCCACAAACGCCGGTGACCAGATACAGAGAGACGTAGCGCGCCGTTCCGAAGACCTCTTCGGCAATCGTGCCTAGGTTGAACAGCGACATCGAGTTGAACGCGATGTGCATCAATCCGCCGTGCAGGAAATTGGCAGTAACGAGGCGCCACCACTCCCCGTGTAGCAGGATCGACAAGCGGTACTTGCCGCCAAGCAATAGCAGGACCTGGCCGTCAATCCCGCCCAGGAAGTTCATCTCGCCGGTGAAGCGGGCGGTCAGCACCCACGACACCACGAATAAGCCGGCGTTGACGAGCAACAGCAGCTTTGTCGTGAAACTCATCTGCGCACCGGCGTTCCGGATGCGCTCCTCGCGCAGCAACCGCCGCCCGGCCGTCATCGGCACTTCGTGCTCGCAGTAGGGGCAAATCTTGTCGCTGTTGTCTATGAACGCCCGGCAATGCGGGCACATACGGGGCTTTGCCATTGCAAGCCTTCCATCTTGAGACGAATAGGGTGAGATTGCAACGGCCGATCCGGACGCTGCGGCGCAGGGCCTCTCGGCGGGGGAAGCCAGCGGGCCTCGGGCAAGGTTCTTTGAGAGGACTGCCGCGCACCGTCTGATACGCCACGAGTGGACGGTACGGAACAAACTGTACCAAACGATTAGTCTGAAAAAGGCTTGGTCCTGTCAGATGGCTAGACGAGGTTCGACGCGTGTCAACAATCACCGCATCTGATGCGAAAACGCATATTTCT
>JAJDZN010000239.1 GCA_022824585.1 Bryobacterales bacterium | reverse complement strand
AAGGACCCCCGCCACCCCAATGCTCCAAATCGGCCGGCCGGTCAGCAAGGCCGACCGCGACGGCGTGCAAGACGGGCAAGCCGTGTAGGAGTGGTTGAACAGCACGCCCTCTCGGGCCACGCGGTCGAAGGCAGGCGTGCGCACCACCGGATCGCCGAGAATCGAGGCGTGCGGATACGACTGGTCGTCCGTATAGGCCAGCAGGATGTTGGGCCGGCGTTCCGGAGTGCTGGTGCCGCATGCGGCCGCAGCCAGCGGCACGGCCAGCATTTCGCGGCGTGTCAGCGAGGTCATTGGGCTAATCCTATTCCGCTTCTGAGACGGTCTGCAAGATCGAGCGCTTGCTCTTGGCGCCCTCCGAACTCCGCGCCGGCAGCGCATCCATCACCGCGGGGTACGGGTAGTGCAATCCGAGCAGGTCTTGCATCCGCTGCTCGTAGCCGAGAGCCGTGTCGCGGTCGATACACCGGCTCCAGTCCTCGATCGGCTTGATCGACTTGATGGTGTAGGAGCCGAGGAGCGTCGCCCGTGACGCACTAGTGTGGTTGGTTTGGCCCGCGTGCCAGAGCAGCGCGGGGAACAACAGCAGCGTGCCGGGGCGCATGGTAGCGCGGATGTGGCGTCGCCGGAACTCGTCGGGGTCCGGCCAGCGGGCGAGCTTTTGGCTGCCCGGCACAATGGCTGTCGCGCCGTTCTCCAGCGTGAACTCGTCGAGCGGCATCACGGCCTCAACGGCAAGGTGATAGCTGGCGTTGAGCTGGCTCGGCCAGCGGTCGCGGGCGTGCAGGTCCCAATACGGGTAGTCGACATGAGGCTCTTGCGCCCCGGCCCCGGGGTGCAGCACGTTGGCTGCGAACGAACTCAGCATGAGATCTTCGCCGAGGATCGGGCGCATGATCGCCAGCATCCGCTCGTCCGAGCAGATCTGGCGGAAGACCTCCCCCTTGGCCGGCAGGTTCCACACGCGCGCCTGGCTGGCGTTCTCGTCGTCGCCATAGAAGTGCGACGTGCGATTCGGCTCGCTCCCGAGCAGTTCGTAGATGCGCTCGCGGGCCGCTGCGATGAGTTCTGGGGCATAGAAATCTTCCAGCAGCAGGTAGCCCTGCCCGTTGCAAAGCTCGCTGACGGCTGTGGCTACATCTGGAAGCCCCGACGCCATGTGGCTAGGATAGGGGATTATAGTGCGCCAGGGTAAGCCCCTTAGGATAGCGAGTCTGTAGGAGGAGCCTGAGTGAGCCAGCTGCACATCGCGCTGATGCCGGGAGACGGCATCGGGCCGGAGGTCACCGACGCCGCAGTCCGCGTGCTGCGGGCGCTGGAAGCGCAATCCGACGACCTAGTGTTGCGCTTCGAGACGCTGTCCGTCGGGGCGGGCGAGTACCTGAGTTCGGGCGATCCGCTTCCAGCGGCCGCCCTCGAGCGGGCGCGCGGTTGCGACGCGGTCCTGCTGGGAGCGATGGGACTGCCGGACGTGCGCTGGCCCAACGGCACCGAAATGGCGCCGCAGATCGACATCCGGGAACAGCTCGATCTCTACCAGGGCATCCGCCCGGTTCGCCTCTATCACGAGGCACTGACGCCCCTGCGGGACAAGCGGGCAGGCCAGATCGATCTCGTGATCTATCGGGAGAACACCGAAGGACTGTTCTGGGAGCGCCAAGCCAGCCATGACCCGCGGGCTGACTATGTCGAGAACGCGATGCGCATTTCGCGTCGCAGCAGCGAGCGCATCGTGCGAGCGGCGTTCGCGGCCGCTCGCGAGCGGCGCGGCAAGGTGACACTAGTGGACAAGGCCAACGTACTGCCGGCCATGGCGTTTTTCCGCGAGGTATTCGACGAGATCGCGGCGGAGCAACCCGACATTGAGACCGATCGGGTGTACGTGGACGCCGCGGCGCTGTTCCTGGTGCGGCAGCCGGAGCAGTTCGACGTGATCGTGACCGAGAACATGTTCGGCGATATTCTCTCGGATCTGTCCGCGGGCATCGTCGGCGGCATGGGCATGGCGCCATCTGCAGACATCGGTGCCCAGTACGGGGTGTTCCAGCCGGCCCACGGCACGGCGCCAGACATCGCGGGGCGCGGCATGGCCAATCCGTTGGCCACAATCCTTTCGGCAGCGCTCATGCTCGACTGGCTCGGCCGAGATGCCGAGGGAAGCGCGATCCGCGGCGCAGTCGCGACCGCGCTACAGGATCCGACGTGCCGAACGCCAGATCTGGGAGGCGGCATGTCCTGCGGAGAAATGACAGAGAGGGTGATCTCGCTGCTGTGACGCCGAGGCCGGCGCGGCGCGTCAGCGGGACGGCCAGTGGGCCGGGTGTTCCAGCGGTTCGGGCAGGACGGTGCTGTGATCGCCGCGGGTGGCAAGCATCTGCTCCGGCGTCAAGTCCTCGGCAGTGCGCAGGTCCGCGCCACGAAGATCGGTGTCGGCGATGTCGACTCCGATCATGCGCGCGCCCACGAGGTTCGCGTTGCGCAAGTCGGCGCCCCGCAGGTCGGCACCGGAGAGGTTCGCCAGGACCAGCACCACCTCGCGCAGGTCGGCTTCGCGCAGGTTCGCCAGGCGCAGGTCCGACTGGGTGAGGTCGCAGCCCCGGAGATCGACCCGCGCCGTAGGGTTCGCAGCCCGCCAGCGATTCCACGCGTCAACATCCGAACGCAACATGCGCAATTGCAAGGGATCGGCCATGCTAGTCCCGTCTGAACGCCGCATCTGGGCGGCTCCATCGCTGCTGACGCTCCATTACAGCAAATTCCGCCACCCATCGCCTCTGATCCGGTCCGAGTCGAGCGCGATGCGGTGACTTCCGTGCGATCATTGAGCAGGTAGGGCAACCAGATGCGTACACAGACAGTGATCTTGCTCGGCGTCGCGCTGATGCTGGGCTCCTGCGGTTCAAGCAGCGAAGACGGCGATCCGGCAAGCGAGCAGGCCGCCGAGCAGCAAAAGCCCGCGGAAGAGATCCGGGACGAGACCTACCGCTTCAACAAGGACGGCTTGGTAGAGGCCAAGGTCGTGCAAGACAACCTGTGCGGCCAGGATTTCATGCCGGGAGGCAACTTCGCCGAGTACGAAAAGGACGGCAAGAAGTACCAAGTCTGCTTCACGCTGCGGCGCAACGCCGACGCGGCAATGTTCCTGTCGATGGACTATCGGGACGCCCTGAGCGATCAAAAGTTCGTCCCGCACTTCGGCGGCTTCTACGGCATGGCCGGGGAGACCCCGACGCTGATCTTCCAGAAGAACAAGTATCTTGTCGCCATCGCAGGCTTGGAACTCGAGGAGGCCGACCAGGCCGGGCGCGTGATCGCGGGCTATCTGAACTAGCTCCCAGGCCCTGCGGCTAGAATGTTGGCAGCGATGAACCGGACGCTTGCTTGGCTGAGCGTGCTATGCGTCGTCCCCGGCCTCTGTGCGCAAGACGACGGCAGTCGCTTCTTCGAAGAAGCGATCCGACCCCTGCTCGCGGCTAAGTGTCAGGCCTGCCACAACGATACGGTTGCCAGCGGCGGGCTGGCGATGACGTCCCGGGAATCACTGCTCAGGGGCGGCGGGCGAGGCCCGAGCGTGATACCGGGCAGCCCGTCGGACAGCGTCCTGATCGCAGCCGTCGAGCAGACCGGCGCCCTGAAGATGCCACCGACGGGAGCGCTGCCAGCCTCCGAGGTCCAAGCCCTGCGCGCCTGGGTTCGCGGAGGCGCGGCGTGGGGCCGCCCGGCAGGTGATCCGCAAGCGGCAGAGGCACTGTGGTCGTTCAAGCCCGTGGTGCGCCACGAGCCGCCTCCAGTGCGCAACGCGGCTTGGGGCCGCAACCCGATCGACGCATTCATCCTGAGCAGACTTGAAGAGGAAGCCCTGGAGCCTTCTCCCACAGCAGACCGGCGCACGCTGATACGCAGAGTAACGCTGGACCTCACGGGACTGCTGCCGACGCCAGAAGAAGTCCGCTCCTTCTTGGAGGACAACCGGGCCGGTGCCTACGGCCGACTCGTGAAGCGGCTGCTCGAGTCTCCGCACTATGGCGAGCGCTGGGGCAGACACTGGCTCGACATCGCCCGCTATGCCGACACCAACGGCTACTCGATCGACGGACCGCGCTCGATCTGGCCCTACCGCGATTGGGTGATCAACGCCCTCAACGACAACCTTGCGTTTGATCAATTCGTGATCGAACAGGTCGCCGGCGATCTGCTGCCCGATCCCACGCGCGACCAGCTGATCGCCACCGGCTTCCACCGCAACACGATGATCAACCAAGAGGGGGGCACCGACTTCGAACAATATCGTGTCGAAGCGGTGGTCGACCGCGTCCGCACCACCGGCGCGGCTTTCCTGGGGCTCACGCTGGGCTGCGCGCGCTGCCACGACCACAAGTTCGATCCGATCTCGCAGCGCGAGTTCTACGAGGTCTTCGCCTTCTTCAACGACGTTGACGAGATCGGAGGCAACCTCGAAGAGCGCGAGGGCCGCCGCCGCATGATGGATCCGATTCTCGAGCTGGCCGAACCTGCGGCGCTGGCCGAGCGCGACTCGGTGCGTGGCGAGCTGGACCGCATGGAGGGCGAGCTCGAAGATTTGAGCGCATCGCTGGAACCAACCTGGAACGAACGCTTCCCGCCTGGCGAGATGGAAGACATCGAACGAGCGCGCGAGATCATCGCCTTGGAGCCGGAGGACCGCTCGTCCGTCCAGGACAGCGTCTTGCAACGGGTCTTCGCCAGCCGCGTGCCCGAGTTCAAGGCCAAGCAGCAGGAGATCGGCGAACTCAGAAAGAAGCTGCCCGAGATCCCGTGGACGATGGTCATGCGCGACCTGCCCGAGCCGCGCGATGCCTATATCCACGTGCAGGGCGACTTCACCCGTCGCGGCGATCCGGTCGAGCCGGACACCCTGCGAGTCCTGCCCGGGATGCAGCCCGATCTGCCGCGCAATCGGCTGGGCCTGGCGCGCTGGCTGGTCGCCGACGACAACCCGCTTACGCCCCGGGTCACCATGAACCGACTCTGGCAGCGCTACTTCGGGATCGGAATCGTAGAGACCGAGAACGATTTCGGCACGCAGGGCAATCCGCCCAGCCACCCGCAGCTGCTGGACTGGCTCGCCTCGGAATTCGTGCGCAGCGGCTGGGATCTGAAGCACATGCACCGACTGATCCTGAACTCGGCCACCTACCGCCAGGCTTCCTCCCATCGCGCCGATGCCGCCGCGGTGGACCCGGGCAACCGGCTGCTGGCCCGTCAGAACCGCCTCCGCCTCGAGGCGGAGATCATTCGCGACGCCGCCCTGTCGGCGTCCGGCCTGCTGGCGCCGGAGGTGGGCGGCCCCAGCGTGTATCCGCCCCAACCCGCTGGCGCCGGACAGTTCACGCAGGTGGACCGGAACTGGGAGGCGGACGAGGGACCGAGCCGCTTCCGGCGCGGCATGTACACGTACTTCATCCGGTCCGCAGCGCACCCCGGACTGATCCTGTTCGATGCCCCGATCGCCCAAGAGAGCGTCACGCGCAGGAATCGCTCCAACACGCCTCTGCAAGCCCTGACGCTGCTCAACGACGAGTCCCAGACCGAATTCGCGAGCGCCCTGGCGACCCGCATTCGCGAGCACTCGGACGATCGCGAAGAGCGCATTCGGCACGCCTTCGAGATCTGCCTGGCCCGACAGCCCCGGGCGCCGGAGACGGAGCGGCTGGCCGGCTTCTTGAGCCACATGACCGATGCGTTCGCGACAGACGCGGAAGCGCTGCGCAAGACCGGAGCGGACACTCCCGGCTGGGCGGCCTGGACAGCCGCCGCCCGGGTGATGCTCAATCTGGACGAATTTGTGACGAGACAGTAGAGCGATGAACCTCCCAACCGACCTTCCCCGCGAGGGCCTGAGACAGCGGACCCGGCGCCAGCTCTTCCAAGACTGCGGCGTCGGCCTGGGCAAGCTGGGCCTGACCTCTCTCTTCGTCGGCGATGCGCTGTACGCCAATCCCGCCGAGCAGCGCGGCATGCATCACAGCCCGCGAGCGAAGAGCATCATCTACCTGTTCATGGCGGGCGCCCCCAGCCAGTTCGAGCTGTTCCAGCCCAAGCCGGAACTGCAAAAGCTCAGCGGCCAGCCGCTGCCGCCATCGTTGATGGAGGGAAAGCGTTTCGCGTTCATGGAGTCGTTCACCCGAAACCCGCCGAAACTGCTGGGCACGCGGCGCGAGTTTGCCCAGCACGGCGAGTCGGGCCAGTGGGTATCGGAGTGCCTGCCCCACATGGCCCAGATCGTGGACGACCTCACCTTCGTGCGCACGGTCCACACCGAGAACTTCAACCACGCACCGGCCAAGATCTTCATGAACTCGGGCACGCCGTTCTTCGGGCGTCCGAGCATGGGA
The DNA here is from genome assembly GCA_022824585.1 of Bryobacterales bacterium. Classification (GTDB taxonomy): domain Bacteria; phylum Acidobacteriota; class Terriglobia; order Bryobacterales; family UBA6623; genus VXMF01. Next base: position 1,027 of record JAJDZN010000239.1, on the reverse strand, counting down.
GCTTGGGTCAGTTACGGCATCGGCAGCGAAGCCGACGACCTGCCAAGCTTCGTCGTGCTGCAGTCCGGGCCGCGCGGGCCGCGCGGAGGTGCGATGAACTGGACCAGCGGCTTTCTGCCGACCGCGCACCAAGGCGTGCCGTTCCTCGGCGGAGGGGCGCCCATCCTCAACATGACCAGCCCGGCCGGTTTCGAGTCCGGACGACAGGCCGCCACCGTCGAGGCGATCCTCGACCTGAACCGGCTCAATCTGGACCAAGCCGGCGACCCGGAAATCGAGACTCGCATCTCCGCCTACGAAATGGCGCACCGAATGCAAACCAGCGGCCCGGAACTGATTGACTTCTCCAGCGAGTCGCAGGCGACTCTCGACCTGTACGGGGTCAAGCCCGGAGAGCAGTCATTCGCCAACAACTGCCTGCTCGCCAGGCGCCTGGTCGAGCGCGGCGTGCGATTCGTGCAGCTCTACCACTCGAGCTGGGACCACCACGGCGGTCCCGGCGAGACCCTCGACAAGGATCTGGATGAGGTCTGCCTGTCGGCCGACCAACCGTGCAAGGCGCTGATCATGGATCTCAAGCAGCGCGGAATGCTGGAAGACACGCTAGTGGTCTGGGGCGGCGAATTCGGGCGTACGCCGACCGCCGAGAATGCCAACGGGCGAGACCACAACCCGCACGGATTCACCATGTGGCTTGCTGGCGGTGGCGTGCGTCGAGGGATCACCTACGGGCGAACGGACGAGTATGGGTACTACGCCGTCGAGAAGAAGGTCCACTTCCACGATCTCCACGCCACGGTCCTGCACCTGCTCGGCCTAGACCACAAGCGGCTGACGTACCGTCACGCCGGACGCGACTTCCGACTGACGGACGTGCACGGCGAAGTGGTTTCCGGATTGCTCGCGTAGACCGTCTGCGGGCCTGACCGGCGCCTTGCGCGTAAGCGCTATCGGCGCAGGTCGGCGGCCGACGGAGGCGGCGGGCGTGGTGACTCCGACCTGGCATGGCCATCTTCATGGCGCAGAC
>JAJDZN010000176.1 GCA_022824585.1 Bryobacterales bacterium | reverse complement strand
GTCAGCACCATCCGCACAGCATGATCCTTCTGCTCTTTCGAATACCGCCTCGACGTCGCCGCCGGACGAGGTTCCGCATCCATGGACCCCATGCTCGCTCCAATCTCTGGAGCCTGCGCAAAACCCAGGGTGAATCACAGTCCCCCCAACCCAGCACAACCCCATCCTCACAACCTGAGGCGTGTCCCACAGCTGCCGCCCGCGCTCCCATAGCGGCCCGCAGGCAATCAGGCGGATGTCCGCTCGGCGATGGCGTATGAGACTTCCCGCGCTGCGCCGCTCGCAGCGTGAGACCCGCCACGGTTCGCTACATGTGCCAGTGGCGAGGCATCGAGCGTTTGGCTGATGTCCCGGGCCCATACATCTACCGGGCCAGCCGCACCCGGCTACAGCCGATGTCGTTGTCGCAAGGCAGCTCGCAAGTCGAGCCCACGCGGAATCGCGAAGGACGCTTGACAAGGAAAGCGCGCTTGCCCAATACAAAAAACAAGAAAAGCAACAGGGTGATCGCTTTACTTACCCTCGAAGGCAGCCGAGGTTGAGCCCTCCTCTTCCGGTTCCACAGGCCCGTAGGCGGCTTCAAATATCTTCGGTGCCTCATAGAGTCGATAGCGCTCGCGGCCACTTATCTCTTCGAGGTCGCCGCGCTCGATCAAGGCTCGGATCGCGGCGTTGGCCGTGGGCACCGACGAGTCGATGAGCCGAGCCGCCATGCGTGCGGTGACCAGCGGTCTTGCGAACAGGTGCTCGGCCAGCCGCAGCACCGAGGTGGGTCTGCCTTCCTCGAGTAGCCGACCACGGAGATCGGCCTGCATCTGAACCAGCCGATGCGTGCGACGCTCGGCGTCCTGGGCCTGCTGGCGCACTCCCCTCAGAAAGAACTTGAGCCACGGCATGAGGTCGCCCTGCTGGCTGGTGCGCAGCAGTAGGTCGTAGTACTCGCGGCGATTCTGCTCGAAGTAGGCCGACAGGTAGAGCAGCGGCTCGGACAGCACGCCCCGCTCGACGAGGAGCAGGGGTATGAGAATCCGGCCGAGCCGTCCGTTCCCGTCCAGGAATGGGTGGATCGCTTCGAACTGGTAGTGCACCAGGGCGACCTGGGCCAGCAGTGGCATGGGCCGCTCGTGGACAAAGTTCTCTAGATCCCGCAGTGCATCGGGCATGGTGTCGGGCGGCGGTGGCACGAACACTGCGTGGTCCAGTGTGGCGCCGCCGATCCATACCGGGCTCTTGCGCAGTTCTCCGGGCTTGCGGTGGTGCCCCCGTACTCCTTGCAAGAGGCGCTCGTGCATCTCTCGCATGAGCCGTATCGACACTGGGAAGCCGCTGCGCACACGTGCCAGCCCGTGCTCCAGCGCTACGACGTAGTTAGCCACTTCCCGGGCGTCGGCGGCCTGTGCGGGCGAGGCAACTTGGTCGGCCTCCAAACGCAACAGCTGAGGCACATCCGTCTGGGTTCCCTCGATACGGGAGCTGAGCACCGCTTCGATCCTCAGGTGCGGCCCGATGAGCAGGTGCGGGTTGGGAAGCAGCAAGCCGACGCCTCCCAGCCGGTTCACAGCGGCGGTCGCGTCATCAAGCAGCCCGACCGTCTCAACGTCGAGCTCCAGTTGCCGTGGCAAGGGCTTGGGATGAAACGCCCAATACCCCTCCAGGGTCCGGCGGACCAGGCCCCGGTCTGTGGACTCGAACGATTCGGGTCGCACGTTCGCCCCTCCCTGCCACAAGGAAATCCCGCTTCACTAGTGATTGCTCTAAGCAAAGCAACTAAGCAACTACTTTACCTAGAATCGCTCGCAAGCCTCCGGTGGCATCCATCGATGTCCAAACGCGAGCGGAGAACTGCTCCCAGGCCAGCTCAGCCGTGAGTCCCATAACCGTGTGAGTGATCACGCGAAGTCGCGTTCTGTGATCACGCGAATTCGCGTTGGGTGATCGGGATTCTCCTGGCTTGATCATCATCCACCCGTGAGGGTGTCGGCCCCTTGAGGGTGTCGAGCGACCAGGCATCGACGCCGATCTGAAGGGCCCGCGGGACTCATCATGAACCAGGAGCTGTACATGGGCGTGCATGCACTCAATAACGAGGGCTGGACGAAGCGGTGGCATCGGTCCCGCTCCGTGACCCAGCCAACCTCTTGACAGATACGTCGTTGTGCGGTGTGGCAATTTCACTTATAATATAAGCATGATTATCACACCATGGCCTTCGGAGGTGGTGCCGTTGCTCGGTGCGAGCCTGCCTGAGATCCGGCAGGCGCTGCTCGGTGGCATCGACTTCGCCAACGACATCCAACCAGATCCCGAGTACCGGGACCGGTGGTATTGGGCGCACTCGGCCCGCTACCGAGCGCGGCGCGCGCTTGAGGCGAGCTCCCAGGCCGCCCGGGGCTGGGAGCTGATCGCGGGAGTTCCCAACTCCGGTATCCACATCCGTGTCGGCGAACTGCACGTGATTCGCGTCCTGCGCGCGGCCCAGGGAACCACGCCTGCTCCCGGGCACACCCGCAAGCGCCAAGAGGCCTGGCAGCAGTGCCGGCTCCGGTTCCCTGCCGACGACGAGCTCGAAGGGCTGCCGCCGCTCGATCTGATCCTCGACTGGACAACTGACGCCACCGACGTCCTCACGATGCATCTGGGGATGCCGCTGGGGGTCTGGACCCACGGCAGCGCGCCGATACTCGAATGGCGCGTGCCGCTGCCATCTGCCGACGACCTCGAAGAACTCGCTTTTGAAGGCGCTGACGACGATCAGGTACCTGTTGTGCTGCGGATCGATGACACCGAGGCAGAGGCACTGTGGTAGGCGAACGCGTCCGCTTGGTCCGCGAGTACCTGTCGATGACGCAACAAGGGCTCGCTGAAGCCGCTCGGGTGACTCAGCCCGCGATCTCCCAGATCGAAAAAGGGGGACCGGTCACCAACGCGACGCTCCAGTCCATAGCGGCGGCAACCGGCTATAGCACCGAGTTCTTCCAGCGTGGCACCCTGCCGGACCTGCCCGAGTTGAGCCTGCGGTACCGAAAGCGCGCTTCGTCCCGGCGCAGCGAAGACAAGCGCGTGCGAGCCCATTGCCGACAAGGGATCGAACTCATTGGCCAACTCGAGCAACAAACCCAACTGCCGCCCGTTGCCCTGAAGCCCGCCAAGAGCGACATCGACGACGACGGCATCGAGACACTCGCCGTCGCGGTCCGTCACCAACTCGGCATCGGCCCCGACGACCCCGTTCCCAACGTAATGCGAGCTGTCGAACGCGGCGGCATCGTCGTGTTCGGTGCCTCAGTCAACCTGGAAAGGCATGACGCCGCATCCGTGTGGCCCAACTTCCCGCTCGGACGGCCCGTCGTGTGCTATGCCCGCGGCTGGCCAGGAGACCGACAGCGTCTCAGCCTCGCCCACGAAGTAGGCCACCTCGTGCTACACCAGACGCGCACAGTCGAAGCCGATCGCGCCGAGACTGAAGCCTTCCGATTCGGTGCAGCCTTCCTGATCCCAAGAGACGCTGCGATCGAAGCCATCGAAGCACCGGCAACATTGCGGAGCCTCGCCTGGGCCAAGTCGAAATGGGGCATCTCAATTGCGGCCCTCATCCGCCGCGGCCACGACCTGCGCGTCATCGACACACGCCGGTATCAGTCGCTGATGAAGCAGCTCTCAGCCCGCGGCTGGCGCAAGAAAGAACCAGTCAACGTACCCGAAGAACAGCCCGCGCTCCTGCCGAAAATGCTGCGCCTCACCTACGGAACCGACCGGCCCTCCGCCCTAGCAGCCGTTACAGGGCTGAGTCCGCTAGCCATCCGCGACCTAATCGCCTGATTTCCGGTCGAGGGCGTTCATGACACAGATTAAGGGCACTCTATGATACAGACAACAACGCCGCGCCCGCGGGTCGCCGCCATCGGACTAAGCGAATCCCAGATCGAATCGGTCTCTACCCTTTGTGGCACCTTGAGGACGGCACGCACGTTGGCGGACTACCTACAGAAATACAACTGGACCGAGACTGACCTCACGATCTTGGTCGGGAGC
>JAJDZN010000026.1 GCA_022824585.1 Bryobacterales bacterium | reverse complement strand
ATGCGGGTCCGTCTCCATCAGGACCTTGCCGTCGGAGTAGGGGTACTCCACCGGTTGTCCTGCAGCCGGGTCGGCGCGGGCGTCCAAGAGCGTGCCGGGAGCGGCCATAGCTGGATGATAGCAGGCCGGATCGCAGCCGGGTCGCACACGGTTCGGGCGTGCTGATCAGGTTTCGCCCCCTTCGCGCAGGCGGCCGAGGCCGAGCCCAAACCGGCGGGGAATCGCTCCCCATTACTCAGGTCTTGAACGAGCGGGGCGCTTGTGGCGATTGTGAGCGCCCTGAAACCGACCGAGCATCAATCAGGAAAACCCCGAAAGCGACCCGCGAAACCCTAAATTGAGAATCGCTGCGGAGCAACAAGAGGTGCCAGGAACGTGCGAAGAGCCCGCGCATGAACCGAGAGCGGTCCATGCGACGATGGAAGCGACCATGAAGCTGGACACTTATCTCAAGTTCGACGGCAACTGCCGCGAGGCCTTCGAGTTCTATCGCTCGGCCCTCGGGGGCGACTTCCGGATAGTCCAGACGTTCCGGGACGGTCCGCCGGAAATGGGCGTGCCCGAGGAATACCTAGACCGAATCATGCACGTTTCGCTGCCTGTCGGCTCCAGCGTCCTGATGGGCAGCGATACTGCCCCGACCTTCGGGCCGCCCGCCGTGATGGGCAACAATTTTTCCATCACCCTCCACGCGGGCAGCCGGGAAGAGGCCGACAGCACGTTCGCGAGGCTGTCGGACGGCGGATCGGTGACGATGCCCCTGCAGGACACTTTCTGGGGCTCCTATTTCGGATCTCTCACCGACAGGTTCGGCGTGAACTGGCAAATCAACCACGATCTATCCGGAAGCTGACACGGTCCGCTGCGCCGGCGGTAATCCCTCCAATCGGCCATCTGGCTGTGTCGGCACCGAACGAGCCGGTATGGCGTGCTCATTGTCCACCGCTGTTGAGTGCGAGTAATTCGCGGAGGGCCTCCTCGTTGGAGATATCCGGTCGCCATCCGTAGGCGGACGCAACGGCCGCATCAAGCGCCGCGTGCGCGTCGTCCAGCCACTGTGGCCTGGCGTTGTAGAGATTCGTCAGCGTGCGCTTCTTCAACGCCTTCGCGGCCGCTTCATCGCGAGGAACGGGCCGCTTCGGATAGCCCAGAACTGGCTCGTCCGTCCACTCGACCCACTCGGGGGGACTTAGCCACCGGTCACGTAGCTCAACCAGACCTCGGGCTGCTGAGGCTACCGCCTTTGCACGCGGGTCTCCAGCGTAGTCGGAAGCGGGAATGTCTGGTGTCAGGCCAGGCGGGAACGGGAATGTCTCGAAGGTGGTCGTATGGGTGTAGCGCGGCCGATCTTCCAGGCTCGTCCCGAGGCGAAGCGACCAAATCTCGTGAAACCGGCTGTGCAGGATGCCGAAAGTCGTATCGTCGTCGCGGGCTATGACAATCAGCTGCGAGTCAGGGCAGACCTGAACGTCAAACCAGCCGAAGAGCCGATACTTGGCAACGCGGGCTGTCGCGATGTAGCGGGGCCGTCCGGTGAGCACCCCCCACATCCCGTGCCTTGGCTCGACATGCCGCCACCAGTACTCGCGATACGCTTCGCGACGGTTCCGCTGGCGCATCGGGTAGACCCGCTCTTGCACCCATCGGAACGGGTCTTCATACAGCGCTGCGTCGCTGACTGACATCTGGGACCCAAAATCGACGATCCACTTGCCCGCCGGGCGCCGGGTGAGGTCCATGCCGTTCACCCACGGCTTGAGGACGTCGGCGTTGGTCCGACCGTTTGGGTTCGCCGGCAGTCGGAGCCACTCGCGCGCTTGATCTCCCGCAACGTCGAACGGGCCGCCCTTCGTGTCACCCATGAACGCAACTCCGGCGTTCTCTGGGAGGCGCCGGACAGAAGTTAGATCGACGCCGACACTGCCGCGCCGCGCCGTAAGGTCCACGTAGATCTCATCGACGGACTCGCCGTCGAGCCGAGCCCCGATTACGGAGTTCTCGTCGGCACGTGCGAAGCAGATCAGCGACACCCGCACGGCCGCTCCATCGATGACCCACGGCTCGTCGCTCCACGCCTCGAAGATGCACCGCTTGTGTGTCGCCGCCTGTAACGCACGGCGGTTTGCTCCGCCCCGGATGGAATTGGTCGCGACCAGCCCAGCCCGTTTCGCCTTCCCGGATGCGATCTGCCGTCCTGCCTTCTCGAACCAGTAGCAGACGAGATCGGCTTCCGCAGGCACCCTGCCGACGTAGGCCCTGAACATTCGCGACACGTAGGCCTCGCCCAGATGTGTAATCAGGAGCTTGCCTCCCAGAAACGGCGGGTTCCCGATCACAACGTCGGCTTCCGGCCATTCCGGCTCGGTACTGTCGAGCTCTAGGATCGCGTCGCGGGATTGAATGGTGTCGAGCGGCTTCAGGATCGGGTCGCGCGCCTCCGAGAAACCGTTACGCCGCATCCACTGGATCTCCCCGATCCAGACCGAGACCCGGGCCAACTCGGCCGCGTAGGGGTTGATCTCGATACCCTTGACATTGGCCGGGCCGACCTCTGGGAACTTGCGCTGAAAGCCCAACGCCTCTGCCTCGACTTGGACTCGGTGCTCCAGGTCCTTGAGCGCCTGGAGGGCGAGATAGAGAAAGTTACCCGAGCCGCATGCAGGATCGAGCACTGTGAACTCCCGCAGCCGGTTGAGGAACGCCCGGTACAGCCGTTCGGCTTGGTTCCGACGTTTCGTGCGAGTGGCCCGTGACTTGGCCGCATCTGCGCGTTCCACCTCGGCTGTGATCCGCTCCTTCTCCTCGTTCCACTCGGAGAGCCACGGACGGATTACTACCGGTTCGACGATCAGCATGATCTTGTCCCGGTCGGTGTAGTGCGCGCCAAGCTGAGCGCGCTTGCTGGGGTCGAGCCCGCGCTCGAACAGCGTGCCGAGTATAGAGGGGTCGACCTCTGACCAGTCGAGGTTCGACGCCATCAACACTGTGTCGATCTCAGCCTTCTCCAGCGGCAACGCTGTCGCATCGTCGAACAGACCGCCATTGAACCAGTCGACCGTCTCGAAGCCGATTCGGCCGCCGGATGCCATCACCCGGAACAGGTCGCCGGCCAAGTCGACGAAGTTCGCCGGGGTGCGCTGTGCCTGTTGAAGCATCCGTGTGAACATGTGCCCGGGCAGCAAGCTGACATCGTCGGCGAACATGCAGAAGACGAGCCGGTTCACGAAGCGGGCGACGGCCTGCGGATCGTGCCCGCGCGACCGCAACCCCTGAGCGACCGTCGCGAAGGACTCTGCCACCTGCTCAGTAAGCGCCTGCCTCGTCTGGCCCGGCCGAAGCCGTTCGGGATCCGAGAACGCCCACTTGAGCTTGTCGCGGCTCGCCGCGTCCGCCAGATCGTCCAAGTCGACCGTGTAGGTCATGCTGACGCTGTTCGTCCAGTTGGTGCGGATGCGGAACCGCAGCATGTCAGAGACGATCAGCAGCGGCGGATTCTCCAACGCCAGCGCGTAGAGTCGGAGCTGGCCGAACGCATCGTCCAAGTTGGCGTGCTTGCCCTTGTACTCCCAGGCGAAGTGATGGCGCTTCCAGACATCGGCCCAGCCATCGCCGCCCGTGTCCTTGCGCGCGCCACGCTCGAAGCAATACGTCTCGCCGGTCGGGTCGGCTTCGGCCGGAGTCTGCTCGCCGAGCATCCGGCACAGGTCGATGAAGTGTTCCTGCGACGCGGAGCTCTCCTTCAACTTGGAGGCTCGCCACTTGGTGATGAACTCGTACGGCGTCATGGAACGCGTTCAGCGTAGCCCTGTACCTATAGCATCAATGGCTATTCGTCAGCCCCCTGCGATCTCATGCGGTCGCTGGCGATCTTGGGCCACCGGTTAGGAATTGCTGCAGATCCTTGCAACTTCTCGCCGCCCCACCAGCGTAACGCTATTCGCTCGTGGACCTCTCAGGGGCAGAAGCTTTTCGCGCCCATCACTTACACACCGACATCGGCGTCCTACGTTCCTTGGCAGCGAGTGCTAGATTTGGGCTGCACCCGGCGGGAGCGAAGGTGAGCAACCCAAGGTCCGTCAATCCGTCCCCGGTTCTCTTCCCTCTACATGCGCGCCCATGCCCAGAGATGTCGAGCAAGGCCGATGCGATCGCCACGGCTTCTCGGAATCAGCTGTTCCGGCGTGTCTCGCTAGAGCTGGAGCAGTTTGTGGAGGCCAAACCCACAGCGCTTGGCGCCCGAAAGGAAGGGCGCTCGCCGCAGCTCGTCAAGCGACGCGGCATCGCGGCGGCCTAGTCGTAGGGTGTCGGGCTCCAAAGCGTCAGGCCGCACTGACAGGTCTCCTATTCGTCTCGCAGGCCGAGCAGGCGGAGCATGAAGTCCCAGGTATTGAACGCCAGATCCAAAACCGCCATCGCGATGCCCGCGAGCACGGTGACGACGAGCAAGCTGATTAGGTACACGCCGATGAAGCTGAAAGCCTGAGAGACGATCCCCTCATCGGGATACGCGTCCGCAAAGAACCAAGTCAACCAAGCCGCCGGAACGAAGGCAAGTCCGAAGATCCACCTCCACAAGACGATTTCTCGCACGGAGCGAGAATAGCATGCCAGCCTACAACGAGAGGCTTTGCGGAGGTGATCAACGAGTGGCGTTTGCTAGCATAGACGTGCGCCCGCCGGGAGCGAAGCCAACTGCGGAATCCCGGCCCTGCTAACTCCCATTGGCTACGTGTCGGGCTGCATGATGGGCGCGAGGGATCCGGCGTTTGACCCCAGAGGGAGTAGGCCGTCAGCAGCTGTTCGATAGGAGACGCGTGCTGGAGGACTGGAATCAGTAGGGCAAGAGCCGTCCATCCATAGGGGGCGCACGGCCCAATCAACACAACGCGCAGATGTTCTTCCTGCGAAACGAAAGCAAGTACGGTCGCCTGAATCAGGGACCGACTGCTGGAAAGACATGGGACCAAGTGAAGAACTGGCTTGTCGACGAAGGATTGATTGAGGAGTCGCAACCGTTCTCGGCGACCACGGTGCGAGGCCTGTCCCTGAAGACGGTGGACGGGCTGAGGGTGCTACGATGATCGAGGCGACCCGACGGGATCCGCGCCCCAACGGGACATTCCCGGCATCAGCTTCGACTCTCTTCACGATGCTCGGTAAATTCCTGCTTTACTTGGGGTTAGCTCTTGTATTTGCCGTTGTCGGAGCCGTGGCGCTCCTAGTGATCGCTGGTGGCTACCTGTTTTCCTTCTTGGGGCGTGTAGCCCTTGTCGCGCTCGGAATCTATGCACTCGATTCGCTGATCGACTCCGGGGATTCGTAAGCGAACGGACGCACCCGACAGCGCGTGCTACGCTCGCCGCAGGCCCGCAGGGAGCCTCAAGGCTTAGGCTCAATCCCGGCATCTCTCGCCCCCTAGCACGCCGGCGGCGATCGCGGAATTGCTGAGCCTATACGCCCGGTCACGCAAAGCTGCTCTTCACCGGTCATCCTCATCCTCGCGCAGGCCGGCCAGCCTGAGCGCGAAGTCCCAGGCATCCTCCGCAGCGGCGAAGGCCCATAGAGCCAGCCCGGCGAGAACCGCGGCGAAGGGCAGGCAAACCCCGTAGAGATCCAGCGCACGCTGCCAGAATCCCCCATGCCCGTCCCCGAGGGCCGCCATGCCCGCCGCCATGACGGCAGCGAGGGCAAGGACGGCGCGCCAGAAAGCGATCACGGCAGCAGGATAGCATCGCCGCGCAGCTGCTGAAGGCGGGCGTAGTCTCGCGTGCCGAGCGCACGCAGCGCGTCAAGGGAAACCTCGGCGACTTGCGAGAGCGAGCGCAGCGTGCGAGCCAGCCACGTCTTCTCCGCGTCCGCGATGCCGAAGTCGCGGACCGTCGGCTCGCGGACCTACGGGACCGTTCAAGCGTCGTGGATCCAGAGTTGAAGGTTGGCGTCGTGATCCAGGCAAAAGACGGATTCTTACAGACTCGATGCTACGTTAGTCTTGGCCCGGACTGCGGGAGCCGTGCCAAATGCGAAATCCCGCCATCCAGACCCGACGTCAACGGCCGTTCAAGGAGTGTTTCAGGAGTCTTCAAGCCCCAGCCGGGCTCACCGATACACGCGAAACCCTTGCTCGCTCGCGGCCGCTGCTAAGATGTCGATGGCACCCGCCGGGAGCGCCTGCCGTATGGCGAAAATCCCGGCATTTCAGCGAAGACCGACACCACAACATGTAGTAGGGCCCCTGGCTCACTTCGTTTGACGCCTTACAGCCTTAACTCAACAACTCAACCGCGAGCTTGACAGCGGCAATGGCCTAGGGGTAGGATTAATTCAAACGTTTGATTGAATCCATGCCGAACGCCAAGGAGACCAAGGAACTGATCCTTGACACTGCCGAGAGGCTCTTCAGCGAGAAGGGCGTCGATGGCGTGTCCCTGCGTTCGCTAACGGCGGCGGCGGGCGTGAACATTGCCGCGGCGCACTACCATTTCGGCTCCAAGGAGGAGGTCACCAAGGCGGTCTTCGCTCGGCGCGTCCGGCCTCTCAACCGGGAGCGTATCCGGCTTCTAGATACTTCCCAAGAACGCGGGCAGCCATCCGTGGAAGAGCTGCTCACAGCCTTCTTCGCGCCCGCCCTGCGGCTGGCGCGGGAGCCCCAGCGCGGCTACGATTTCATGCGCCTCTGCGCGCGGTTCTACTCCGAGCCGGCGGAATATCTGGAGTCGGCGTTCCGCGAGGAGTTCTCGGAAGTCCTGTCCCGCTTCCACGAGGCGTTCCAGCGGGCCTTGCCCGAACTCGCCGAGGAGGATGTGGGCCTGCGCCTGCACTTCGCGATCGGCGTGATGGTGCATACCTTGCTCAATCCGACGAGAACCTGCTTGCCGAAACTTGGCCCCAAAACCAGCGACAGCGACCAAGCCACGCTGGATGCCATGGTAGGTTTCGTAGCCGCCGGCATGCGCAGTGGGAGTGCGGCGGAGTTCCCTGCGGGTGCGGTCACGGCACTTCCCGCTCATGCCGAGGTCGCCCAATGACGCGCGCTCCGCACCTAATCGTGGCCGTCGGGCTGGCGCTGGGCGCATGCTCCAAGCCCGTGCCGATCCCCGTGCACGATCTGCGCGTGCCGGTGCCGGACCAGTGGCAGGCAGCCGAGACGACCGCCCCGGCCGCCTCCCCGAAGTGGTGGGCGTACTTCGGCGACCCGGGACTGGACGCAGCCATCGAGCGAGCCTTGGCCTGCAGCGAGGACCTGCGAGCGGCGTCGGCGCGGATCCGGGCGGCGTCCCAGGAGCGGGTCATCGCCGGCGCCGCTGACAGGCCCGAACTGAGCCTTGGGATCAACCGCATCCGCCAGCGCCAGAATTTTGTCGGCCTGCCGTTTCCAGGCCTTGCGGACCGCGTGCTGAGCAACACGTTCAGCAATGCCGGGCTGTCGTTCAACGTCGCCTGGGAGGCTGACATTTGGAACCGCATCGCGGCGGACAAGCTCGCCGCCGAGGCCAACGCCCGCATGCGCGAAGCGGAACTGCTCGGTGCGCGCCTGTCCCTGAGCGCGCAGGTGGCGAAGGCTTGGTTCGCCGCGGTCGAGGCCCAGCGCCAGATCGTCCTCGCCGAGCAGGTGCTCGCGAATCTGCAGACTATCGCCGAGCGGCGGCAGGCCCGCTTCCAAGCCGGCAGCGGCTCGCTCACGGACGTCCGGCTGGCCGAGGCCGACGTCGCCCGGGCCAGCTCGGCACTGCGGCAGCGCCGGCAGGCGCGCGACGCCTTCGTGCGCCAGACCGAGACACTGACCTGCCAATATCCGGCCGGCGAGCTCTCGGTGACCGCCGAACTGGCCGCCTTGCCGGAACAGGTGCCCGCCGGCTTGCCGTCCGAACTCGTCCACCGCCGCCCGGACCTGATCGCTGCCGAGCAGGCCTTGCTGGCGGCCGACGCCCGGATCGTGCAGGCCCGGGCAACCTTGCGCCCGAGCTTCGCGCTGACTTCGGGCCTCGGCACCTCGAGCAACACCTTGGCCGACCTGGTCAATCCCAACCTGCAAGTCTGGAACTACGCCCTCGGCCTGGCCCAGCCGATCTTCAACCGCGGCCGGCTCAAGGCCAACGTGAGGATTACCGAAGAGCGGGCGATCGAGCAGGAAGCGCTCTACCAAGCGCGCGTCTGGACCGCCTACAGGGAGATCGAGACCGCCTTGGCCGCGGAAGCGGCGCTGCGCGACCAAGAGACCTCCCTGCGTGCGTCCCACGCCAAGACCCGCACGGCGGTCAAGGTTGCCGAACGGCGCTACCGAGCGGCCTTGGGAGAGGTTTTCTCGGTGCTCAATCTGCGCAGGGCGACCTTGGAAAACGAGAGCGTGATGCTCGGCCTGCAGCGCGCGCAGATCGACAACCGCGTCGACCTCCACCTCGCGCTGGGGGGCGGCTTTGACGGCGACCCCGGCAAGGCCGACCCCGGGTCCGCGCAACCAACACCCTGACGGACAAGCTGATGATCAATCCACGAACAGCCCTGATGGGCATCCTGCCAATCGCCATCCTCGCGCTGGGGGGCCTGATTGCCAAGGCTCTGATCGATTCGTACGAGGAACCGACGCCCCAGCCGCTGGTTGTCGAGCCGCCGCTCGTGCGCGTGATCCCGGCGGAGCCGGCGTCCATGACGCTGGTCGTGACCACCGAGGGCACGGTCGCGCCGCGTTCCGAGGCACAGCTGATCCCGGAAGTCTCCGGCAAGGTCGTCGAGATATCGGCCGCGCTCGTGCCAGGAGGATTCTTCGCCAAGGACGAGGTGCTGCTGCGGGTAGACCCTCGCGACTATGAACTGGCGATCACGCAAGCCCTGGCCGCCGTAGAGCAAGGCAAGCTGCGGGTGGCACTGGAGCAACAGCAAGCCGAAGTCGCCAAGAGCGAGTGGGAAGAGGCTGGCGAGGGAGAGCCGTCCCCGCTACTGTTTCGCGAGCCGCAGATCGCCGAAGCGAAGGCCAGCCTGGTCGCGGCCGAAGCGGTGCTCGAGCAGGCCCGGGACAACTTGGAGCGCACGGCCCTGCGGGCACCGTTCGCCGGCCGCGTGAGGTCAAAGCAGGTCGATCTCGGCCAGTTCGTGCAGCGCGGCATGAACCTGGGGCAGGTCTACCCGGTGGACGTGGCCGAAGTGCGGCTGCCGATCCCGAACGCCGAGCTGCAGTATTGCAACCTGCCCCTGGGATTCCGGGACGCAGACTCCGCCCCGCCCGGTCCGCGAGTGCGCCTCACGGCGCGTTTCGGGGGCGCAGACTACGCGTGGGACGGACGCATCGTGCGGACCGAAGGAGAGATCGACGCACGCACCCGCATGATCAATGCCATCGCGCAGGTGAAGGATCCGTACGGCCGGGAGCGGGGTTCCGCGCAGCCGCCGCTGGCGGTGGGCATGTTCGTCCGCGCAGCGATCCAAGGCAAGCGCGTGCGCGACATGGTGCGCCTGCCGCGCTCCGTGCTGCGCGGCGAGGACACCGTGTACGTCGTTGAAGGCGACGGCACGCTGCGCTTCCGGACGATCGACGTATTCCGGAGCGAGCGCGAGACCGTATTGATCCGCGACGGGCTTGAGTCCGGCGAGCGGGTCTGCACCTCCCCGCTAGAAGCCGCGGTGGACGGCATGAGAGTCCGCATCACCGACGAAGGCCCGACGAGCGGCGCATGAAGGGCGTCATCTATTGGTTCGCGCGCAACGGGGTTGTCGCGAACCTGCTGCTGGTCGTCATCGCAGCAGCAGGCCTGCTCACGGTGGGAAACCTCAAACAAGAGGTTTTTCCCGAATACTCGCTCGACATCATCACGGTGACCGCGGAGTACCGCGGTGCAGCGCCCCAGGAAGTCGAAGAGGCGATCTGCGTCCGGGTGGAAGAGGCAATCCAAGACCTCGAAGGCATCAAGGAGATCAGTTCCCGGGCCATGGAAGGCCGCGGGTCCGTCACGATCGAAGTCCACGCCGGCTACGACGTGCGCGAAGTCCTCACGGATGTGAAGACCAAGGTCGATGCGATAGACACGTTTCCAGAGGATGTCGAGAAGCCGGTCATCAGCGAACTCACGTCACGCTTCCAAGTCATCAACGTGGCCATAGCGGGCGACGCGGAGCTCGCCATGCTGAAAAGGCTCGGCGAGAGGGTCAGAGACGAACTCATCGCGCTGCCTGAGATCTCGCAGGCCGAGCTGTTCAATGCGCCGCCGTACGAGATCTCGATCGAGGTGTCCGAGGAGGCATTGCGACGCTGGGGCCTGACGTTCGACGACATCGCTAACGCGGTGCGCCGGTACTCGGTCGACCTTCCCGGCGGATCTGTCAAGACCGAGATTGGCGAGGTGCTGCTGCGCACCGAGGGGCAAGCCTACTCCGGTGACGAGTACGCGCGGCTGCCCCTGCTGACCCGCCCCGACGGTACCAGCATCCTGCTGAGCGACGTGGCAACAATCGTAGACGGGTTTGAAGACGTAACCGTCGCGGGAAAGCTCGACGGCCTGCCCAAGGTCGAGGTGCAGGTCTATCGCATCGGCGACCAAAGCGCGATCTCCGTTTCGAAAGCGGTCCAGGACTACGTGGCGCGAGCGGCGCAGACGATGCCCGACGGCATCACGATGGACACTTGGCAGGACAGCGCGGCGCTGCTCGAGAGCCGCATCAACCTGCTGGTCAAGAACGGTTTTTCCGGGCTGGTGCTGGTCTTCGTCGTGCTGGCCCTGTTCCTGCGCCTGCGCCTGGCGTTCTGGGTCACGCTCGGCATTCCGGTTTCGTTCCTGGGCGCGATCGCCTGCATGGGGCTGTTCGACCAGTCGATCAACATGATCTCGCTGTTTTCGTTCATCTTGGTGCTCGGCATCGTGGTGGATGACGCCATCGTGGTAGGCGAGAACATCCATACCACGCAGGTGCGCACGGGCAAGCGGACCAGCGCCGCCGTGCGCGGAACGCTTCAGGTGCTGGTGCCGGTCACGTTCGGAGTGTTGACCACCATGGCTGCGTTCGCGCCGATGCTGTTCGTGCCCGGCGTCATGGGCAAGATCACGGTCGGCTTCCCGCTGATCATCCTGCCGACCCTGTTCTTCTCGCTCGTGGAGTCCAATCTCATCCTGCCGCGACATCTTTCGCACTCCAAGCCCGCGCCGCCGCGAGTCGCGAAGAATGCCTTCCAGCGCTCCGTCGATGCTTTCTTCGGGGCCTTCGCCGGATCGATGGAGTGGTTCATTCTGGCGATCTACCGGCCCGTGATCCGCAAGGCCGTGCAATGGCGCTACGCAACTGCGTCGATCGGGCTGTTCGCGGTGCTGCTGACCGCGGGCATGGCCGGCGCGGGAAAGATCCGCATGGTCCTCTTTCCCGATGTTGACGCAGACAATGTGGTGGCCTATCTGACCATGCCGCAAGATTCGCCGGCGGAGGTCACGGCCAAGGCCTTGGATCGCATCTTGGAGGGCGCGGTGGCCGTGCGGGGCGAGGTAGCGGCCGAGCTGGGCCAGGATCAGATCAGACACATCGTCAGCTCGATCGGAGAGCAGCCCTTCCGGAGGATGCAATCGGGCCCGATGGCTGATGTGCGGAACGCTCGAGACGAACATCTGGGCGAAATCAACCTGGAACTGGTGCAGTCGGAGGATCGGCTGATCTCCGCTGCGGAAGTGGCGAACCGCTGGCGGGAAGAGATCGGCCAGATCCCGGGCGCGGTCGAAGTGACGATTACCCACGACCTGCTCGGCGGCGGCAAGGCGATCGACCTGCAGTTCAGCTATCCCGACACCGACACGCTGGTGGAAATCGTCGAACTGACGAGCGCCCACCTGGCGGGCTACCCGGGAGTGGTTGGCGTCACCGACACCCATCGCGGCGGCAAGCCCGAGGTCCAGCTCGCCCTGACCGAGGAGGGGGCTAATCTGGGCTTTACCCTGCAAGCCCTGGGCAGACAGGTGCGCCAAGCCTTTTTCGGCGAGGAATCGCAGCGGATCCAGCGAGGCCGGGACGACGTCCGCGTGATGGTGCGCTACCCGTCGCAAGACCGGCGCTCTCTCTCAAGCCTCGAGCAAATGCGCGTGCGCACGCCGGCCGGGGACGAAGTTCCCTTCTCGACGGTTGCGGTTGCCACCATGGGCCGCGGCGCCGCCACGATCAGGCGGGTCGACCGCCGGCGTGCGATCAATGTCCAAGCCGACATCGACGAGAGCGTCACCACCAGCGAGACCTTGGTCGATGCAATGCAGGCCGACTTCTTGCCCGCGCTCGTCGAGCGCTATCCCGGCCTCACGTACTCGTTCGAAGGCGAGGAGGTCCAGTTCGCGGAATCGATGGACGGCCTGTTCCAAGGCTTTGGAGCGGCGCTGTTCGTCATGTACGCAATGTTGGCGATTCCGCTCAAGAGCTACGTGCGCCCGTTCATCATCCTCAGTTCCGTGCCCTTCGGCATGGTGGGCGCGATCTGGGGGCACTGGCTGTTGGGGCTTCCAGTCAGCTTCCTGTCCATGTGCGGGATGGTGGCGCTGGCGGGGGTCGTGGTCAATGACGGGCTGGTGCTGGCATCGTTCATCAGCTCGTACGGCCGCAAGACCGGAAGCCTCGCCCAGGCCGTTCAACTGGCCGGCGAGGCTCGCTTCCGCCCGATCATCCTGACCTCGCTGACCACTGCGGCTGGGGTCACGCCGCTCATGCTCGAATCGAGCCTGCAGGCGCAGTTCCTGATTCCCATGGCCGTGGCGCTGGCCGCCGGCGTGCTCTTCGCAACAGGCGTGACGCTGGTGCTGATGCCGTCGCTGTACATGATCGTGGAGGATCTTCGGCACGGCGTCCGCTGGCTCTTGCGACGGGAGAGCTACCCGACGGCCCCCGCCAGTGTTGCGACGGGCGACTAGAGGGGCCAGTCGGCACGAGTCTGTCTGCGAGCTGTGAATGGCTGGTGCAGACATCCGGCGGCGGATGCAGCCTCGCCGGTCGAGGCGGGGCGCTTGCGGTCCAGTCTTCGCCACCGACCACGATCAGCGGCCGGGCGCACTTCAGCGAGCGCTCCGCCCGGACGATCTCGGAGCAGACGTTCGGAAGCTTCGCGGAATTTCTCGCCGAACTGGGAGCAAGACCCGGCGGCCACACTGAGGGCATTCCGCCCATAAGCACTGCCAGAGTCTGCCATGCTACTTACTATCTCGGTGCTATACTGCGACTGCGACCATGAGCGCAGAACTGATCGGCATCTTGGCTGTGGGCGCGACGCTGCTGGTTGGCCTAGGCAGCTTAGTGCTTGTCTTGCAAGCCCGGACTGACAAGCGGCTCGACTTGCTCGAAGCCGAGTTGCGGCGGCTCGGGGAGCGGGTGGCGCGGCTGGAGGGCCTGATCGAGGGCTCGGGCCTGTTCCGCCCGGCGGACGCGACCGCTTCCGGAGACTGACGGCGACAGTGAACCGACGAAGCAGAATTAGCATCCGATAGCTGCTTTCGATCTTCGCAATGATTGCTTCCTGTCCTACGGCGGCAGGATCGCGGCATCGACCGCGGCTATTCATAGGCACTGAGTTTCGTCCGTGGTGCCCCTGCTTCGTACACGCGCTATCGGCGGCATCAGGAGTTTACCGGCGTACCTCAAATTGGCGGCGTCGCGTATCACTCTGACTGGGGCCGCTAGAGGCTCTGGAGTGCGAATCGTGCGCCGCGGAATCCCATTCCCGCTTCCGGCACCATCTAGCGGCAGGGTACAGCCGCAGCCCGCCATGGAAAGTTGGCCCTTCAGCTGCCGAAAGTTCATCGTCCGTTCACATTCGGACCCGAAATTAGCCTGCCTTTGCCGATCCGCAAATTAAGCGGGGACTCAGAAGCTAGCGCTTATGGAAGGCTGCCCCGGGTGCCACACGGAACGCCCGAGCCTAGAACTCGTACCGCAATCCGAATTGCAGGACCCTGGGCGGAATCAGCACCCTAGAGTAGTTTCCGAAGCTCCCGGTGAAGGTATAGGACAGCGTCTCCCAAGCGTCTGCGTTGAAGCGC
>JAJDZN010000139.1 GCA_022824585.1 Bryobacterales bacterium | reverse complement strand
CCATGCCGTGCGGAAGGGTCCAACTCATCGCCATGCGGCCGACTTGGCGTCCCTCGCGGTCGAGGATCTTCCACTGGCCCTGCTCATGCGACATGGACAACGGGTCCCCTGGAGCAAGTGCGGCGATGGCGCGGTGCGTCCTGCTATGCGCCGCCCTCCAACCAGCGAACGACAGTACGACGTCCTTCATGGTGCATTCGGCGATCCGGATGTCCAACCGCGCGTCGGAGATGTCCGGACGCGGAACCTCGCGCTCCAGCACCGAGGGGTCGTTCCCGAGCACCTGAAGCAGTGACGAGGCGCGTTCCTGCGGCTTTGCCCGAAGCGGCGTGTCCCGGACATCCGGGCGCCCGGCATCTTCGAGCCGCACCAGTGCCAGGGTCTCGCGGGCTCGGGTCATCGACACGTAGTACAGACGGCGTGCGGTATCGGGGTCGTCCGAATCGCTCGTAGCGTTCCATCGTCCGTCGAGGATGACGACGTGATCGAACTCAAGGCCCTTTGCCCGGTGGGCGCTGGTCAGGAGCAGCCCCTGCTGCCTGCGCCGTATCTCCTTGCTCCACTCGCCAAGCCAGTTCCGCACGAATGCGATCGGCAGCACCGCCACCTCGCCTTCCTCGAGGAGCAGCTCGTCGAGCGCCTGAGCGAGCAGGTCGGCCCACGGACCTTCGCCGACATCCGCGCGATGGCGCCGGAGCTCCTGTGTTTCGACGGCCGTCGAATCGCGCGAGTCGAGAGTGCGTAGAAGCCGCTGCGTCTCACGAGCGCGCCAGAACGAGGAAAGCTCCTCGCGTGCGCTCTGCACCGGTATGCCGTGGACCATGCAGGCGCTTCTTGCCGGATCGAAGTCGGCCCAGTTCCTGGCCACTATGGCGCACCGCCGCCACTGCCAGTCCGGGTCAAGTGCGGCGAGACGTTTGAGTTCCTCGACCGCGGCCGCGGCCTGCGAGAGTTGGCCGCCCTCGAGGCGCAGAATCTGGACCTTGCCTCGTGCGACCTCGTCGCGGGAGGTCCAGGCCCCGCCCGACGGTTCGGCGCGCCGGTGGCCGTCGATTCGCAGCCTGTGGTCACGCTTGAGACGCCCAGCCGCGCCGTCGATGCACTGGCTCGCCGCGTCGATAATGCAGCGGCTCGAGCGGTAGTTCTCGACGAGATACTCCTCCTTCGCGTGGTATTCCCGGGCGAAGCGGCGGATGAAGCGCACTGACGCGCCCTTCCACGCATAGATGTTCTGGTCGTCGCCTCCCACCGCGAACAGGTTCAGCCTCGCGTCGTCCTCGGCGAGGGTCTTCCCGGCGAGCGCGGCGATCAGCTCGTATTCGGGTTCGCCGATGTCCTGATACTCGTCGACCAGAATCCAGTTGAGGCGCCCGAGCATCTGCTCCCGAGTGACGAAGGCGTTCGCCTCGTCGCTCCTCTTCAGGAGCCGGGCGGCGTCGCAAAGAATGACGTTGAACGTTTCGTCGCTGGGATTCGCGGCGGCCTGCGCGAAAGAGATCCCGAGGATCCGCATCGCGAGCGCATGGCAGGTCATCACGTTGACGCCGCGCGCGTCCTTCCCGATCAACTCGTCGAGACGCCGCCGCGCCTCGACCGCCGCGTGACGGTTGTAGGTGAGCGCCAGGATGCTTCCCGGCTTCTCGCGCTGCACGCGTATTAGGTAGGCGATGCGGTGCACCAGCACCCGTGTCTTGCCTGAGCCCGGGCCCGCGAGCACCAGCACGTTGGTGCGCTCCCGGTCGTCGGCGACGATTCGCTCCTGGGTCCGGTTGCCGAGCTTCCTGACAATCGCCTCATAGTGCTCGGGGAGGGTGTCGCGCCCGAGCGTCGTCTCCTTGCCCTTGAACCACTTGTGGACGAACTCTTGGCTTTCGAGCTTGAAGTAGTCCGCCGCGAGGCGCAGCGCCAGCTGGATGTCGTCCACGCCAAGCTTCGCGTACTCGGCGACGACGTGGATCTGTGCGGTCTGCTCGGCGTAGTGCTCTTTCAGCGGCTTGAAGTCCGCGACCGTGAAGGTCTTTCCGTCTCGCGTGACCTTTAACGTCATCGCCGGACGAAACACGGTGAGGCCGCGGTTGAGAGTGACGACCTCCTGCTCGTGCATCCAGAGCAGCGCGCGGTCGACGAGCGGCTGGGTCGCCTGGTCCTTCAACTCCGACTTCAGTACCAGGTCGTCCTTGATGGCCCGCTCCAGCGCCCCGTAGGTCGTTTCCACCAGCAAATCGACCCCGCGGACACCGTCAGGCACCTTGCCGAGGAGATGTTCGAGCAGCCGGGCCGCGCCGTCGCGGCGAAGCCGCGCGATGCGATCGATGGAGGCCCAGTTCCGGCGCAGCCGCACTCCGATGGTCTCCATGTCGCGGGCGCGGATCTCGATGCTGCGCTTGGCATCGGGCTCGTCGCGGCCGTCCCCGGAAATGCTGCGAAGGAGCCGTACTAGCCGTTCGGGCAGCGGGTTCTCTATGTCCTTCTCGCGAAGGCGCTGGGCGAGAGGGCGAAGCGCAAGGCGCGTCCAGGTGTCGATGTCCTGGTCGGGCGCCTCCTCGCGAAGCTCCGCGATGAGGGCCTGCTCCAGCTCCCGGGCCAACGTCAGGCGCCGGGAGGAGGCGTTCTCGACGCCGGCGTGGACATAGACCGTGATGCGCATGTCGTTCGACGCGACCCCGATCTCCTCTAGCGTGCTGAACACCTTTCGGAGCTGTCCCATCGAGCAACCGCACTCGTTCATCAGCTCGTCGGTGGAGACACCAATGTCCGGTTCCGCATGCGTCAGGGTTTGCACGACGCGCAGCATCTGCGTGCGCGTGGCGCTTCGAATGTTCCGCCTGCGGCCCTCCCTCTCGATGCGTTCTCGTGCGGCGGCCAAATTCGGGACGCGCAGCGACGAGGGGAAGACTGACGTGTGGTTTTCGTCGCGCCGCGCGAGCTTCGATTCCTCCAGCCACGCGATCGCGGTGCGCACCCGGTCGTCGTCGGTCGCGGTGTCGCGCGCGAACTCACCGTCATCGTCTTCGAGAAGAATCTCTCCCGCGGTCGCGATGACGGAATCCCCGCTGTCAGCGTGGTGGCGCCGGCGGCGCGAGTCGAGGCGGCGAATCGCACGCAGCACCGCTTGGATGTCGCGCCGCTCAAGGCGCGAACGCGCGGTGAGCGAGAATTGCTGCTCGGCGTCTCCGGGCTCGAACAGCAGCAGGCAATGCGCGGGGGCGCCGTCTCTCCCCGCCCGGCCGGCTTCCTGAAGATAGCTCTCCAGAGAGCCCGGAATCTCGGCATGCACGACCCCGCGAACGTCGGACTTGTCGATGCCCATTCCGAACGCGTTCGTGGCGACCACAACGTCAATCTCGCCCTCGTGGAAGCCACGCTGTATCTCGCGCTTACGCTCCGGCGATAGGCCGGAGTGAAAGTGCTGGGCGGAGAGGCCCCGGTCGGCGAGCGCCTGGGCGGTCTCCTCGGTGCGTCGCTTGGTCGTGCAGTAGACGATGGCCCCGCCCGAGCCCGAGCGCCCGAGCGCGTCCTCGACCGCGCCATGGATGTGCTCGATCCGCTGCGATGCCGAAGTCGGCATGACGACGAACTCCAGGTTCCGGCGTTCCGCCCCGCCATCGATGACCTCGAGCCGCGCCTGAAGGGTGTGCTCGAAGTGCTCCCGGATGTCTTCGATGACAGCGTGCTTTGCGGTCGCGGTGAGGCACAGGATCGGCGCGGAGTCCTCCCCGTGATGCTCGGCGATGTAGCGCGCGACGTAGCGGTAGTCGGGCCGGAAGTCGTGCCCCCACTTCGAAAGGCAGTGCGCCTCGTCCACGACCCAGGCGCCGATCCGGCGTCCCGCGATCGCCCTTCGGAACGAACGGTTGCGGAGCTGCTCGGGAGCGACCAGCACGATCCCTGCGTCGCCGAGTCGGATGTGGGCAAGCGCTTCGGCCCGTTCCGGCATCGAGATGAGGCCGTTGATGGTGGTGGCGCAAGTGATGCGCTGGCGCCGCATGGCCGCGACCTGATCGGCCATCAGCGCCACCAACGGCGAAATGACAACGGTGATCGCCCCTGTAGCCTCGTAGCGCATCAACGCCGGGAGCTGATAGCACAGGGACTTGCCGGTCCCGGTGGGAAGTATCCCGAGGACGTGCTCGCGGGCAAGGTGTTTCTGGACGATTGAGCGCTGAAGGCTCTCGCCGTCCTGGCTCCGGGGCTGCTCCCGGAAGCCCGAGAAGCCGAACCAGCGCTTGAGTGCCGCTTCAGCGTCGAGATGCTCCGAGCACCATGAGCAGTTGCGGTTGCCGCAATGGGCGTCGCGGAGCTTCGTTGCGAGAGCCCCGGGCGCGAACCGGTGCTCGACGTAGGGAGGGATGATGGAATTGCCTCCCGCCGCTGGCAGCCATGCCAGCACATAGGCGAGCGCGATGGGGTGAGAGAGCGCGTCGCGGGCGAGGCGGGCCGCCTGGTTCGGGCACCCGAGCGCCCCGAGGCGCTTCATGATCGCGGGAATCGAGTCCTCGACAAGCGGCGTCACTTCGGCGCCCCGGATCGTGCGAAAGAGATGGTCGAAGGCGTGTCCCTTGACGCCCGTGGCGAGCAGCGCGTGCCAAGCCAGCAGCAGGTCCGCGTCCTTTTGTCGCAGTGCATCGGCGACATCGGCGAGGAGCTCGAGCGTCAGCGCCGAGTCCAGCAGAGGATCGTTGACCTGCACTCTCGCGAGCGCCGGTTCTTGGTACTGCTTGACGAGGCGATGGTAGGGGTTTTCCGGAAACGCCAGCGGGCTCAGGTACAGCGTGTCGATGGCGGGCAGGTCGAGCAGCTTCAGATTCGGCGCGTGGCGGGCGAGGAGTTCGAGGTCATGCTCGATGATGTTGTGGCCGACCAGATACGAGGCGCCTGCGGCGAATTCATCGAGGGCTGCGAGGGCCGTGCGCAATCCACCGTTGCGGCCGCGCCAAGTGAAGACGGTCGAGCGGTCCGTGCGTATCGCTCCGACCGCGCCGATGTTCTCTTTGCCCTCGACGTCGATTGACAGAAGGCCGGGAAGGCCATGCGGCGCCAGGCGCTTCCCTACACCCTCCCCATCACGCCAGCGCTGGATTGCCATCGATGATCTTGATCTGCCTGCCGGAAACCACGATCGGATTGGGCCGCGGCGACCGGGCCCATTATCGCGAGCGCCGAGGGCAAGCGCGAAATACGCCCGCGTATGTGCCCACGGAGATTTCGGCTTGGCGAGGTCTGGACCGAGTTGCGAGTGCGCACCGTCGCGCCCGCCTCACCAACTGCCGATGGCACGCAGGGGTGTGCCTCCTTGTTGCCCGCGCAGACCCCCGCGAACGCCGCGGCCGGCGCTGCGGCCGTGGTTGCGTCGGCGAGGGCTCGGGCTGGGCTCGACGCGCATGCCGCCTGTCACTCCCCAGCGCGGGGAGACTTCTTCCTAGAGGGTGCCAAGGCCGGTGCTGATGTCGATGCACCGCTTGATGGCTCTCTCAAGGGTCTGCGGGTCCATGTAGTTCTCCCGTGTGAGTTGCGGAGCTCTCCAAGTTCACCGGAGGCCCTCCCAAATACGGTTGCTGAGGCCAGGCGGCGGCTCACCCGCCTGACTCCCGAGGTACAACGAGTGTTGTTTCGGAGGAAGGGGCCGGCGAGAGCATCGCGAATCGCGGGCCGACGGAACACGCGGTTGCCGTCGTCCTGACAAGTTCTCCCGATAACCCCAAACGAATCAACCGCGCTGAGGCCCGGCAGTCCGGCGGCCGCTCGGCGACACTGATTCCCGATCAGTTGTCTTCGGAACGCGTTCGGCCCGAGACATCGACTCGAATGCTGCGACCGGCATCAATGCCGCCGGGAGTGTTTTCGGCGGGAACGGCGGACCGGCTCGCGTCCCGGAGCGCCTGGACGTCGGGCGTCATGATCTCCACGCCGGCGTCATGCAGCACATCCAGCGTGTTGCGGCGCAGCGCGGCGTAGGTGCCGCCCATCTGCTCGGCTCGGTCCGTGTACGCGTGCAGTTCATACGTCACCGCGAAATCCCCGAGGGCGTTTGGCCAGACGAAGGGTTCGGGTTCGGAGAGGATTCCGGGAGTTTTCGCTGCAGCCGCCTTGAGCAATTCCTCGACTTGGCGCCAATGGACACCGTAGCCAATGCCGACCTCGGTCGTGAGGACGAGTTCACTTCGTTTCGCAGCGTTGCTGTAGTTGACCACCATTCCGCCCAGAACCAAGCCGTTCGGAACAGTGATTTCCTCGTTCTTGATGGTTCGCAACCGGGTCACGAAGAGCGACTTCCCCAAGACGTCACCTTCGGCCTCCCCGATGCGCACCCGGTCCCCGATGCGAAAGGCCCGCGTGTAGGTGAGAATCACCCCGGAAACCATGTTTCCGATTGCAGCCGTGGAGCCGAGTGTGACGAGAGCCCCGACAAACAGCGAGAATCCCTTGAAGAACTCGGATTCCGCACCCGGAAGGTAGGGGTATCCGATCATCAGGGTGAACACTACCATCAGGATCCGAATCAGCTTGTAGGTTGGATCCGCCCATTCCTGATCGAAGCCGCCGACCACTAGATCGCCCCTGCCGACTGCGTTCAGCAGGAAGCGCAACGCTTTGAGGGAATACCGCGCGACAAGCACCAACACAACGAGGTAGAACAGCTTGGGCAGGTAGCCGATCACGGCCTTGGCGATTTCGGTCGCTGGCCGCAAGACGTAGTGCAACAGTTGGTCGCCGAATGGTGCCGTGACGGGGAAAAAGCTCAAGACGAGCGGCACGTAGATGTAGAGCAGCAAGAGCGCCAAGAAGATCCTCGCTGCTCGGGCGACTAGCAAGCCCGAGTCGCGGATGCGCTCACGGCTGATCAAGTCCAGCCCGCGAAAGCGGATGGGTGGGCCCCCGTGGGCCCACCTCTTCGCGCGCTCGACGAAGACTTCCAGCAGCTTGCGAAGAAATCGCAGCAGCAGAACCAATGCAGCAGTGGCGACAATCGCATAGAAGAGACCGTTAATGTGGGCCTGAAGGCGCTCGATCTCGTCGGGGGTTCGATCGCCGAACAGCCCTGCCATCTGGCGAATGCTGGCTAGCCAAACGCTGCTGAAGAGCGCTGCGCCCAGCATGGCCGCCACATAGATCGACACGGTGCGCAAGCGGGCCCTGCGCTCCGCTGCCTTGACCTTCAAGAAAAGGATCGCGAGGACGGCGCTACCGATTGCCCATACGAGAAAGACAGCAAGGAAGGGAAAAAGGAGCACATCCTGGATCACAGGCCCGAGCCCCAAGCTGGATTGCAGCCACTCCCGAAAGGCGTCCATTATTCCCCCGACTTGACGATGACCACTATAGCTAGCCGACACCGGCGACTGGTTCGAGCCGCTACCCCCTCGCAACTAGGACGGTCTGAAACGACGAGCATCCAGAACGAATGTCCGGGATTGCCCGCGTATCGCGTCCCGAACCCCAGGCTCCACCATAGACCGATCCAGCAAGGTCAGCGGGCTTGCGGCCTGTGATCTAGACCGAAGCTCCGGGCCAGAATCGAAGGGAAATCCTTGAAATGAATTGGCTTAGCTGGACTAGGACTTGTCCTGCGGTGGGATCGTTCGGATCAGTTCAAGCACACGCTCAGCAGCGTCAGCAGGAGGTAGCCCCCGTTTTTCGCCGATCCGGTGCAGATCGAAGCGCTCGAACACGGCTTGGACCTGCACCAGCGGGATCGGCGGCGAGTGCCCCTGCAGGTGGCGCGCCAGCTGTCCGGGTGGGGAGCCGGGATGGCGGATCAGCGCCAGCAGCACCGCGATGATGACGGCCGGCTCCAGCGTGTCGGCCAGGCGGGCGTGGAGGCGCGTCTGGCGGGCGCGCCGCTGCTGCTCGGCGGTCGGCGGATCGGCCGAGAAGTAGACATATACGTCACCGAGGCGCTCGCGGCAGGCACGCTGCTGGCGGACGGCGGCGCGCAGGCAGGGGTACGCGGCGACGTGCAGCAGGTCGCGGAGTTCGCGGTCGGTGTAGCCGTCGTCGGATTCGCCCAGCAAGCGCAGCACGGTGGCGCCGAGGGAACCGTCCCGGGAGAAGTGGACGCCGCCGAGGGAGACCAGGCCGAAGCGGTCGAAGCGCTGGCGAGCGGGGTCGGTGTAGAAGCGGCCGTTGTGGTTGTAGCTACGGATATGGCGGACTTGGCGGAGGTAGCGGAAGGTGGTGGCGCGGGAGGCATGGCCGAGGGCTCTCTGGAGTTGTTCGAGCGTGACGGGGGAACTGGCGGAGAGCAGCGGTACGAGCAAAGCGGGGGAGCGCCGAGGCATGATGATACTATATAACATTCATTGTCGCAAGCGCATAGTACTGTATCAAAATATGGCCCTGATCCCCACACGGGAAGACAGGAATCGTGGTAAACGAGGGGGTTCAGGCTTACAGAAAATGACACAGTATGAGCAACTAGGATGCGTGTAAGTCCAGTCAAATCACCAGATGCTCAATCTCTAACCGAATCCTGACGCGCTAGGACACGCTCCCGCAAGGCGCTCGGCTCCGTCAGCCGCTCCACTGTGACGCCGTTGGCGTGGCCCCGCGGGCGGCATTGATGGCGACAGCGGGTGCCTAGCATCTGCAGCAACTTCGGGAAGCTGTGCAGTTCCAGGCCCTCCGCCGTGCGACGGTGGCGCTTCGTTGCTTGCACTGCTTGCCGCGCCCGCCCGCCAGCCCGCCGAGCCCTCGTCTTCAAACAGCAGCTCGGCCAAAGCTTGGCGCAGGCGCCATTCCACGTAGCACGCCAGCAGGCACAGCAGCGGGTGGGCTCGCACGCGCTCGCTGTGGTGGCGGATCGGGCGCACCTGCAAGTCGACAGTCTTGAGGTAGAGGAAGGTGCTCTCGGCCCGGGTCAGTTGCTTGTAGCTGCGCACGACATCTTCCGCCGACAGATCACCTTGGCTGGTGCGGATCACATACAGGCCGTCCAAGGCCGCCTGCGCGGGGCGCACGCTGTTGCGCAAGCACTCGGGCGTGCGATTGGGACTGCTGATGGAGAGGGACCTTGCCAGCAATGACAACAGACTCGCCGTCAGAGCCAGACTTCGGTCGAAATCACCGTTGCGAGTGACGAGGTCGGGGCAGAGTCTCAGGCGGTCTTGCAGAGGCCGATTCGCCCGAGGAAGTCGATCGTGAGCCGCGCACACTCCTCCGGCCTCTCGAGCTGTGCGAGATGAGTCGTGTCCGAGAGCGAATCGAAGTCAACGAGCTTGGTGCCCTCCAAGTTGCACGGGGGGAAGAAGTGGTGCTGGAGATGCGGGTCCGCTGCGATCACTTTCACCGGCAGCGGCAGCAAATCGGGATCCACCAAGCGCGAGAACCGCGGTACCGAATCGAGAATTCTCGCTTCGAACTCGGGCTGACACCGCAATACATAGCTCCCTTGCCCATCCGCTCGAAGCGTCGTGCGGGCCATGAGCTCGGGCACGCCGGGAAGGAGCCGCTCCATCGCCGGCTGCACCTTCATCAGATCGACGAAGTCCCGCTCGCTGCGAAACCGGTGAACTCGGATCCGGGTTCTGGCCGCAGCGCGGCTGCAGCTGGATTCGAGAATCCGGTGAGCGATCCCCATCCCCGCCGGGTAGAGCGGCGGGTCGAACAGCACGAGTGCCGAATAGGAGGCCCCCAGGGAAGGTGACAGTGCGGCCGCCAGACACGACACGGAATGGAATACACCGGCCCTCGGCCTTACACCGAAGCAGCGGTCCACCGTCTGGCCGATCGTCTCCAAGTCTCTCGAGAATGCCGGTATGGTGTGCCGGGCCATCGGTCCCGGAGGATTGCGGCCGTGACCGCGCAGATCGAAGAGCAGCAGGTCGAACTGCTCTAGCAGGAGTGACCAGTACGGATAGTAGAGGTCGATCGCGAGCCCGTTTCCGTGGCTCATCAGAAGGCGCGGACCTTCTGGATTTCCGTAACGCCGAACCGGCACGGACACGCCGTGCTCAAGCTTGGCACGGACGACGGATGCGGGTCGGGGAACGTCTAGGTCGGAAGACTGGTGGCCGCGCGCATCTATCGTCTGCCCCACTGCTGCGAGTCCCGTCTTCTGCTCACTGGATGCCTCGACCGAGTTCGGGGCTGGCGGTGGTCCGGCATGCTTGGAACTCATCGTTGGGCTCGTCCCCGGATCTCGGTGGGTGCAGCGGGGCTACCGCTGGTCGTTGGTTCCACCCTGCGCTCGACGGGCAGTGTGCCGCACAGCTGCCTGACATGCAAGCAGCGCGAGCCGCCGGCAGGGCGTCCACGCGTTCCGAATGGAGACGCTGGAATCCGGCCTGAACACCCACGGTGAGTTCGTGAAGTGACATTCTAGCGCCAGGGAGCGGGTGGAGTCGACAGGCGGAGCCCGGGGCGCGGAGGTGGCTGAGGGAGGCTGCCAGCGGGCGTGGTATCCGACGACCAAACGGAGCTTGCGGGTTCCGAGCCGGGGGTGCGGGACTGCTTGCGGTCGAACCCGTCGGCGCGGAGGAGGAAATTGTGAGCTCGGTAGCCGAGCCGGATCTCGATGGTGTCCCGGCGGATGGCGACGGAGGCGGGTTGGCGCATGCGAAGCGCTCGAATCCCCGGGGTCTTTCTTGTGCAGGCACTCCGCTCAGCTGATCCAGTGTCGTTCCCTCTGGAAGGGGTACGTTGGGATACGCAGCCGGCGTCGGCGTTCACCGGTGAAGAGGCCGGCGAACGACAGGTCGAGGCCAGCTTCGTATGCAGCCGCCACGCCTGCCGTGATGGCGGCAGCTTCCTCGCGTTCCGACTCCAGCGGACTGGCGAGCAGCAGTGGTTTCCGAGCGCCGAAGGCTCGCGAGACCGCGCGCCGGGAAATCACCGCTGGACCGGCCTCGAAGAGCACATCCGCTCCGTGAGCGGCAAGGGCGGAGAGCAGCCGGCGCCCGGCCGCCCGGCGGGGAGCTGACTGGTTCCAGTATTTGGCCCCCGGGATTCCCTGTTCCGCCATTTCGCCCGTCGTGGCATTCACGAGCGGCAGTTCCGGCGTCTTCGCTTGGAGACCCTCAAGCGCCGCCTGCACCGCACCTGCCGCCGTCCGATCCGGGTGGCCGGCCCGGCGGGCCGCGAATCGCAGCGCGTCCTCGAGTCCGAGGACTCCCGCAGCAACAGCCGCCGCCACTGCACCCGCGCCCTTCCCTGCGACAATGTCGGGCCGCACCCCAAGGCTCTCCCACAATGCGCAGAGGGCTCCCCCGAGCGCCACCAGCGCAGGCTCTGCCCAGCCGAGATCGTCCGGCGTGTCCGCCGCGTCGCCGAAGATCACCTCCAGCAGGGAAGCGTTCCGCTCCTCGCTGAAGACTTTCTCGCAACGATCCAGCACCGCCCGTGCAACCGGCTCAGTCGCGTAGAGATCCCTCCCCATGCCGGCCGCGGGCACCCCGCCGAACAGGAATGCAACCGTCTGACGAGGCTCGGACTGCACACCCCTGACCCCTTCCGCGACGGCCGCGAGCTGTTCTTCCAAGCCTTTCAGATCCCGCGCCACCAAGCCGGCCCGGCACGGGAAATGAGCCCGTCCCTCCCCGGCGGTCCATGCCAAGTCCGCCAGCGATTCGTCGGGCCGGCCCGCGAGCCAGGCGCGGTACCGTCCTGCCAGCTCCGCCAGCGCGGTCGGGTTCTTTCCCGACAGCGGCAGGAACCGGACAGTGCGGCCCTTGGATGCCCCGGCGTCGTGCGGGACAACGTTCTCGAGGCTTGAAGGCGGATCCACTCGCCTGCCAGCCTGCCGGTCCGGCGCCCGGTACTGTTCGACGACGATGTGCGCGATCGTGCCGGAGAAACCGAACGCGCTCACGCCGGCGCGCATGGGACGATCGGCAAGAGTTGGCCACGGAACGCCTTCTGAGACGACCCTTACCGGAAGGTTCTCCCAGTCCACATCGGGATTCGGCTCCTCGAAGTGGATCTGCTGCGGAATCCACCGGTGCCGCATGGACTCGATGACCTTGATCAGACTGGCCGCCCCGCTCGCCGCAACCAAGTTGGAGACGTTGGGCTTGACCGAGCCCAGCAGGAGGGGGTGGGCGGGGTCCCGGCCCGGTCCGTACACCGCCGCCGCCGCCGCTACCTCGACCGCGTCGCCGACCAGCGAACCGCCCGCGCTGGCTTCTAGGTAGTCCACCTCGGCCGCAGCGATGCCGGCGCGCCCGAGAGCCTCTACAAGCATTCCTTGCTGCACCGATCGGCTCGGCACCGTCAGGCCCGCGGCAGTGCCGGTCTGTCGGACCGCGGACCCGCTCAGAACGGCCAGAATTCCGTCGCCGTCGACCTGCGCATCGGCTAGGCGCCTCAGGACCAGCATGGCGCATCCCTCGCCAAGCCCGAAGCCGTCGGCGGAGGCATCGAACGCGCGGGTGCGTCCGTCGGGAGACAGGATGCCCGTCTCCCACACCGTATCGAAGCTGATTCCGAGGATCGTGTTGACCCCGCCAGCAAGCGCCAAGTCCACCTCTCCCCGCTGTAGAGCCGTCATCGCGTGATGGACGGCCACCATCCCCGAGGAACAGGCCGTGTCCACTCCGAGCGCCGGACCCTCCATGCCGAAGAACTGGGAAACCCGACCCACAGAGCCGCTCGGGCTGGTCCCAAGGTACAGATAGGGCCGAAAGACGTCCTTCTTCGCGCTGGCGACCAAGGCTTGGTACTCGCTGTGAGCTATTCCCGCATAAACGCCGCTACGGCTGCCCTTCAGCGAGCTCGGATCGATCCCCGCATGTTCCAGAGCCGTCCAGCTAACCTCGAGCAGCATCCGCTGCTGCGGGTCCATGCAGCGGGCTTCGGCGGCAGCGACTCCGAAGAATTTGGCGTCCAGCGTGTCGAGCTCCGGAACGTAGGCTCCAGCGTGACGGGTGTCGCCGGTGCCGCCGAGCTTCTCGGGCCGACCGTCGGTCACGGCGCTCCGGCCCTCGCGGAGCGTGCGCCAGAATTCCGCGAGGTCGGGGCCGCCGGGAAGTCGGCAGGCCATGCCTACGACTGCCACGCGGTCGTCGTCGATATTGGGTCTCGACGCACGTGGGGGGCTCGCGACTCGGTCACCTCCTTCGTGCGCAAGGGCTACGCCAGGCGTGCGCGGTAGGGAAGTCGACTCATGCGCGGAATCCGGTCGCTCCGAGACGGCCGTGGTCGGGGCCGGCGACGGTGAATCACCGGCCGGGAAGAGTTTGGAGATCAGGTGGCTCGTCAGTCGGCCGACATCGGGATGCTCGAACAGGGCGGTGGGCGAAACCACTTCGCGCGGCAGCGCCGCATTCAGGCGCTGGCGGAGATTCACGGCCATCACAGAGTCCATGCCCAGATCCGAGAAGGCAACGTCATGGTCCGGCAGCGCATCAAGTCCCAGCAGGGCTCGCACCTCGTTCCCCAGAAAGTCGGCCACGAGCTTTTCGCGTTGCGCGGGCGCGGCCTTCTCAAGGCGTCCGAGGGCGGCGGCCTTAGCAGGCACGGCGTCCACGGGGGGCCGTCCGGATGCACGGATCTCCTCAAGCAGCGGCAGGTGGGGCAGCCTCGATCCGCCCAAATCCGCGACGACGCGTGCCCCCGGGGCGTCTCGGACCACGCGGTCGAGGACCCGCAGACCCTGTTCGGGCGTGATCCAGCTGCTTCCGAGGGCGGTCAGTCCCGCTTCGATCCGGCCGCGCAGTTTCTCCGCATCGCCGACCTCGGACCAAGGACCCCAAGCGATCGCCTCCCCGGCAAGCCCGAGAGCACGACGATGATGCGCCAGTTGGTCTAGGAACGCGTTGGCTGCGGCGTAATTCGCTTGGCCCGGGTTGCCAAGCACGCCGGCGAGGCTCGAGAAGAGAACGAACAGCTCAAGTTCGCGATCCAACGTCGCTCGGTGAAGATGCCACGCCCCCAGAGCCTTCGGTCCCAGCACGGTTTCGAAACGTGCCCAGTCTTGGTTGACGAGCGCCGCATCGGCGAGCACGCCGGCGCAGTGGAAAATGCCGCCGAGAGGCGGCATCTCCGCTTCCACGCGTGCGAGCATGGCGTCCACCGCATTCGCGTCGGTGAGGTCTGCGACCTCCACACGAACCATCACGTCGCGCCGACGCAACTCCCATATCGCCGTACCGGCCTGCGGAGGCGGCTCCCGCCGTCCGTTTAGGACGATCCCGCCGACGCCCGCATCCGCCAGCCAGCCAGCCACTTGCATGCCGATGCCCCCGTGACCTCCAGTCACGAGGTAAGTCCGGTCCGGCCTCAGGCGACGCGCTGTCGGGCCAGGCTCCCCGCGGGAACTCTGGACCTGACCTTCCGGTCCGGCGGTCCGAACCAGACGGGCCACTCGGCGCACCCCGTTTCGCCACGCAATCCGGTTCTCGCGGTCCGGGAACATCAGCTCGTCTGCCAGGATCGCGGCCGGGATCGACGCGTCCGGATCGAAGTCCACCAAGCGAGGACGAAGGTCCGCATGCTCGACTCCGAGCACACCGCCCAGGCCCCAGAGCGCGGCCCCTGCTAGGCAGCCGCTGCGCTCGGCCCCGAGGACCTGGCCTCCGCGGGTTGCCAGCGTGACGCCGTTCACCGGACGCGCTCCTGCGTCCCACATCCCCTGCGCCAGGGCCAGCGCTCCAGATCCGGCGGCCTCAAGCTCCTGCCGGAGTTCGTCGATCCCGAGTTGCCGTCCATCGCCCCTGATCCCCGCGAGGTACGCCACGCCGCGGAGCGGAGCTGAAGATGGGAGCGCCTCGAAAAGTGCGCGCCAAGCCTGCCGATTCCGGCTGTCGGAGGGGCCGGGCACGACGGTCTGCCTGCGGTCTGCGAGCTCGCGCGCGAGCTCCTCGGCGAATTCCCCGTTTCCGGACACGATGAACACACCGCCCCTCGGTTCTGCCTCCGCAGGTGCCATCGGGCGCGCCCCGGGCGCGGGCACCTCTGGCTCGGCCACGATTGCCGCTTCCCCTGGGCTTGGGAGGCTCGGGCTCCGCCGCCACAGGACGCTGTGCAACAGGTGATCCACCCGTGCGCCCAGAATTGCTGCCCGGCTGGCGCGCTTGAGCGCGATTCCGGCCACGTGGCCGCAGCGCACTCCCTCGGCAGTGTAGAGGGCGAGATCCGCCGTGGCCGTCTCCTCGCCCATCTCTACGAGCCTTGCGTGGCAGAAAACCTGCTCGGGGAGCGGTGCGGCGAGCCAGAGGCGGCTCCACCCGATTGGGAGATAGCCGCGGTTGCCGATCCGCCCGGCCAAGAGTCCCGCCACGACTTGAAAACAGGCGTCTAGCTGAGCCGGATGGGCTCGTAGGCGGTCTCCGGCCAGTTGCGCGGGGCGCGCAACCCGGCCCCAAGCGCTCCCATTGTCCGCCCCGAAGGCGGAGAGTCCCCCGAAGGCCGGTCCTAGGACGATGCCCTGCTCTGCCATCCCGTCGCGGAACTCGGACGCGGCGGACGCGGACAGCCGCCGCTCCACGGGCTGGAGGTCTAGGCGGTCCTCCTCAAGCGTGCTCTGCCCTAGGTGTCCGCCAGCGTGAAGCTGCCAGGTCCCGCCCCGAGGTTCCCGGCTGGCAACTTCCCAGCGGCCGTCCGGCCCGATGGAGACTTGGACGCCGCGCCCGGCGCCTGGCTCCAGCATCAGAGGCTGATGGATCTGAACCCGCTCCAAAGCGACGGCCGAGTCATTCCCGGTCTCCCCGAGCGCTTCGATCACCTGCCCGGCGAAGAGGGCTGCCGGCGCGACCACTTCGCCCGCAACAACGTAGTCCGCCAGCCAAGCGGGATTCCCGGTGGACATCGGGGTCTCAAAGGAGACCTCGCCGCTTCGCGAGTCCCGGCGCACACCCAAGAGCGGATGACTGTCGTCGATCCGACGGGGCGGCATTGTCAACCAGTAGCGCCTGCGCTGGAAGGGATACGTCGGGAGTGCCACTCGGCGGCGGCGTTCTCCGGCGAAGAGTCCCTCGAAGGAGAGGTTGATTCCAGCCTCAAACATCGCGCCCGCTGCAGCGGTGAAGTCCCCACTGCCATCCCGTCGCAGGCTCCGCACCACAGTTGGGGATTCGCCCTCGGGCCACGTCATCGCCGCCATCGGCCCAAGCACGGCGTCGGGGCCGATCTCAACCAAGATCCGGGCTCCTAGTTCCGCCAGCGTTGCGGTCGAGGCGGAGAAGGCGACCGGCTCGCGCGCCTGACGCCTCCAGTACGCTCCGTCGGGGGCGCCTTCCAGCACGCGCCCGCTCACATCGCTCACTAACCGCACCGACAGGGCCGAAGCCCTGGGAGTCGCCGCTGCCAGATCTGCTAGCACCGGCTCCATCAGCGCACTGTGGAAGGCGTGGCTGGTCCGCAGTCGCTCCACTCGCAGACCGTCCTCTTCGAAGCGCTTCAGGAGCGCCTCGATGTCAGCCTCCGGCCCGCTCACGACTTGGTGCGCGCCATTGTCCGCTGCCAGCGACAGCGCACCTTCCAGCGCGGCTGTGACGCGGTCGCGCGAGGCGAACACTGCCGCCATCGAACCTCCATCGGGAAGCGAACCCATCAGCGCCCCCCGGCGCGTGGCGAACCGCATTCCTGTCTCGATGTCGAAGGCACCGGCGGCCGCGGCGGCCGCGATCTCTCCCACGCTGTGCCCGAACACGACATCGGGCCGCACCCCCACGCTGGCCCACAACGCTGTCAGCCCGCTCTCCAGCGCGTAGAGCGCCGGCTGCGTCCATTCGGTCCGCTCCAGCCGCTCGGAATCCTCGAAGATCATGGTGAGAAGAGATCTGCCGCGTTCTGCGCGGAACACTTCCTCGCACCGGTCCAAAATCGCCCGGAAGACCGGCTCGGTCTCATAGAGCTCCCGACCCATCCCCGCCCACTGGCTCCCTTGGCCGGTGTAAAGGAAGGCGACCCTTCCCGTGGTGGGCGACGCCGCAGCACCCTGCCTCGCCGCCTCCAGCTGCTCCGCCAGCGAGGCTCGGTCCTGGAACACGAGGCCGGAGCGGTAGCGGAAATGGCTCCGCCCCACCCCCGCCGTCCACGCCATGTCGGCGAGCGGCGTGTCTTCCGAGAGGGCGGCTTGATAGCGGTCGGCCAGCTGACGAAGCGCTCCCTCGGATTTCGCGGACAGCGGGAGCAGGCGATGCTGGCGTGGCGCGTCGGCCTGCGGGACGCGGCCATCCGCACCCGACTCCGGCAGCGCGGGCACCGCGATGCGCGGCGGCTCGCGCCCCTCGGCGTATCCCTCGATCACGACATGGGCATTGGTGCCCGAGTATCCGAAGGAGCTGACCGCGGCCCGCCGCGGCCGCTCGGCCTCCGGCCAAGGTATCATCTCCGACGTCACTTGGACAGGGAGCCTCTCCCAGTCCATCCGCGGGTTGGGCCGCTCGAAGTGCAGGTGGCGCGGAATCACCCCGGAGCGGATCGCGAGCACCGTCTTGATCAGTCCGGCCACGCCCGCCGCCGCCTCCAGGTGGCCCACGTTCGTCTTCACCGATCCGACCAGCAGCGGGCGGTCCGGGCTCCGGCCGCGGCCGTACACCGCCGCGGCCGCCTCCACCTCGACCGGATCGCCCAGTTCGGTGCCCGTGCCGTGTGCCTCCAGATAGTCCACCGACGAGGCCTCCACGCCCGCCCGCCCAAGCGCTTCCGCGATCACCCGCTCCTGGGCCGGGCCGTTCGGCACGGTCAGGCCGGCGCTGGCGCCATCCTGGTTCACAGCCGATCCGAGCACGACCGCGAGGATCCGGTCTCCGGCTGCCTCCGCGTCCGCAAGGCGCTTGAGCACGACCATCCCGCATCCCTCGCCCCGTACGTAACCATCGGCCGACGAGTCGAAAGTCTTGCAGCGTCCATCCGCGGCGAGCATGCCGGCGTCGGTGAAGATCCGGGTGGCGCTCGAGGTCAGGACCGCGTTCACACCTCCCGCCACCGCCAAGTCCGCTTCGCCCTGCCGGAGCGCCGCCGCTGCCTGGTGCAGCGCGACCAGTGACGAGGAACAGGCGGTGTCCACGGTCATGGCCGGACCCTCGAGGCCGAGTGCGAAGGCGACCCGGCCGACCGCGGCCGAGGCGGCGATGCCGGTGGACCTGTAGATATTGGTCGATGGATCGTCACCGGGACCGGCGACGAGCGTCTCGTAGTCGCCCGTCGAGATTCCGCCGTACACCGCAGTCCGGCTGCCGCGCAGCCCGTCCGGGGCGATCCCGGCGTCCTCCAGCGCCGCCCAGCTGGTCTCGAGCAGCATCCGCTGCTGGGGGTCCAGCAGCTCCGCCTCGACTGGGGCGATCCGGAAAAAGCCCGCGTCGAAGCGGTCCAGTCCTTCCACATAGGCGCCGAAGGGCCGCGCCGCCTCCGTCTCCGCATCCACGAAGAGCCCGTCCGGCCGCCCCCTAGTCACCAGGTCCGCACCGGAGCGAAGCTGCGCCCAGAACGCCTCGGCATCTTCCGCACCGGGGAAGCGGCAGGCCATGCCCACGATCGCGATGCGCTCGTCGCCGCGGCCCCGGGCGGCGGGCAAGGCTTGCACCCGCAGCACTTCCGGCACCGCGCCGACTAGCTTGCCGGCAAGGTGTTCCGCCAGGCGGGCAATGTCGGGATGATCGAACACTGCGGTGTTGGAGACGACGAACGCGCCGCGGAAGGCCCGGTTCAGGCGGTTGCGAAGCTCGACCGCCATCAGCGAGTCCATGCCCAGCTCGAAGAATCCCGCCGAGGGCAAAGGCGCAGAGCGCAGTCGCAGGACCTCGACCAGCTGCCCCCCAAGGAACCGGATCAGTTCTTCCCGCCGCTCCCCGGAGGCGAGCCCCGCGAGCCGCTTGAGGAAATCGTCCGGAGCGGCGCGAGCGCGGTCCTGTTCGCGCCCCGCCACTTCTGCGAGCCAAGGTGCCCGCGACGGAAGCGCCGACCAGTCGACGAACGCCGCCACGCTGGTCCCGACATCCTCGCGCACGAGCCGCGCCAAGGCACCGATGCCCTGCTCGGGAGACATCCACTCCTCGGCCGAGTCGGCCAGCTGCGGCGCGATGCGCTCGCGCTGCTCCTCGGCCTCGCCGATGCCCGACCACGCCCCCCAGGCAATCGCCTGGCCCGGCAGGCCCAACGCCCTGCGGTGCCGCGCCAGCTGGTCGAGGAAGGCGTTGGCCGCCGCGTGGTTGGCCTGCCCGCGGTTTCCGACCACGCCCGCCAGGCTGGAGAAGAGGACGAACAGGTCGAGCTGCCGGTCGAGCGTCGCCCGGTGCAGCCGCCAGGCCCCCAGCGCCTTGGGCCCGAGCAC
>JAJDZN010000256.1 GCA_022824585.1 Bryobacterales bacterium | reverse complement strand
TGATACGGGCACTGTCGCCTAGGCGACCATACGGCGGCTCCGGCCGCAGAGCGGAGCAGCGTCCGGAACCCGCACTCCATCCCGAGTATGACCACGCAGCTTCGAACCGAGTCTCGTCGGTCTGAGGCTCAGCCTCGCTAGGGACTTTAGCTGAGACGAGCCTATGACCAGGGGCTGGCGAGAGGGGAGAGGATTACGGCCGCTGTCGACTTGATCGGCTTAAGGCTCGGACTCGGATCTCAGGAGGGCCGACTTGCGGCCAGCATGCCTTTCCGGGATAGGTGCTCGGACTTCAGCAGTTGATCATGTTGTGCGCAACAAATAAGAGTGTTCCGAGGAATCCGCATGAGCCCAACACGACGAAGGCAATCGGGGTATGCTGCAACGCGTTGTGAAGGGGCGACTTATCAAGCTTCTCCCACTTCTTCCGCTCCCGGACCAAGAAGGAGGTTGGCACTTCCTGATTCTTCTCCATTTCCATCAGCAGTTGGCTCTTGGCGGACAGCTTGGCGGTCAACGACCGAAGACTGGCTAACCAAGCAAGGGCGACGGCGGCCAAGAAGACCCACAGGACGGCGGATAAGATCGGGAACATTTCGAACGATCCAGTGGCAGCGGTGGTAAGGACTATGCACATTACCCCGTGTGAGCGGACGGCGGCGTCGCGCCGCTCATCCAACTTGTCGGCGGACTGGACGTTTAGCTGGTAGATGGAGAAATCGTCATCCATAACGAACTCTCAAGACGTAGCTCCTGATCCAGTCATCAAGGTCCGGATAGCCCATCAGCGATTTGAGTGCCTCAACGACGGACGGCATGCCTGGGACATGGCTGAACGTCATCTTGGCGCTGGGGACTCGGTGTGCGTGGGCACCGCCAATCTCGTATCCGACCCACATGGAGATCGCAATCTGTGGTCTGACATTGACCAGAAACCCGTGGCTAGTCTGGATTTCATGCATGATGTAATCGGGAAGCTCGGGCGAATCGTGTCTGACGTTCGGATCCCACTCCGCGAGATAAGTGACGATTCCGTGCTGGCTTGTAATGTGGCGGGCAACCTCTTCGGCCTGAGAATCGTTGGTTGTGTGCGAGATGAATACCTGCTGACGTCCGGTAGCTTGGCTTTTGAAACTGGCATGAGCAGCAGCAGATTTTGCCTCTCGCGCTGTACTGGTGTAATCCGGAAAGAATGCTCTGTTGAATCGTACTGTCCCATCCATGCTAGATCTCGTTCCCCTGAGCTACTTCGCGCAGTCTGTGCTAGGACGAGGATACCAAGACTAGGTTGGTCGCATGAGGTAATGGGTGCGTGAGGGCATCAGGCCTATCAGCAAGGCCGTCCAACTCGCCGCACACGCTGACGATGCGGCAAAGGCGTTCTCGAACGTAATTCCCATGGCCGAAAGCCGCTCTATGTTGGGCGTGCGCACGTCACCAGAGCCGTACACGCTCGTGTCCCTGCCGCCCAGATCGTCGGTCAGGAACACGACCAGATTGGGCGTCGCGTGGGCGGTCGACCACGTGGCTAGGGCGAGCAGGGCGGGAGCGATTCGCATGGGGTTTGCCTCCCTAAGCGTACCCCAGCGGGTCAGTCAGAACTGCCGTCGGAGCGGCTTCGATGGCACGTATGGGCACCGTCTCGAGGGACATATGGAAGGCGGACAGGATCTTCGTTCACGGCCGGGGAGTCGGCGCAAGCGCCCGCTGGAAACTCTTGCCCGCTGCGCCGAAGTTGCCGGACGGGGCTGCTAACCTCGTCTGCCGAACCGGCCCCGGCCGAATCGCCTGCGGGAGCCCGACCCCGCATCCGGGTCAATGACGAGGTCGAACGTCGTGGCGACCTCCCCGATCTTGGAATCCGGCACAGGATCGAAATCCACGAATAGCGAGGAGGGTTCCCCCGAGCGTGCTGCCTGCCGGATCACGCGGTCGGTTTCGTTGCCGTCATGGCCGTTGAGGAAAAGTTGTGTGGTCAGGACTCGGCGGCCGCTCAGGTTGACGGCGTAGTGGATGTGCGGGACCCGTCCCGCGCCGATGCTGTAGGGCACGGGTTTGATCGTCCGGAACCGGTATTCCCCGGAGGAGCCGGTTTCAAAGCGCCCGAAACCCTGGAAGTTCGAGTCGCGACGATCCTTGCCCGGCGCGGCGCTATGGATGTACACGCCGTTCGCGTCCACCTGCCAGATTTCCACCGTCGCGTTCCGCACAGGCTCGCCGGTCGTTGTCATCACCTTCCCGGTCACATGCGCGACTTGGCCCAACGAAGGTGTCGCGGCGTCGTTAATGATCAGCAGGTCGTTGTCGGTGTCGAGCGGCATTTCGTCCGGATAGTACGGGCCTTCCGCCGCCGTGGGGGTCAGCGCGAGTTGCTCTGCGAAGAGCCCGGGGACCGTGTAGAACGCTGATGCAGCCGCCACCGTCCTAGCGAACGCGCGCCGTGAAGTCGAAGACTGGAATCGTTCGTACATGCTTGCCTCCCGGTTGAAATGGCTGCTCCGTCGGGCCAATGACTGTCCGTTGCCGGCGTGCCGCCTTGCCTGACTAGTAGACGCTACGGGAGCCCGCGCGTTACCTATGGAGTGACGGGCGGAGCTCTGGCTCAGGGCATCCGGAGCGGCAGCGCTTGTAAGCCCTTTGCCTTGCTGGATTTTTCCGCCTTGCAAAGTCTGTGTAATGTCGCTTGCAAGCCGCCGCCGGCGGGGGTAACGCCCCTGTGCAGGAGTTGCGTCATCGCCGCGACACGATCCGATTCCTCGGCCTTCAGATTCCGCGGTGCGCCCGGGTCGTTTCCGAGGTTGTACAACTGCCCGTACAGTACCGACCGGTCCGACGCAATGGCACTGCATCTGCTTGCGCCGCAGAAAACCACGGGGCGCGGACCGCTAGAGCGATTCGGTATGTCGGCGAAGGAAGTCCAGAAGGATGCCGGTGCTCGCGTCCCCCTCGACGCCTATATAGGTGTCTAGCGGTGTATGAGCTCGCCCCTTGCCCTCGTGGGACGACGCTTCAATGCCATGTTGCTCGAACTTTGCGGTCAACATGGCGGCCTGCTCGTGCGAGATCGTGCGGCCGTCTGAGGTGAACAGAAGATACGGCGGTATGCCCTTTCCTGCTTCGACGTGGTGCCAAGGCGACACAGGGACCCATCCCTCCGCTGCGCTGCCGAACACGCGGATTTGGGACTGCCCAGCCGTTTCCATGCGCGCTGGCACGTTGAGCATGGCGGAGTCGATCACAACCACGCCGGCGAGGTCGCTCAACGATCCTCCGGCGTCTTCCATGAAGGCTTGATTCGCGCCCACCAGGGCGACTAGGTGTCCTCCGGCCGAGTGTCCCATCAGCACGATCCGCGTGCCGTCGCCTCCGTACTTCGGCGCGTGCTGCTTGAGCCAGACCGCGGCCGAGGCGACGTCTGCCGCCATGTCTTTAAGGCTCGCTTCGGGATGGAACCGGTAATTCATTGACGCGAACAGATACCCTTCCGGAACCAGATAAGCGGGCTTGAACAAGGCTCTTGTTTTGTCGCCGCGGATCCACCCGCCGCCATGCACGTACAAGACGACAGGAGCGTCGGTCAGCCCCTCCCGAATGTAGATGTCCATGCTTTGTCTCAGCGGGTCAGTCCCGGGATGCTTCGCGTAAGGGACATCGGCGACGCGGACGACCCCGCGCTCCTTGCGAACCTTCTCGGAATCCCGAACTGCCCTCTCGCTCTCAAAGCCGTCTGCTGGGCCATAGGAACGCAGCGTCGAGTTCGGCCAGAATCCGAACGGCTCCAGCCCTCTTGCTCGATGGCGGTCTGCCATGCGCTTGCGGAACCTCTCGACAGCTGGCTCGGGAGCGGTCGGTTGTTCCAGGTAGCGACCCAAGAAGCGGAAACGGTCTCGGGAGCGCTCCGCGACCGTGCTGC
This sequence comes from Bryobacterales bacterium, assembly GCA_022824585.1. Classification (GTDB taxonomy): domain Bacteria; phylum Acidobacteriota; class Terriglobia; order Bryobacterales; family UBA6623; genus VXMF01. The sequence continues at coordinate 33,309 of JAJDZN010000256.1, read as the reverse complement.
CAACGTGGTCCGCCCAGCGAACGAGACGGTATTCGTGCGGGATGCGATGACGCCACAGCAGGCGATGCATGAAGTCCGTGCCCTCGACGAATCCGAAGCCGTCTTGCTCACCGACCTCGATGTAGATCGCCGAGTCTCGAAGTCTCGATGGGTCGCTCTCGACAATCGACGCAGGGTTCTCCTGCTGAAACCGCTGGTGGTCGAACGGGTCTCCAAACAGATTGGCGATCCGCTCCGCAGGTCGGATCTTGTTGCGTTCCGGCACCTCGTCCCAAGTCAGGCCCGGCCACGCAGCGGGATGGATCGCCGCTACCGCCCCGAAGGTCTCTGGATACTTGAAACCGAGTCGCAAGCTGCCCAACCCGCCCATCGAACCCCCGGTCACCATCGTCGTCTCACGTTCGCGGCTGACGTGATATCGGGCCCGCAGGTGCGGCAGGAACTCGTCCATGAGGAACGATTCCCAACGCTCCTTGCCGTCATAGCTGTCCATGTAGATCGAGCCGGTCGCCACCGACGGGGTCACCACCACCATGCGGGGAATGTCATTCGAAGCCCGCAGCTCGGCGATCTCTGGCTCGATCCGCGCGATCTTCTCCCGGTCGCCGCCCGCACCATGGAGGAGCAACACGAGGGGAAATCGCTCGCCATCGGGTGAATAGCCGTCCGGGAGCAGAATTGCGTACTCGACTGCACCTGCGCTCACCAGACTCGTCGGCAGAGATTCGCGGATGATCTGCGCGGCGTGCGCGGTCCCTGCCGCCAGCGAACAGGCAACCAATCCAGGAATAAGTCGCGCTCTTGTAAGCATGTCGCTCTCCCCTTGAACATTCTGCATGCAGTCGGAAGGATCGCTGCAGCACCCCCAGCGGCGGCAGCCACTACTGTAGTTGCCGAGCTGGACGCCGACAAGGCTCGCGTCGAGTTGCCGACAGTTGGGATGCAGCGCCGAGATCGGCTGCCGGAAACCGCTGATCCTCTGGGGGTGCGAGGGAAGCAGCGTCGCTGACGGTTAGACCTGCTGGTCGTCCGGTCTGGTCTCAATGCCGATTGGTATGGGGTCTTCTCCGAAAAATTCCTGCAGCTGGCTTTTGGTTGGATGTATCCGATCCGTATGGAGACTACATGTAAAGCCCTCGCCGTCAAGGTGATAGAGCGCAGTGTAGCGCAAGCTGCCCCCAAACCTCGGACTCATATCACTTCCGCTAAAGACGTTCTTTTCACCGGCGATCACCCAGATTGCAGAGAGATCTTGCCGATCCAGCACCTGTAGAAATGTATCGCGGTCAACAAGTGCCGCACCAGGACCAGGCTCAACGACGGATGCGTCGTAGAACTTCTTTTGCCCATCTGAACCGACAAAGATCAGAGATCGCCCGCTAGACAGCTGAAGGCCCATACTCTTGGACAGCCAAGGAGCAGGAATCTCTACACTAATCGTCCGATCGATCGAGTAGTCGTAGCCCCCAACCGTGCACATGTAAGAGACGACTGTTAGGCGTATCGGAGTGGCAAAGGCCTGCCAATCGTCGTGCGAGCTCCAGCGGTCGAGGTCTCGGATCTCGGGGTGCCAAGGATGTTCACCAAGATAATGATATCCAGAATGAAGCTCGATGCTAGGGAACGAGCTGGGATTTGTCAGAATCTTGTCTCGGAGGCTCTCAATCATCTTGCTCTGATCCTTACGCTGCACGACGATGCAGGTAAGTCGAAACCACGCATCGCGCTGGAGTTCCTTTCTCCCACTCCGTGGGCCATGGCCTCTCCAATTCGAGAATCCCGACAGAGCCAACCACTTTTCGTCTGTCTTCGGGTCGCACAAGTCGATGAGAGCACTGTCTGCGGCAATGTCGGCTTCACTCTCTAGCCAAGCAAGACGCTCTTGGAGGGCCATTGCGCGAAGCGGACGATTGATGGGAACCCACCATTTCTTGCCCCACTCACGCCACCCGTCGTAATGAGTCTGAGTGGTCAGGAGAGATGGGTCGATATCGCGTAGCCCGACTGTACGTGCAATCCATTCCCGCGAACATTCTTTATCGTCGTCGCTCTGCGGACGGTCTAAGAACGCTAGATTGTCTGCCATGCGCGCGATAAGTTCTTGGAGCGCGAGCCATTGGTATTTCTTACCGATACGTTCGACCCTGTGGTCATTTCGGCCGGGGGAGCGAAAGCGATTGTCAAAATCCCCGAAGTGTTCGGACGTCCAACCTAGTTCATGGGCTCGCTTGCATATCCATCGACGGCTCCATTCGACATTGAATTGTGCTGGTTGTTCTGTAAAGGATTTGCGCCGGCAAAAGTCCTTAGAGCGGACCCGAAAGTCCTCCCACTGATCCGATGTCATAGTTTGCTTAAGGGCCATCTCGGCAGTATTCAGTCGTTTCATCTCCGGAGTGGATTGATGGTCTTGAATATTCTTAATTTCCCTAGATACGCTCATATATTCCAGAATAGATTCTCGTTGATCTGTCGTTGATGTTTTCAAAAACTCCCGCAGCCATTCCACGCAAATGTCAACTGAAGTTGGAAGGGGAGTCGTTCCTATCTGTGCGGGACTCCATCTGCTCACTTTGCTTTCAACGACATATTTTGCAAAGTCGCCCATGTCACTAACGGTAGAAGCAACAATTGCGTCGCGAAAGGACCCGTGACCACGATCCTCGGTATAGCCATCGATCAATTCATCCGGAACTGGTTCGATTGGCCAGGGACTTTGGTAGGGCGGCCGTGCAAGCGTGAGATCAAAGGAACCATTCAGAACGCCGCGTGACGCTGCGTACTCTACAATGCCTCTAGCATGGTCGCGCAGAAGCGCGTTTGCCGGCGGTTGCTCGCGGGCAAAAATCGTGTCGAAGACCCTGTGGGCAAGTTCGCTGAGCCCCTCTTGTTCCGTTCCCTGAAGCGCGGCACCGTAGCAAGCAGCCAGAAGACGTTCAGAAACATACGGATCGTTCACAGTTAAAAAGTCGCCAAGTAAACGCGCGGCAAGGAGAAGCCGTCGGCTCAAAATGCTGGCAAGGGCTTTGGTGGCCTTGTCCCGGATCTCGCGATGCGATGTGGTAAAGAACCAGATAAGCACTATTGCTGTCAAGTGCGCACGATCATTGTCTATGTGCTTGAGATCATCCTGAAGTGCCCAAGAAATTAGTGTCTTGATAGGCCCTTCGAATCCGCGCTCTGCCAAATAGATTGACCAGAACGCATCACGCTTGGGCATCGACATTTCCGCGAGCTTCTTGTGGACGAAGATGGCGTTGAATTTGTTGGATGGTTCTGTGCTGATTGAAATGAGCATATCGTTCAACTCATCCGTCTCAAGTAATCGTCGACACAATTCGAACGTACGATCCGTGAAATTAGACTGTTTGCGCCAGAGAAGGCTATTCAGAAATGCGTTGCGCACTGTATAAGAATCCTCAAGTCCAAGATCCAATATCTCAACACCAGTCCGTTCTGGGAGTTGAATGGCCATCGCCTCGATCACCCCGGCACGGCTATAATTCTCCGGCCCGAGAAGACACGCGTGGAGAGGCTGGTCAGCCTGAAAGGAACTAGCTACATCGTCGCTATCGATGTGATCATCTAGCAAGCGCGACGCTATTTCATGATCGCTGAAGCGCTCGAAGGTAAAGCGAACCATCTCAGCAAGCGACCGATCATCCTGCAGCATGGGTTCGACGGTAAGAAGACCCTCGCTTTCCAGTTGCCTTAGCAGACTCATCTCAAGGCTTCCGCCCGGGGCAAGGATCGATTCAAATAGAGTAACGGCCTCTCGCTTCGGGGCATACCCTTTGCCGGTGTCCGCGAGTAATCGTGCAAATCCTTTGACTGCCTGTGGCACTATCTCCAGATGAGAATCAAGCCTCATTCGCCGGTTCAGCGATCTAGTCAGCGCCTTGAAGTAGAAGTCGAAGATTGACGTGACGCCACGGAGCCCCCTAGGGAATTCGGTTTTTCCCTCCTTCTGTAGCGAGTCGCAGCATGTTTTCAAGAAGAGCGGATTCTCAAATTCGGGAACAAGACTAGGAGCCCCAAGGCTGACCATTCCTCGTTTGGCAAGATAGACCTTCGCTGCCTCTCCACCGTCGGCGGCGAAGCCTTCGTGCTCGATGCGGAAGAGCCGATCTTCATCTAGGTCGTCCGGGATCACATAGGGAAGATAGGTGGAACGGCATGACAGGATTACCCCGATTCGTGGAAACGCCCCGACAGTCCGGAGAAGGGCTGCGAGACGCTCGGGCCAGACATCAAGGCCGTTGCGTTCGTTCAGAGCATCAATGCAGACCATTGCTCTCATGCCAGATGCCTGCGCTGCTGCGTCTAGACTGCCGAGAAAGTGCTTGAACTGCTCCGTTGGTGGGAGATCGAGTCGGTCGCGAATCTGCGGCCACGGCTCATCGTCGACAAATCCACCGCCAAGAAGGAGCAGTGCAGGCCCACCTTCGTGAAGATGGTGTTCCACGATGTCGGCAAGCAAATGGGATTTGCCGATGCCGGCTGGACCATGCAGCAGAGCCGCCTTCGCGTTAGTCAGTTGCCAACGGTTCGAAGCGAGAGCCCTCTTGATTTCATGTAGCGCCTCCATCAGCTCATGGAGAGTGTATTGCGCCCAGCGCTCGGACTTGATGCCCGTACTGTCGGGCTCGGAAGGCGGTAGGTCGTAGGTCCAGTTGAGGGCCTTTCTGGCGAGATTGAGACAGTTTGAAGCTCCGGCGCTCCAATCGGTAAGAGGATAGGGTTGGTCGGGACCGATAGGCTCCCCGTCGAGCAAAGAAGTAAGTGCACGAATTGCGTTGCCCAGAGGGTCGGAATGGGTCTTGGCTGCTTCTGTGCCCGTTCTGCCTAAGGCATCTACGGCACTACTGCCTTTCTCGGTGACACGGAATAGCCACCCATCGATCTCCTTCTGAAGTTCAGGATGGCGTGCGAACGCAAGGAAATCCTGTCGAATTGGGAGTTCAACGTTCGTTTCGGGGCTGTATCGGCTTCCCAGAGAATCGCTTGCCTTGCTAAACTGCTCCGTGAACCACCTCGCTGTGAGAGCCTCGCGTCCGAACCAGTAGAGGAGACGACCCGAGTAGGCAGGGTCTTCTCTGGTCAACCGACCAGTGAGTTCGCTCTTGCCCCACAGCGTGATTGTCAGGTCACGTTCCTGCTTTGCGGCGAACTTCTTCCATTTTGTGCACCATACCTCCCACTTCTCTCTCGCGGTGTTACCCGTGTCTGTTCGAGGATCGGGAAGGTCAAACGGAAGGCAGACGACGTACTCGACAAGACTCGGGTGCTTATCGAGCGCCGTGCGTATCGAATCGTTGAGTTGCGTGTTGAGACTGTTACTCCAGCGAAAGAGATATTTGGCCTGCCATCCGATCTCAGTCCCGTCTGCACGACGGCAGTAGCATTCGACACCCGCGTCCCCGCCGTGGCCTTTTCGATGGAAGTCTGCTCCCGTGGCTACCTCATCCAAAGCAGCGAGTTGACAGCACATTTCCTCGAACCCGCCATCTTGGCTTCCGTCGAACGGACGAACGTTCTCGAAACGGATGTCGGGAAGGCTCATTCGGGTGATGTGCCGGCCGGAGTCGGATGTGCGAGCGCTTTGAGTGACTCGGGTGGTTTGGCGGGCGGTTCTTGAGTGATCGTGGAGCTATCCCGCCGGATCTTTTCCTCACTCGTAGCAAGCGCCTCGTGCAGTAGTGCGCCAAGCAGATGGCGGCGGGTGTCATCGACGCTGGCGAGGCTCGCCTCCAGCCGGTCGCAGAGTCCCATAAGTTCGTCGACTTTGGCAACGATACGGTGCTGCTCGGCTAGGGGTGGAACGGCGACAGCTATCCGATCCATTTTCTTCTTGGGGAGGCCACCACGTCCTGCGCCGGTTTGCTCGTCGAAGATGAACGCTTGGAAACACGGTGACAGCACGAGCTTATGAAGAAAGTCCGACATCTCGGATACGGCTGGGCGGATTATGGCGACGTGTTGGCTAACGTTAGCCTCGTCAAATTGATCGGGTACACGACAGCACCTCCCCATGGAGCCACCTGTGATGTTCAAAAGCAAGTCCCTTGCTCGAACAGCAGTTCCCGTCATTTTCGCGTGAACGTCGGGCCCAACGTAGGCTACATCGTCCATTCGAAGGCCACCGTCATAGACATTCTGTGACCGAAGGAGGGGCACACCGGATTTCGTATAGACGTTCTTACCGCCGCGCGGCGTGCTGCCAGAACCAGTCTTAGTGCAAAGTTCGCCGACACGGCTCCACTGCCAACCCACTGGAAGACAAAATGGGCGTTCCTCTATAGCAAGCGGCACTACGTGATGCTTAACCTTAAGCTGCGCCTTCCGCTCCGCAGTCTGTTTCAGCAACTCCGACGCCGGTTCGTCTTTCGGATCCTGCTCGACCAGCTTGCCGCGCACAGCGAGGTTGAGTATGGTCTGGCGCAGAGCCTTGATCAGGTCGGGGCGTTTGGTGAGCGGGATGAGGTTGTCGAGTGCGAAGGCGGTATGGTTCTGGAATACGGCTGGGTCGGTATCGGGCTCGTTGAGACGAGCGAGGCTTGCCGCCGCGAGTCGGTCAAGCGATTCTTCCCGCGCTGTGCGCGCCGTCTCCAGCCGGTCGCACAGGGCCATGAGTTCGTCGACTTTAGCAACGATCCGGTGCTGCTCGGCGAGAGGGGGGAGAGGGAAGGGTGCGATTGCGGCATCTTCTGTTCTCAATCGCGGCATCTTTGTACCCTGACCAAGTCGGGTCGCCGCAAAGCCAAAGCGCAATATTGTGGACAGAGGCGTAGAAACGGACGAAGGGCTACGATTTCGGTTGTCGAATACCCAGGATGATCGGCGACCAGTACCTTGTTCAGATAAGGCCTCAGTTTTCCGTAGAGAATATCGCCAGCACGAAACTCTGACTTAGTGCTCTTCGATTCCCGCTCAGATACTGTGATCCGAACAAGCAATCGCCCAGAGCCCTTCTCAATGTCTTCGAGTTCCAGAAGCCATAGGGTCTGATCGAGATTCTTCGGCTGTCGTTTGACGCCTGCATCATACAAGAAGAGATCGCCGACGGTGGTCCATTTCCAAGACTTCGGAAGCTGACAAAGGGTGTTGAACCCGTCTATCTGCTTAGACTTACTTCTCTTGTTCTTCCCGATCTTCGCAATCTGTGCTTTTTTGGCTGCACTCCGCTTCAACAACTCCGATGCTGGTTCGTCCTTCGGCTCCTGTTCCACCAACTTACCGCGCGTGGCCAGATCGAGGACGAAGCTGCGGAAGCGAGGGATTGCGTCCGGCGCGTCGGCGATCTTCTCGTAATGGGTCAGGAACCGGTCGGGGTTCATCGGATCAGCGCCTCCGCCAGAATGGTCTTCAAGCGCTTCCGCAAGTCCGCCGCATCAGCTTCGGCGGCAGCCAGTTTGTCCAGCCAGTCCTGCGGGTCACCGTGATCGTCTTCTTGAGTGTGAGGGTTCTTGATGTCTAGGTTGTATCCGCGCTCCCTGACCTCGTCCGCTGTCACCTTCCAGGCTCGTTCGGTCTCCTCTCGTCCGTTGCGTTCCGCCCCGCCCCACCAGTCGATGCAGGGTTGCAGATGTTCTAGCCGGATCGGCTTGGTCATGGAATAGGCCTTCTGGCCCTCAGGCACGCGGTGCTCGTAGAACCAGATGCCTTGGGTCGTCTCGCCCTTCTCGAAGAACAGCAGGTTGGTTCCGATGGAGGCATAGGGGCGGAACACGGAATTGGGCAGACGAACGATCGTGTGCAGGTTGCATTCCTCCATCAGATGTTCCTTGAGCCGCATCTTGACGCCTTCGCCGAACAAAGTGCCGTCGGGCAGCACCACGGCACCGCGTCCTCCCGGCTTCAGCAGGCGAACGATCAATGCGAGGAACAGGTCCGCCGTCTCCTTGGTCCGGAAGTGCTGCGGGAAGTTGCTCTCGATGCCGTCCTCCTCCTTGCCGCCGAAGGGGGGATTGGTGAGTACGATGTCCACCCGATCCTTGCGCTCCCAGCCGATATAAGGCCGTGCCAGCGTGTTGTCGTGGCGCACGAACCCGGGATCCTCAATGCCGTGCAGCAACATGTTGGTAACGCAGAGCATGTGAGGAAGCTGTTTCTTTTCGACGGCACGGAGCGTTGCCTGAATAATCTGTTCGTCTTCGGGCCGCTTGACATGGCGTTCGCGCATGTGCCGCAAGGAGCAGGTTAGGAAGCCGCCGGTGCCGCAGGCCGGATCGAGCAGTGTCTCTCCCGGTCTCGGGTCAATCCGGTCCACCATGAATGCGGTGATGGCGCGGGGCGTGTAGTACTCGCCCGCGTTACCTGCTGATTGCAGGTCGTTGAGGATCTGTTCGTAGATGTCGCCGAAATGCTGGCGTTCGCTCAGGTTGTTGAAGTCGACTTCGTTGATCTTGTTGACCACTTGGCGCATCAACTGGCCGGACTTCATGTAGTTGTAGGCATCTTCGAACACCGTGCGCACGACACGGCGTCGGTCGCCGGAGTGGCCCGTCACCTGAAGAGCTTTCAGGGTCGGAAACAGGTCGGCGTTGATGAAGGCGAGCAGTTTCTCACCGGTGATACCCTCGGGGTCTGCCGCCCAAGTGCGCCACTGGAAGTCCTCTGGGACTGGAGACGTGTAGTCATCCTTCATCAGTTCCAGTTCCTGATCCTGATCGTCGATGATCTTGAGGAAGAACATCCAGCACAACTGACTGATGCGCTGGGCATCGCCATCGACGCCGGTGTCTTGGCGCATGATGTCTTGGATGGACTTGACGATGGTGCGGACGGACATGGATCAAGCGGCCTCCCGATAGAGGGCAGACTGAAGGTCGTGGACAGCCGCGACGTACCCCTTGCGCCCGCCAAAAGCATTAATAAGCTGAACCGGGGTGCCGAGTTCGATGAAGGGAGGAATCCGGAGGACGTTAGCATCATCAAGGTTAAGCATGCCTTCGTCAGAGTATTTGGCGAGCAATGCGTCTAGCACAGCGCGGGCTTGGTCGCCGTATTTGCTGAACACGTCGCGTTTCTTGACGCTTTCGGCGCGCTCACGCCGGGTCAATGGCTTGGCATCGAATGCGACGTGGCAGATCAGGTCGAAGGGATCAAGGTCCTTGCCCAGTTCTGCGGTAATGATGTCAAGGTCCAAGCCTTCCGCTTTCAACTCCTCGATAATCGCTTGCTTGCGCTTGGTGCTCTCCCAGCGCCTCAGGAAGGCGTCAAGGCTGGCGAAGCGTTTTCTCAGCGCCCTCTTGGTGAAATCGCGCAGGGACTCGGTGACGAGCTTGCCCTTATCGTCGAGGTACTCCACACGCTCGGCAACGATGGTTGCAGTGACGCCGTCCACGTAGACCTTGCGTTTTCCAGGCCCATCAGGAGGCAGGGTGATGTCGGGAGGATCATCGATGATTGTTCCATCGTCGCCCGTCTCCTGCGTTGCTGTTTCTTCATTGTCATCCGGGGGTTGATGATCGTCAGGAGGCACTACTGGATCGTCTTCGCCGGGTTCGTAAATCTGAACCGGCTCGCCGTCGAAGTCTGGATCGGCGAAGTGGCTGGTCGCGCCCCGGAAATCCAACAAGGTGAAATAGAACTTCTGAGTGTCCTCATGCACGCGGGTGCCCCGTCCGACGATTTGCTTGAACTCGGTCATTGAGCCGACCTCGCGGTCAAGCACGATGAGCCGGCAGGTCTGCGCGTCGACGCCGGTGGATAGGAGCCGGGATGTAGTGACCAGCACGGGATATTTGGATTCCGGGTCGATGAAGTTGCCGAGTTGCGCCTGCCCTTCTCCATCGTCGCCGGTGATGCGCATGACATAGCGGTGATTCCCATCCACTAGATCGGAGTTCTGGTTGACGAGCGCCTGGCGCATGCGGGCAGCGTGCTCCTGATCGACGCAAAAGAGGATCGTCTTTTGAAAGCGGTCCCCGCTTTCCTCCAAGAACTCAGTGACTTTCCGGGCTACAAGCTTGGTTCGACCGTCCAGAACCAGCGTGCTGTCGAAGTCTGTGTTGTTGTAGATACGGTCCTTGACCTCTACTCCCTCCCGGTCCAACTGACCCTTCTCAGGGCGGTACCCCTCCACGTCGCGATCAATATGGACCTTGACGACCTTGTAGGGGGCGAGGAATCCGTCGCGGATGCCCTGCTTGAGGGAGTAGGAATAGACCGGCTCGCCGAAGTAATGGATGTTGGAAACGTATTTGGTTTCCTTAGGCGTGGCGGTCAGGCCTATTTGAGTGGCGGATGAGAAGTACTCGAGGATTTCCCGCCACGCCGCATCCTCGGCGGCGCTACCGCGATGGCACTCGTCGATCACGATCAAGTCGAAGAAGGTGGAGGAAAACTCGCGGAAAATCTTCTGATGATCCTCCGGTCCGGTGATGGCCTGATACAGGCTCAGATAGACCTCGTATGCGGTATCGATGCGACGCTTCCCGTCACGGGAGATGGTCTTAGCTCTTGTCGAGAGCTTGGCCATGGCCGAGCCAAAAGGCCGGAAGTCGTTGACCATGGTTTGGTCGATCAGCACGTTGCGGTCAGCTAGGAACAGAATGCGCCGTTTGCGGCCCGCTTTCCACAACCGCCAGATGATCTGGAAGGCGGTGTACGTCTTACCCGTTCCCGTAGCCATGACGAGAAGGATGCGGTCACGGCCCTTGGCGATGGCCTCGATGGCCGAGTTGATGGCGTTGACCTGGTAGTAGCGCGGCGCCTTGCCGCTAGCGTCGTCGAAGTAGTCCTGAAGGACGACTTTCTCGGCTTCCGTTGTGAGGCCCTTCCAATCCCGGTAACGGTTCCACAGATCTCCGGGGGATGGGAACCCGTCGAGGCCGAGAGTCGCTTCTGTTTCCGCGCTCGTTCCGGTCCTGTCGTGGAAGACGAAGCCGTCGCCGTTTGAGGAGAAAACAAAAGGAATGTCAAGTATGTCAGAGTACTCGAGCGCCTGTTGCATGCCGTCGCCCATGGCGTGGGTGTTGTCCTTGGCCTCGATCACGGCAATAGGGATCTTGGGCTTGTAATAGAGGATGTAGTCGGCCCGCTTTCCCTTGCCGCGGCTAACTAGCTTGCCGCGCACGATGATTTGTCCCCTTGTGAAACTGACCTCCTCTCGAATTTGCGACATCTCGTCCCATCCGGCCTTCCTCAGGGCAGGCGTGATGAACTTGCTGCAGATGTCTCGTTCGCTGAGGCTTGTCTTGTCCATCTCAATCAGCCTCCCAGAAACCCAGTTATCTGGGATCTCCGAGGTGCATCGATGCAACTTTCGTCCATTGTGGCTAACCAGCTTGGGGCGTAGTCGAGCAAGTGGATCATGCACTTGAACCGCCTGCTGTCTGACACTGCCCCTAGCGCCGGGGCCAGGAGCGATTGATCTTCGGGAGCGGGCATATGGTAGCGGATGCTGCTAGGTTCGATCTAGGCAGCCGTTCGCCGGGGCTGAACGCGCTTTGAGATTTCTCGGCCCGACTCGATCTCGGCCCGACGAAGCTCGTAAGTCGCTTGCAAATTCAGCCAGACCTGCGGTGTCGTCCCGAAATAGCGCGCTAGGCGCAACGCTGTGTTGGCCGTCACTCCACGCCGGCCGTGCAGGATTGCCGCGATGCGGCTTACCGGCACGTCCAGCTCCTTCGCCAGCGCGGTGGCCGACAGGCTGAGTGCTGCGAGTTCGTCCTGCAATATCTCGCCCGGATGCACTGGTCTCATGCCGTTTACCGCATTCATGACTCAGCCTCCTCAATGATCATCCACGATCTCCATTTCGCAGGGCCGGGCCGTCTGAGCGACCCGAGAGATAGGTCATTGCGGTGGCAGGCGCGCCAGGACTCGAACCTGGGACCCTCTGCTTAGAAGGCAGATGCTCTATCCAGCTGAGCTACGCGCCCGCAGCACTCTCATCGTAGACTAGCCGGACTGGCTCGGCAGGCAGTGCGTTGCGCCGTTCCAATCGCGGAACAGCCGCTGTGTCGAGCCGCCGAGTAGTCCTCGGCCGGGCCTATCTGGGCTTCAGCTTCTCTGCGAGCCGATCCGTGATGTGGTCGACCAGAGAGGGTATGGAGGCGGTCACGACTGCCTCGACTTGCTTGTGGATTGCGCTCCGCAATTGCTCCGCACTCTCGTCCCCGAGAGCTTGGTGAACGAGCAGGTCTATCGCCGCGGGCTTGGACTTTGATCCGTCCGAGGCGGCGCCGTCACTGCCGTTTCCGACTAGCGCATTGAGGGCTTCGGGATCGAGCGGTTTCTGCAACACGGTCGAAACGCCTGCCTGCAGGGCCTCGGTACTGTCTATGGTCTCTAGCGGTCCGGCCAGCAAGACTACGCGCAGCTCTTCCATTCCGGGCAAGGCAAGCACTTCGCGGCAGGTGTCAAAGGCGTTCAGCTCCCCTAGTGTGCTGTCCAGCAGCACGATGTCCGGCTTGCTCTGCGCGATCGACTCCAGAGCCTCCGAGCCGACCATGGTACCGGCGATCTCGTGCCCTTCGGCGCCGAGAGACTTCTCCACCATGCTGTGCACGTGGGGATTGTCGTCTGCGACGAAGATGGTGGCCACGGGGCTCAGTTCTGCTCGTCTTGTTCGGCTGGGGTTTCGCTGGACTCGGTCTGGGGTTGGTTCAGGCGTGCGTCAGGCTCGGAATCCAACGCGCTGGGCCCGGAGATGGTCTCTACCGTGACGTCGGCGGTGGGCTCTACTGCCGCCGCCGCAGAGGCTTGGATCCCTGGAGGGGTGGAGGGCATCAGCGTGGTCATGGCGGGATCGCCGGCCTTAGCGGCCATGCCTAGGTCCGGCTTGCCGCGAAAGATGCCCCAGAACGTGCTCATGCGGCCCGGCTCGGTGCGATGTTCCACGTTGTACTTGTGCAGTTCGAAGCGCTCGGGGTCAGTCTCGGGCGTTTCGCGCTGCAGTGCGCTGAGCTTCTCCCTGGCGCCGTCCACGTACGGGCTCATGGGGTAGTCCGACACAATCTTCTGGTACGCGGCGACTTGCTGGTCCTCGAAGTTGTCGCCGAGCTTTTCATAGTTCTCGCCCAGGAGCCACAGGGATTCGTCCGCCTTGCTGAACAGAGGGTAGTGGTCCGTCACGCTCTGCAGGCGATTGACGCCCGCCCGGAAGCTGCCCTTCTTGACATAGAACATGCCCACGCGGTACTCGCCCTCGGCGATGACTTCTTGGACGTTCCGCAGGAGCTGCTGCGTCTCGTCGAGGAACACCGTGTTCGGGTAGCGCAGCAGCAGCTGGCGGCACTCTTGGTCGGCCCGCACCGCGTGGATCGGATCGCGGTCCGGCTTCTGCAGCTGGTTGTAGTGGATCTGGCAGATCTTGAGCTGGGACTCGGCCGCCTCCTCCATGTTGGGGAAGAAGGTGATGAAATCCTTGTACTCCGCCTCGGCCTGGGCCAGCCCCTCGGAGGTGCCCTCGCGATACCAGCTGTCGGCGATCGCCAGCTTGGCCTTGGCGATGTACTCGCTGTCGGGATAGGTGTTGATCAGCGTCTGGAGAGTGATGCGGGCGAGCTCGTACCGATGGCGCTCGATGTTCTCCACTGCCTTGTCGAACAGGATCTTGTCCGGCTGCTGGGAGTTGTTTGCGATCGGATTGTCGTACGGGCTCTTGCCGCAGCCGCTGGCCAGCAGCATCACAAGCACGGCAAGACCTGTCAGAGACGCGAGAGGTAAGCGAGACATCGCCTTCATAATACGCCGAATCGGCGAAAGAGTTCAGCAAACATGCTTGTCCTGCGACGGACGGCTCGCAGCCCCGGGCGAGGCGAAGGCCATCGGCGCGCCCGCAGGGTTGGCCGGCGGTGAGGCAAAGGCAGGGCAGTGCTGCAAGTGCCAGGCCTGACCCCGCCGCAACGCAGCGCTCATGCGCTTGCAAGCGCTGGCAAGTTGGCCCGCGCGGACAGCGCGCGCACCGCTTCGGCGATGTCGTCCGCCCCGAACACGCTGGAGCCGGCCACCAAGATGTCACAGCCGGCTTCGGCCAGCAGTCCCGCGTTGTCGAGGTTCACCCCGCCGTCGACCTGAATCCGGAACGCGTGACCGGCGTGGCGGCGAAGTGCGCTGAGGCGCCTGACCTTGTCAAGGCTGGCGGGCAGAAACGACTGCCCGCCGAAGCCCGGATGCACGCTCATGATCAGCACGAGGTCCACCTGCCCCAAGACCTCGTCGAGCGTGCTCAGCGGGGTGGCCGGGTTCAGCGCCACCCCAGCCGCTGCTCCGTTGTCGCGGATCTGCCCGAGCAACCTGCCGAGATGCGGACAGGCCTCTTGGTGCACAGTGACCATCTTGGCCCCCGCGTCGATAAACGCCTTCGCGTAATCTTCTGGATTGTCCACCATCAAGTGGCAGTCCAGTATCAGGTCCGTGGCCTTAGCCAGCGATTCGACCACCGGGATCCCGATGGAGATGTTCGGGACGAAGTGGCCGTCCATGACGTCCACATGGAGCATCCGCGCGCCGCCCGATTCTGCCTGTCGGATCTGCTCGCCCAATGCGGCGAAATCGGCCGCCAAGATTGACGGGGAAACCTCGGCCATGGTGCTCCAACGCCCTTGGCTTCAGTCTATCAAGGGTTTAGGCGTTCCTCGGAGATAGCCGACCCAAGACCGGTCAGCTGCCGACTCGCCTTCCGGAGCCTCGCGGGCCGGGCATCCGCGCCGCGCGAGGAAGACTCCTAGCGGCCGTGCTATCTTTAGCGCGAACAAGCCCTCGAAATGCAACGATCCAAGTTCTTCAGCCCATTGGGTGAGATCCGCATGCTGGCCAGCGACGCCGGCTTGGCGGCGATCTACTTCCCGGTACAAGCTCCTAGGCTCGAAGCCCGCCTAGCTCCCGCCGGAGTTCGTCCCGGGCACGGAAACATCTTCTTGTTGCAGGCGGAGGCATTCCTTGCTTGTTACTTTGATTCCGATTTGGAATACTCGCCCGAAATCCCGCTGGATTTGCGCGGAACGCCCTTCCAAGTCGATGTCTGGACCGCTCTGCGCGAGATCGCGCCGGCGCACACCCTGAGCTACGGCGAACTGGCGTCACGCCTTGGTCGACCTAGGGCGGTGCGCGCAGTGGCCACGGCGATCGGGCGCAACCCACTCTCGATTCTCGTGCCTTGCCATCGCGTCGTAGGGGCTGATGGCAATCTGACGGGCTACGCCGGCGGCCTGATCGCAAAGCGCTTCTTGCTCGAGCACGAGCGCCGCTGCCTGGACTCGGTGCCCGACATCGCAGCCTGACTGATGGAATCGATGTCGCCGTCCGCCCGGCTGCTAGGCGCTTGTCTCCGGACTTCGTACCATTGAGGCACTCATGCGGCTGCTGACCCTGCTGCTGAGCGCCCTGCCTGCGCTCGCCGCCCTGCCGACGCCTGAAGAGCACTTCGGCCACTCCATGGGCGATGATCGGACCTTGGTCGCATGGTCCGAGGTGGTGGAGTACTTCCGCGTCCTCGACGCCGGCAGCGATTCGATGCGGGTCGAGGAACTCGGCCGGTCGACAGAGGGCAGGCCCCTGATCCTTGCCACGATCGCCGCCCCCGAGACGCTCGAGCAGATCGAGGGCTACAGGGAGATCTTGACCAAGCTCGCGGACCCGCGAGCGATTACGCAGGAAGAGGCTTTCGATCTGGCGGAAGAGGGAAAGCCTGCCATCGTGATCACTTGCTCGATCCACTCCAACGAAGTGGCTTCCACGATGACGGCGGTGCAGTTCGCCCACGACCTGCTGACCCACGACAGCGACCGCCACCGCGCCATCCTCGCGAACACGATCTTGCTGCTGGTGCCCTCGCTAAATCCCGACGGGGTCGACAAGGTCAGGGAATGGTACCGGCGTTGGGTCGGAGGGCCCTACGAAGGAGCCCCGCTGACTTCCCTCTATCACAAGTACGTGGGCCACGACAATAACCGGGACTGGTACATCTTCACCCAGCAAGAGACCCGGCTCATTGTGGACAAGGTGCACAACAGGTGGCGCCCTCAGATCGTCTACGACGTGCATCAGATGGGCTCCAACGGGGCGCGCATCTTCGTGCCGCCGTGGATCGATCCGATCGACCCGAACATTGACCCCCTGATCACGCAGCAGGTCAACGCTTTCGGAACCGCGATGGCCATGGACCTGACGGCGGCGGGAAAGACGGGCGTGCTGGTGAACGGGATTTACGACTATTACTCGCCAGCACGCCACTACCAGAGCTATCACGGTGCCCTAAGACTGTTAAGCGAGAGCGCGAGCGCGCGCTTTGCCTCGCCGATCACGGTGGTCCCGGAACAGCTCAAGACCAATCGTCAGGGCTACGATCCGAGCGTGAGCAGCTGGAACTTCTTGGAGCCCTGGCAGGGCGGGGAGTGGCGCTTGCGCGACATCGTCGACAACCAGCTCATCACGTTCGAATCCGTGCTGTACAGCGCTGCGCTGCGGCGGAAGGACTTGCTCCGGAACTTCTACCGCATCGGCCAGAGGATCATCGATCGCGGGCGCGGGCGCGCTTTCGTGGTGCCCCGCGAACAGCACGACCTAGCGGCCGCTGCGCGCCTGCTGCGCACCCTGGAATTCGGCGATGTCGAGATCGTGCGGGCCTTGGAGGACGCGCCGGCGGAGGATCGCACCGTCCGCGAGGGCGACTTTGTCGTGCGGCTCGCGCAGCCCTATGGCGCGTTCGCGAACACCTTGCTGTCCCGCCAGGACTATCCCGATCTGCGCCAGTACCCAGGCGGGCCCCCGCTGATGCCGTACGACGCGACCGCGCACACGCTGCCCCTGCTGATGGGCGTGGAAGCGTTTCCGGTCTCGGGCGAGCTCGATCTCGTGACCGAAGCGGTGGGGCGGGTCCCTCACCTGAGCGGAGGGGTGGCGACGGCGGACGAGTTGATGCTGTCGCCTAACCTGGGCTCCAGCTGGGTCGCGGTGAATCGCTTGCTGGCCAGAGGCGTGGCTGTGCATCGGAGGCTGTCTGACGGAGCGTTCCTGCTTCGCGCCGGTTCCGACGCAGCACCGGTGCTGGAGGAGCTGGCGAGCGAGTGGGGCGTCGAATTCGCCGCCAGCGACACGCTGGCTGCCGGGCACCCGCCACTGGCTCTCTCGCGGGTGGCGATCTATGCGGGACACGTGCCGATCATGGACGAAGGCTGGACACGCTGGCTGCTAGACCGCTACGAGATGCCGTATGAGACCGTGGGAAACGCCCAGGTCTCGGACGGCTTGGTCGGCAAGTATGACGTCGTGATCCTGCCCGACGCGGCCCCGGATGTGCTGGACAAGGGACATGACCACGAGCACGGAGATGGCGAGTCGATCGTGCCGCCGGAGTACCGCGGAGGCTTGGGGGAGGCCGGGGCGGCGGCCCTGGTCGATTTCGCGCGGGCCGGAGGCACGATCATGGCGTTCAGCCGTGCGGCATCCTACGCCGCCGACCGATTGGGCCTGCCGGTGGAGAATGCCATCGAGGGACTCGCCCGGCAGCGCTACTTCGCGCCGGGCACTCTGGTGAACGTGGAAGCGGACCTGTCCCATCCGCTTTGCGTCGGCATGCGCGAGCGGGAGGCTGTGTGGTTGCAGTCCGGTCCCGCATTCCGCGTTCGCCGCCAGTTCGCGGCCGAGGTGCGGCAGGTGCTGCGCTTTCCGGGGCGCAACGTGCTGGCCTCCGGGTGGCTGCTTGGAGAAGGCCACTTGGCGAACCGGGCGGCGGTGCTCGACGTGCCGTTCGGCAATGGCCGGGTGATTCTCTTCGGCATCCGCCCGCAGTACCGGGGGCAGTCCAACGCCACGTTCAAGATGGTCTTCAACGGCCTATACCTCTGATACCCCCAGCGTCGGTCCCGACCCGTGAACTACTTCAACTACTTCACCGAGGTGGAAGAGCACTTCCGGCGCGCCCGCAACAGCGGGATGTTCATGATGTCGCCGCTGGACTGGGTGCTGGTCGAGTCATGGAAGGATGCGGGCATTCCGCTCGGCGCGGTCTTGAAGGGCATCGATCGGTCGTTCGAGAAGTATCACGCCGCCAAGCGGCGCCGCTTCTCGACGGTCAACTCGGTGGCCTACTGCTCCCAGGAAGTGCTCGTCGCGGCTCGCGAGATGGCGCACGGGGACACTGCGATCCAGCAGTCCGCGAGCGCCGGGTTCGAGCCGGCCGCCTTGGCGGCGTTTTTCACGGAACGCGCCGGGCAGTTGCGCCAAGCGACGCGCGCGGGGGGAGTGCCCGCAGACCTGCTTGGCGGCATGGCCGGCACCCTGGAACGCCTGGCCGAACAGGCCGAGGGCGGGGAACTGGGAGACTTGGAGGATGTCGAGCGCAAGCTGACTGTTCTCGACGACCGGCTGTTCGCGGCAGCCACCGTCGCGCTCAGCGAGGACCAGCTGTTGCAAGTGGGCCGCGAGCTTGACGCGGAGCTCAAGCCCTACCGCCGCAGGATGACGGCGGAGCAGCTGGGCTCGCTGAAGCAGACCTATGTTCGGCGCAAGACGTTCGAGCTGCTGGGCCTGCCGCGCCTGAGCCTGTTCCACATGGGCTAGCCTCGGGCGAGTCCGCGGCAGTGCTCATAATGAGAGGGTGATTCACCGCTTCGTCCTCCACAACGATGCGATCATCCCCAGCGACGAAGCTGTCCTGCGACCGGGACAGGTGGGCCTGTTCAGCGGCTGGGGTGTTTTCTCCACGCTGCGCATCTACCGGGGCATCCCGTTCGCGTTCGAGCGCCACTGGGAGCGCTTGGCTCGCGATGCCGCCCTGCTGCATGTGGAGATGCCGCCGAGCCGAGATGAGTTGCGGTCGAAGCTGATCGAGTTGGTGGTCCGGAACGGCTGTCCCGAGGCGAAGATGCGCGTCAACGTGATGCGCAGCCAAGGCGGACTGTTCGAGGGCCCCGGCTCGGGCCGGGCGTCCGACGTGGTCGCATTCACTGCCGACTTGAACTCTGATCCCGGCAGCGTTGAGCTCGCGCTGCAGCCCCACGGCCGCGATTCCAAGTCCAAGTTCGCGGGTACCAAGACGCTGTCTTGGGCGCACAACCTGACGCTATTCGAGAGTGCCCAGCGGGCCGGTTTCGCCGATGCCCTGCTGCTCAACGAGCGCGGCGAGGTGTCTGAATGTACTTCGGCCAACGTTTTCGCCGTGACGGACGGCGTGACTCTCACGCCTCCGCTGGCGAGCGGGTCGCTGCCCGGCGTCACCCGCGCGGTGATGCTGGAAGAGCTGGGCGAGCCGGTCGAGGAGAGGGTGTTGTATCCCGACGATCTCTATGCTGCCGACGAGGTCTTCATCACCTCTTCCACGCGGGAACTCATGCCTGTCACTCGCATCGGCGACCGATCGCTAAAGAGCACAGATTGGCCCATAATGCATTGTCTACGCTTGCGTTTGCGTGATTATATCGACAACTACTTGAAGGCTGTGCAGTGATCCTTGGCCGCTAAGGCAGCAGATCCTGCTCGGCAAGGAAGCTGCGGATCGCCTTGTCGATCGCCGCGACCTGCCCGCTGGAGAACCCGCCGTGCCCGCCGCCCTTGACGGTGTGCAGGCGGTGCTTGGTTCCAGCTGCCTCCAGGCGTCGGTGCAACTCTTGCGCGTGGGAGTAGGGCACGACCTTGTCGGCGTCTCCGTGGATGGTCAGAATCGGCGGCAGGTCGTTCCTCACGTGGTGGATCGGCGAGACCGCGTCGGCGATCTTCTTGCGGTCGATCATGCTGCCGAGCCACCTGACGGCATAGCCTTTCTCGTTCGGCCGGCCGGCCATCAGGTCTGCGACGTCCGTGATGCCGTAGTAGTTGACGATGGCCGCGACCCGCGGCTCGCTGTTTGAGATGCACTCGGCGTCGAAGCCGGCCGCCGTGCGCAGCATTCCGGTAGTCAGCGAGAGGTGCCCGCCCGCCGAGCGCCCGGTCACCACCAGCTTGCTGGTGTCGAAGCCGTATGTCTCGGCGTTGCGAACGACCCAGCGCAGCGCGCAGCGGCAGTCTTCGACAGCCGCGGGGGCCAGGGCTACGCGGCCAAGGCGGTACTCCACGTTCACGGCGTTGAAGCCCATTTCCAGATACGGCGCAAGGGCCAGCACGCTGCTTTCCTTTGTTCCGCCGACCCAGCCGCCGCCGTGGATGTAGATCACGGTCGGCCGAGGCGTCGGCTCGCCGCGGTGCCAGTACACGTCGAGTTTCTGCTCGGCGTTGCTGGCCGTCTTGTAGGTGATGTTGGGGCTGACGCGGTACTGGCTCGAGACCCACGCCGCGAATTCGGCGGAATCTCCTGCGAAGGACGGGGCTGCAAGCAGCATCGCGACTGCGAAGAACGTGGTGGTGCGCATCGAAAGCTCCTCGGGGGTGTCCTGGGACGAGGTGGTACGGTGTCTACTTGAGCCCGAAGGAACTGAGCGGCCGGCTCAAGAAGGGGGCCACGCCCGCCCCGGGCTACCTGTTCTTGGGTGCCGAGCCATTCTACCGCGCGCGGTGCGCCGAATTCCTTCGCAGCGCCCTGCTGGGGCCGGAGCCTGACGAGGGTTCTGTCGTCGAGGTCGACCTGAAAGATGATCGTGTCAGCGACCTCATCGACGAGATACAGACGCCTTCCTTGTTCGGCGGCGCCCGTCTGGTGGTGGCGCGCAACGCCGACCAAGTCTTGCCCAAGATCGCGACCAGCGAGGGCAAGCGGGAGAAGGCCGGGCTGGAGGCATACTTCAAGGACCCGCTTCCCGACGTGGTCGTGCTCGTCGAGGCCACCAAGCACCGCTGGGACGACCGGGACGACAGCGCCAGATTGGAGCGGCTGGCGAAGTTCTATGCGTCCGTGCCGGAGAGGGTCGATTTCAAGCCCTTGAGCGAATCCGACGCCCTTTATGTCGGGCGAGTGTTGGCGAAGCGGATGGCTCTGAGCGTTCCGCAGGCGGTGCTAGCTGAGTTGATCGAGATGCTCGGTGCGGATGCGTTTCGCCTCGAGAGCGAGTTGGGAAAGCTGAAACTCTACGTCGACGACGCGCGCGAGGTCACTTCGGAGGACCTGGCCTTGCTAGTGCCTGAGGCGAGACAGCGCGGGACGTACGAATTCTCGGACGCCATCGCCGACCGCGACCGCGCGCGGGCCCTCGAGGTGCTCGACACCATGGCCAAGGCAGGGATGTATTGGGGGCTGCAAGTGAGCGCTCTCGCCACCCTTTTCCGGCAGGCGCTGGCGGCCAAGGAGGTGGGCGCTGACGGTGCCCGCGAGATCCGCCGGGACCTAGGCGGGCTCGGCATCAAGGTGTGGCCGATGCGAGCGAGGCAACTCGAGGGGATCGTCTCGCGCTATCGCGCCGACGAGTTGCGGGCGGCCCTGATCGAACTGTTCGAGGCGGACCGCGGCCTGCGCAGCGCGCGGCCGGACGACCGCGTGCTGATGGAAACGCTGGTCATGAAGCTGACCCGCTAAGCGCGCCTGTTCTCGCTCGGCGCGACCGCATGACGGCCGGAGCCGGCTGTGCGGGCTATGACGACGGAGCCTGGGCAGCCTTGTTGGCGGCCCGCGCGACGGAAGACTTCAGGCGGTTGGCCTTGTTGCGGTGCAGCACGCCCTTGCGGACGGAACGGTCGATCAAGCCCACTGTCGAGTCGAGCAGATCTGCGGCAGAGGCTTCGCCCTGGCCATCTACGGCGGCGCGAAACCTCTTCAGCTTGGTGCGAAGCTGGCTCTTGGCCGCCCGGTTGCGGGCGGTCCGGCGCTCCGTCTGCCGAATGCGCTTGATTGCGGACTTGTGGTTGGCCATGCGTCTTCTCTTTCGAGGATAGGCAGTCAATAGTCCGGCTGTCAATCACTGCCGCCAGGCAGTCGCGCGGTTGGAGCTGCGGTAGCGCGAGCGCTCCGAGAGGCCGAAACGCGAGGTAGTTGCCATTGAGTCGGGCCGGACTGTACCGTGGAGCGAAACCGCCGATGCCCGACCAAACGATACAGCTAAGGGAGCGGCTGAGTTATCTCGGCCTGGCAGCCCTGACGCTGTTGGCTACCTATTTCTGCGCGAGCCTTGCGGCGATGGCGTTGGCGTACCTGTCGGACCACCAGTTGGCGCGCGCCACCGTGCCGTTGCTGTGCGGCACTACGCTCGTCACGGCCCTGATCGTACTCCTGCTGCCTCGCGCCAACTGGCGGCGGGTCGGGCTGGGCGGTGGCGCGGGCCGAGGCGTGCTGCTGGGGCTGGTCATGGGGATCGTCAGCTGCGGCTCCTTGGTGCTTCTGGCGTTGTCGCTCGGCTGGGCGGAGCCGGTGCCGATCGAGGCTGAAGCACTTCGATTCGACCTGCGGGCGACGCCCATGCTGGGGCTCGGGCTGCTAGCGGTCAGCGCGACCGCCGAAGAGTTGTTCGCGCGGGGCTTGCTGCTGCAGTGTCTGGCCCGGGCAGTAGGGCCCGTTGGGGCCGTCGTCCTGACCTCTGCGGGGTTCGCCGCGCTGCACGGAGCAAATCCCGGCATCACGGCTTTGGCGACATGCAACACCGCGCTGTTCGGCGCCATCTTCGGCGTAGCGGTTTTTCGTCAGCGGTCTCTGTGGCTTGCTACTGGCCTACATTTCGGCTGGAACGTCACGCAGACGGCGCTCGGCGTGAACATCTCCGGCATTACAATAAGGCTGAGTGATTTGAACCTCAGGCTCGGACAGCCGGAATGGGTGACCGGTGGCGACTATGGATTCGAAGGCGGACTGCTTGCAACCGGCATGGCATTGGCCCTGCTGGCGATCGTTTGGCGGCTCCCGGCACCAGCTGCATCGGAGCCGATGCTTTGGGATGCCCCCCGTGAAGATCGCAGCGTCGTGGCGACCGGCCTTGGCGGGATTGATCGCGCTGCTGGCGGTGAGCCTGGCGGCTCCGCTGGCGAGCGCGAAGACGGAGAAGCTGACGCCGGGGCAGCGGGCTCAGCTGATTCGCGACCTGAACGCTGAATACGGCACGGCCAAGCTCCAGATCCCAAGGTCCAAGAAGCCCTTGGTGTTTAGGCCCACTGGCCAATATGACCGCAAGCAGTGGGCCGACGCGATGATCAAGTTCGGGCCGGCGGCGCGACTGGGCGACTTGGTCCAGATCACCAACGTGCAGTTCGTCGGCAAGAAGCTAGTCTTCGAGATCAACCACGGCATCGGCGGCGGGCGGCGCTGGTGGCACCGCATCCAGGTGGCCGGGGCGGCGGGCCGGGGAACGACGCTGGGCGCGTCGCAGAACACCCATGCGCCGGGCGGGACCAAACTGGCATTGGTCTTCCCTCAGAGCGTGCCCATAAAGACGGCCGACGAGTTCAAGAAGATGCTCGAGCCGGTGTTGGACTTCAACCAGCGTTCGGCCACCGAGCTTTATCTCGACAAGATCGATGTGAAATACCGCGAGGCAATCGAACGGAACGAGGTCGTTGAAGGCATGGACAAGGAAATGGTGCTGCTCTCGAAGGGCAGGCCGACGAAGAAGATCCGTGACTTCAAAGAAGGCATCGAGACTGAGGACTGGATCTACGGCGAGCCCCCCGGCGAGATCGTATTCGTAACGTTCTTGGACGGGGACGTCATCCGGGTCAAGGAAAGCCACGCCGCAATCGGCGGCTGGGTCAAGGAAACCGCGCAGATCGAGCGCTGAGAGGCAGGGGTACCTGCTTCGCCCGGCGCAATCCGGGATGCGCTAGCCGGCTTGGTCGCGATCCCACCGCCGCCCGATCGCATCGGCCGCGAGTATGGCGTCGGCCACCATGCCCGGGTTGACCTCAAACGGCTCGTTATGGATCGTCTCGCCCTTAGCTATCGTGCGCTTGGCCACGCGACCGAGTTCGTCGCGGTCGCAGTCTCCGAGGCCGACGTCGGCCAACGTGATGGGCAGGCCGACTGACCGGCAAAACGCCATGACCTCGTCAAGCAGCGTGCTGGGCTTGCCCTCGAGCACGAGTTGGACGAGCGTGCCAAAGGCCACCTTCTCGCCGTGGAAGAACGCGTGGGTGCCGTGGGCTACGGTGAGTCCGTTGTGAACCGAATGCGCGGCAGCGAGCCCCGAGGATTCGAACCCAAGCCCGGAGAGCAGCGTGTTGGCCTCGACGAGCCGCTCCAGCGCGGGCGTGACAGCCTGCTGCTGAGTGGCGGCGAAGGCATCCCGGCCATCTTCGATCAAGGTCTGGTAGCACAGCTCCGCTAGGGCCAGGGCACTGCGCGTGGAAGCTCCGCCGCGCATGTTGCGGACGTGGCCCTCGACGCAGGTTCGGGCTTCGAACACGGTGGCAAGTGCGTCTCCCATGCCCGCCGCCAACAGCCGGGGCGGCGCGCAAGCGATTACCGTGGTGTCCACGAGAACGAGGTCTGGGTTGCGGCCGTAGACACGGTAGTCCACGACCCTCCCCTCCTCGTCATACAGCACGGACAGGGCGGAGCAGGGGGCGTCGCTGGAAGCCACCGTCGGGCAGTTCACGACGGGCAGGTCCAACTCGCTAGCGACCGCGCGGGCGGTGTCGAGCACCTTCCCGCCTCCGGCGCCGACGATGACCTTGGATCCTGCTTCTGTCGCAACCTGCTTGACGTCCTCGATTTCTTGGTGGCTGCACTCTCCGCCGAACAAATGCACCTTGTAGGCGATGCCGCTGTCACCGAAGGCCTGTTGCCAAGTGCCGGAGAGGCGCTTTGCCGGACTCCTGCCCGCGAGCACGAGTGCCGGCCCCTGCAGACCTATGCGCTTCATCTCGGCCCCCAAGGAAAGCGTGGCGTCTGGGCCTTGGGTGTAGCGCGACGGGGACGAGAACACGGACAGCATGCAGAGGATTGTACCCGTGCCGACCAACTGACACACGGCGCCGTTTGTGGATGATCACATAGCGGAACGCAGCAATACCGTGCGGATGCTGGCTCTGCAAGTTCCGCAGCAGTTGAAGGTGTTTTGCTCAGGTGCTTGCCCCTGTGGCGTCGTCATCTATGGTCTGGGTCCACGCCGAATTCTGTTCAATCGACCATCGGACATGTTCAGCTACAAGCCGGACAAAGGGGGCAACGTCGTGATCGATACTGGCGCTGTCGAGCGCGGCCAGATACCGGCTTCGGTCTCCCGTGCGAATGACAGTCCAAGGGTATCCGCCCGATGCCAGCATTGCGTTCATCAAGAAGCGCGCCATGCGTCCGTTCCCGTCTGCGTACGGATGGATATACCCGAAGAGCCAGTGCCCGAGGACAGCCCTCACGCTCGGCTCCCGCTCGTCCCGCAGGAGATCGAAGTACTCTGCCATGGCATCGCTGACCGCCTGCCATCGGGGCGGTATGTACCGCGACGTGCGCAGATGGACCGCGTCAGTGCGATAACCTGCGAGCGCCGCTGTTCTGATCAAGCCAGCCTCTACGCACGGACGGAATAGTTCCCGGTGCCAATCGCGATGACTTCGACTTACGAGATCCGCTGCCTCTGTTCCGCTGATGATCCCGGCAATGTCACGCTTGACAAGTTGAAACGCCTGCCAGTAGCCTCGCGCGGCTAAGGCATCGCGGCTCTCTCGATCTTGCCGGTTCTTGTCTGGATTCCAGTCGCCGGCAGCCACGCGAGCCAGCAGGTCCGGTGACACGCGGTATCCCTCGATCGAGAGCGAGTGGTAAGCGTCGCTTCGATATATTGCAGCTACGAACTCAAGGTAGGAGTTTGCGTCATTGGGAAGCCCGGGCGGCTCCGGGAAGAACTCGAGCACGCTCTCCCGGCTTGCTTCCCACATCGCCCGCAGCCGGCGGACGATCGGTGGGGCCGTTGCCAGCAGCGGACCCGTCGCTTGGCCCGATTCGAACGGATCCTTTTCGCGGACGTCGTATCCAGCCGCTTTCATTGTGTCCAGAATCTCGTCCGCGTCGTCTTGACGTCCGATCCTCCGCAGTGCGCCGACGAGTCGCCCGGCTACGACGGAACGACCACCTTCCAGCAGCGGCCGCAGGATCTCGGAGACATCGGACACGCTGGCGAGCACGACCCGCAGTTCCAACGGGTGGCGTCGCGCGAAACTCTCTGGAACCCGCACTAGGGCCGCTGGCGCCGAGTACAGGCGCAACCCGTTCAGAACAGCCAGGTCTGAGGCCAATGGCGCTCTCTCTTCCTTGAGGTCATAGATCGATGTCCCGAACGGCAGCTCAATCTTGTTGTTCGATCCTTTCGGACTGCTAACGATCACTCGCGCGGGGATGACCGTCTTGTCGGCGTGCAGCAACAGGGACTGCTCGGGCGAGAGATGCCAAGCGGCATCGAATCGCGCCTCGCAGTAGCGAGCGCAGAACTCCCAGAACGAGGCGTAACACGGCGTGCTGTCGCCGGGGCGGACCCCCGGTCCGGAAGAAATCACCCAGCCCTTTATGACCTGCGTCAGGAAGCCGTTCCGCAGTAGTCGCTCCCGGTGCAGTCGACTGAACTCGCTGGACTGGAAGACACGCCGTCCGCCGCTTTGAAGGTTGTTGAGAACGCCTAGGGAGGCGGCGAGTTTCTCGTTCGGTGTCGGCATCACCGTTCTCCGGCTCTTCGTATGGTTGCAAGTATATAGCGATGAATGAGAGCAAGTATGCTTTGTTGGATTATTACAAGTATATTCTGCCGAAAAGGGGCAAGTTCAATCTGCTGCACTAGAGCACGGCCCAAGTATTCTGCTATAGATCTACCTCGGAAGCCCTTACTGTATAAGGGGTTAAGAAAATTCTCCCTTCGTCCCTCTGGAGCTGTCACCATGCGGCCAAATCGCAACACTGGTCACGATAAATTGCGATCCAACGATTCGACACCATCGCCTGGCAACGGTCGAGTTGGTGGGGCCTTCCCTGCTATTCCGTGACACTAAGCTCCTAGGCATCAGTCTTCGGTGCCAAAGGTCCCTGCAGAAGATCCGTTGAACCGCACCGGCACCAAGGACCTGCAGGCGCTTGGCGCTTCTCACAAGGGGCCCCAATAGCCTTCTTGTAGACTATCTTCGTGGTTCGCCGCATCCAGGCCCTAAACTACCGCTGCCTTCGCTATGTGGATGTTCACCTCGAGGGCTCGTTCCACATCTTGGTCGGTCCGAACGCGAGCGGGAAGAGCACCCTGCTCGACGCGATCAGTTTTCTGGGCGATCTGATTTCCGATGGCCTCGACACAGCCATCGAGCGGCGCACGAGAAACTTCCAGGACTTGGTTTGGGATCGCGATCGAGAGAATCCGGGATTCGAGTTGGCTGTGGAGTTCGAAATCCCCGAGGCGCCCCTGCTCAAACTCGCGGAAGAAGACCGGGAGTACCGGTCTTACCGGTTCTTCCGGTACGAGGTTGCCATTCGGTCGGAGAAAGACGGACCCTGCATCGCTTCTGAAGGGGGATTTCTCAAGAGCAAATGGGCAATGCAACACGATCGAGGAGAATCCTTCGAAGAGAGTCGTGTAGCGTTTATGTCAACGACGAACCTCCCATCAACCAGACCGATACCCGATACAATCCTTACGACTCCAGATGGCCTTGAGTATCGCCGAGTATTGCAAAAGTCCGTAGCAGGCACGGACACCTTCAAGATAGAGACTGTATCGGCTGACCCGTCTTTTTCGGGGCCTGGGCTAAGCATCGCGTTTGGACCGCGACGCTCCACGCTCAAGAATCTGCCTGAAGATCCCGAACAATTTCCGACCGCCACATATTCGAAGCGGATCCTCGAAGCGGGAGTTCAGAGGTTGTTTCTCGAAAGTAGGCGACTACGGCAGGCCAGTTCGCCCAACAAACGTCGGAAGGGGCTCGCTCCGGATGGATCCAATCTCCCTTGGGCGATTCAACGCCTTCGCGAAACCGATAGCCACCGATTCAGGGACTGGCTGGACCATGTTCGCACGTCGCTTCGCGAAATCGACGACATCCGAATCGTCGAACGGGACGATGATCGGCACGCCTACCTGATGATTCGTTATGCGACAGGAGTGGAGGTCCCTTCTTGGACCGTTTCCGACGGCACGCTAAGACTGTTGGCGCTCACGCTCGCCGCCTATCTGCCCGACATGGAAAAGATTTACCTGATGGAAGAACCAGAAAACGGCATTCACCCCATGGCTATTGAGACTGTGTACCAGTCGCTATCGTCTGTATACGACTCCCAAGTGCTTGTCGCGACTCATTCCCCGATCTTCCTTAGCTGTGCCCAACCGGAGGAGATCTTGTGCTTCGCGAAGGACGACAGGGGAGCCACGCACATAATTCCCGGTAACCTGCATCCACGATTGCAGGATTGGAAGAGTTCCGCCGATATCAACCTGCTCTTTGCTTCCGAGGTCTTCGGATAACAGTGGGGAACGGACAGAAAGACCTTTACGTGCTCGTCGCGGACCAAGACATGCTCCAAACCATGGAGAAACTCCTAAGCCGGGGCCCGAGTCTCGGAATTCGTTCCATTGAGTATGCCGTTGCCAAACACATCCACCGCGATCCGGGATGTCGATCGAGCGCTTCCGCTTATCTTCGAGGTCACATTCTCGATTACCGCTATGCATTGGTGATGTTCGACAGGAAGGGTTGTGGTGACGAAGCCTCTCGCCAGGAAATTCAACACGAAGTCGAGCAAGAGCTGGCCGAAAACGGTTGGCGAGATCGCTCGAAGGTTGTTGTGATCGATCCAGAACTCGAGAATTGGGTGTGGAATTCCTCGAGTCGAGTTTCCGCGATACTCGGCTGGGAGGATGGTGGATACGCTGATATGAAAGAATGGCTTGCTGCCGAGGGCCTGTGGGCGGGGCATTCGGCCAAGCCTGAGGATCCGAAGAAGGCCATGCGAGCTGCGTTGCGCAAGGCACGACGGAATGTCTCCTCAAGATTGTTTGGTGAATTGGCGGAATCCGTCACGCTACGCCGGTGCCGGGATCCTGCCTTTAGTGAGCTCAAGGAAACTCTGCGGCTCTGGTTTCCAAGAACGGACAGATGACCCAGTTCGGGTGTTCAGTCTTGCGACAAACGGTTACGGGCTCGCCAGCGACGAGAATTGTCCACGAGGCAACTGGGGAACGTCGTCGAGCGTCAAGATCGCTCCGGACATAGGCCGTTTCAGAGCAGTCGCTGTTGACATCTGCCTTGCGCTCGCAAGCCTCGCTGCGGATGTCCCGCTACTCAGGCTCCAGCAAGAGCCGATGGGCGGTATTCGCCTCCACGGCTGACCGACTGTACACGAGCGGGGCGTAACGCCCCTCTGCCCACATCGGTAGCAGGTCGTCGTAGTGCGGGCTGCCCGGTTGACCGGATTGCCCCGGCGTGCTGGTGAAGACGGACCGGTCCCAGTCGGCCACGTCGAGGATGTGGCGGTAGGAAGCTCCGCTCGATTGAGCGTACCCCGGTCCACGCGTCGCGTTGGGTGTGAACCCGTCACCGCCGCGCCGTACTGAGCCCAGATCCAGCACCTCCCTCCTCTCGGGCGTGTTCGACAGCGGGTGCCGAAAGTTGATTTGGTGCAGGTCACCCCACCGCCAGCTTGCAGAGTCCGAGCCAAGTCGCGAGGCCAGTTCGGCGAAAGCCTCGTCGAGGGACTCGGACATGATCCGAATTCGTTGCTCCTTCGGAGTCGTGCGCAACCCTTCGATCAAGGTGGGCAATTGCAAGTAGCGACCGATCAGTCCGCGAGAGGCCGGTGGGGCGTTAGCCTCGACGTACTTGATCGGAAGGCGCTTCATCCAAGCTTCGAACAGGGCGGCTTGATTGGATTCCGCGCTCAGGACGAAGTCCCAACCATCGAAGGTTGCCGAAGCCGCCGATGGGCTGTCCGAGGACTCCCTCAGCATCGCCACAAGCTGGCGGGCCGGCAGGGACGTCTCGTCTAGTTGCAACGCTTGGAAGTCTTCGATGCTGAACTTGCCGCCTCGCGCCAGGACCTCGTCGACCCGCTCGAAACGGTACGGGGCCGACCAATCGAACCCTAGGTCACGCGCGTAGCCATCGGGAAGGATGTTGTGGTTTGCGGTCGCGATGTAGCCGCTCTCGGGGTTGAGCAACTGCGGGAGATCCTCGACGTCGAGGAATTCGCGCCACCGGTACTCACCGGTATGGCCCGGGACCGGAAGCAAGCCGGACCAGCCCTCCCTCACGGGCATGAGTCCGGCGGCTACCCAGCCGATATTGCCGTCGACGTCGGCGTAGACGATATTCTCCGCCGGAACCTTCCAAGCCCGCATCGCTTCGACGAATCCATCCCAGTCCCGGACTTGGTCGAGGGCCAGGCTGCCAAGGTAGCCGGCGGTGCCCGGTTCCTGCCCGGCCCAGCGCAGCGCGACCACCCGATGGTTCTCGGGATCTGACCAGATGACAGGGCCGTTGCGCGTGAATGCGAGCTCGACCTGCTCCGGCTCGTTCCTTCCCTTGACCCGCACTTCCTGGCGCTCGATCTCCATATCGAGCCATTCCCCCCGATGCAGGTACTGCAGCCGGTTCTCGGGGTTCGTGGTCTCCACGAACAGGTCTGCCAGGTCGTACTGGACGATCGTGAATCCCCAGCCGACGCGCTCGTTGTGGCCGATCGCGACGCCAGGCAACGCCGGCTCGCCCGACCCGATCACATTCCATCCCGGCGCATTGAGGTGTACCAAGTATCTCAACGAGGGCAGAATCACCGGTCTGTGCGGGTCACTTGCCAACAGGGGTGCGCCCGAGGCGCTCAGTTCCGAGTTGACGACCCAGTTATTCGAGCCGTCCTGCTCGTGAAGCACGGGAATCGAAACGGCCCGACGATACTCGCTTGTAACGCGGTCGTCGATTCCGGCCAGGTCTAGATCGGGATCGGGCCGCAGTTCTCGTTCGGGGTCGGTCGGATACCAGCGCCGTGTTTCGTCGACTCCGAGTTGAGCGATCATTTTGGCCCGCGCAATCTCTTGGCTGACGTTCCTCACCATGAGCAGCCCGGCGACCCTCAGCAGCACATGCTCCGGCTCCCACACACCGGGCTCGAAGTCCAGAAGCTCGAATTCGATTGGGAGGTTGTTGCGATTGCGCTCGACGTAGGCGTTGATGCCAGAAGTGAAGGCTTCGGCAATCTCCTTGGATCGAGGCGAGTAGCTGTCCCATTCGGCCTCCATGTCGCCGCGATACCGCACGAGGCGGGCGATCCGATCCCGCGAGATGTAGTCCGGGCCCAGAATCTCGGCGAGCTCGCCCGACCCGGTTCTCCGCCAGATCTCGATCTGGTAGAGCCGGTCCTGGGCCGCGACGAAGCCTTGTGCGAAGAACAGGTCGTGAACAGTCTCTGCGTAGATGTGGGCAACGCCCCAGTGGTCCCGCAGGATCTCCACCGGTTGCTCGAGACCGCCAATCGAGATAGTGCCCTCGATCTGAGCCAGCCGCTCAACAGCCTCGTCCCGAAGCGCTTGCGCCTGCTCCGGAGTACTGCCACAGCCGGCGAGAGCAAGCAGAAGAGCAATGGTCGTTAGCAGGCGCATATGGCGCTTAGCATAGCGCCAAGGACGCGGCAAGGAGGTCATGTACCTGCGGCTTTCAGCCGAGTTCGCGGTCTCTCGCTAGCACGTTCCGTGCTGCGCTCTAACCTTGGATGCGAACAAGCACCAGCAGGCCCAGGCCGAACACAAGAGCCGACGTGAGCAACACCGAGCCGATCTTGCGCTCGTCATGGGTCTCGAACCAGAGGTAGATCCCGCTGGCACCCATCAACAGCAACCCAATCGAGGTCAACAGAAGCACGGCGCCCCAGATGTTGATCAGCTCCATTTCGTGCCAGAAGCCGTGCGCGAAGTGCATGCTCTGCAACATGCCGATAAAGGCCAGTCGTGTCGTCTTGACGTGCACTTCCCGAGCGCCGGGCTGATATCGAACTTGGTAGGCAGTGCCGAGCCGACGGATCGTGAAAGCAAAGCTGCCGTCGTCCGATGGCTGGATCCGAACGATCTCCCCGCGAAGTCCGTGTTCCTCGATCAGGTGCAACCCCAGAGCTCGAGGAGTCGCCGCGTCGCGCGGGTCGACGGTGACACTCTTCTCAGAGACGGTCGGTTGCGGTTTGAACCACGAGCGGTGAGCGAGTCTGACGGAACTGAGCAGGTAGATTCCGAGCGCTAGCGCGAACGCCAGCCCGAGTGTCAAGTGAATGTTTCGGATCAGGCGATACATGGGTTCACCGCAAAACTGCGTACAGGGCCACCGTCAAAACCGCGCTCAGTCCTAGCGTCCACAGGGCCCAAGCCATCCGGGGGCGAGTCGCGAGCCACATATAGAGACCTGAAACCGTCATGAAGATCACTGCCCACAGCGAGAACTGGTTGTACGCCCCCCACAGATGCACCTCCCAACCGGGATTGTGGATCCGGAAAGTCTGCATGTGCATCAGGTTCAAGAACCCGCCCAAGGGGCTGGGCGTCCGCTCGACTTGGAGCAAGTTCTCTCGTTCGAGCAACAAGATCCGGCGGGTGCCGTTGGGGGTGAGGTAGCGCACTTGGAGCCGGCCGTCGTTGTCACGGTTGGGCTTGCGGCCGGGCTGGATGAAAGGCAAGCCGGAAGCGACGATCATGGCATCGGTGATTTCCTGATCTGTGGCCCTGCCGTCCACCTGAAACGCAACGGTGCGAACCTCCGGTTCCCGACGGGGCCGCTCGGCCGGCGATGGCGCGAAGCTCGCCCAGATTCCGACGATCCCCCAGACGGTGAATCCGACGTAGCTCAGCAGACCGGAGTAGATGTGCAGCTTCTTGATCCAGTGGTACATCGCGTCACTCTGCAATCCTACGACGATCCATAGGGGGCGCGCCCGGCCAGCGCAAGCGAACCGTCCGCCACCGATAGCGTAGCGCCACGAGCCCACTGTGTTGGTCCGCCGTATTATCTGCCGCCATGGAGACGAAAACGGAGCCACTCGCAGCTCCTATCGCGTGGTGCCGGTCAATGCCGCAAGGACGCGCGTCGGCAAACAGGATGGGCGGCCGTTTGGCGGCCCGAACCGACTCGATCTCAATGTCTTGCAACTCGACACCTCGCATCTAGCCCGGGAGCGGCCCGTCCTAGTCGGACCCGAGCTGAGCGGATCGGCCGAATGCGGTGCCGGAATAGACTGAGGACTGACAGACACGAGCGGAATCAGCGGACCGGCGAATCGCTCGTTGACCGTCCTGATACATGTGAATGACCGCGTCCGACCTCAGCATCTTGCTCCAAGCGGGGGAAGGGACCACTCTTGAGTTCAAGGAGAGCTTGGCCCCTACGTTTGCGCGGGAACTGGTGGGGATGGCCAACACCGTCGGCGGCAGGATACTCGGGAACATCCTCTCGCTGGAGTCCCTCGATGCGATAGGCGGTACGAGTATTGCGTTCGACGAAACGTACGGCGTCCTCGATGTCAGCCACGATCCCGCCATCGAAATCCTTGCGATCAAGGATATGCAC
>JAJDZN010000335.1 GCA_022824585.1 Bryobacterales bacterium | reverse complement strand
CTGCGTGATCCGTGGGGCGGGTAATGGGGCCTTCTCTCCGCGATCGGGTCTTCAGCGATGCGACCCGGCGGTACGTGCGATGCTGGAGAGCCGCGATGCTCTAGAAGGACCGCGTGCATTCGCCGAGCAGCGCACCCCTGTGCGGGAAGGCCTCCGAAACCAGGTTCGGCCCGCGATTCGTATCGAGGCATACAACATGAACTTTGCCGTGTCGGAAGAGTCCGCCCTGCTAGTGGCGTCGGTCCGGAGGTTCGTCGAGGAGGAGCTTTGCCCGTTGGAGGAGGAAGTCGAATCCACGGGCGTGCTCGAACCAGCCAAGGCCCGCGAGATATTTCTGAAGTCCCGGGATCTGGGCTTCTATGCCATGAACATGCCGGAGGAGGTAGGCGGCGGTGGACTCAGCGCTGTCGACATGTGCCTGGCAGCTCAGGAGATGGGCCGAACGAGCGACATCCTGGTGCGCAGGGCTTTCGGAACCGTCTACGAGCTCCTCTTGGAATGCGAAGGCCCGCAGCGCGACGAATGGCTGCTACCTGCCGTCCGCGGGGACCGCACATGCGCTATCGCGATGACAGAGCCCGGAGCGGGATCGGACGCCGCCGGCATCCAGACAACTGCAAAGCCGGACGGAGACGGCTGGATCCTGAACGGGGGCAAGCACTTCGTGAGTGACGGAGCGTTCTCGGACTTTTTCGCCGTGACCGCGCGCACCGATCCGGACGCCGGGGCGAAGGGGATCTCGGTCTTGCTCGTGGACAAGACAATGCCGGGCGTCACGGTCGGGAGAAACCAGTCGATGATGGGTCTGAGGGGAGGCAGCCATATCGAGCTGGCATTCGACGACGTCAAGCTCGGCAGGAAGCACCTGCTCGGCGAGCCGGGACGAGGCCTGCGTCAGATTCTCGGCACGATTGGACGCGTGAGGCTCTTCGACATCGGGGCCCGGGCTGTCGGCACGGCGACGCTGCTGCTCGAGATGATGACGCGGCATGCCAGGGACCGACGGCAGTTTGGCGCTCCGATCGGAGAGTTCCAGATGATCCAGTCCCAGCTGGCCGACAGCGCGCTCGAGATCGCGTCGGCGAGACTTCTGTGCTTGGAGGCCGCGTGGGAGACCGACCAGGGCCTGGATCCCCGAGAAAAGGTCTCCGCGGTCAAGGTGTGCTCGTCCGAAACTCTGGGGCGGGTCGCCGACCGGGCGGTCCAGGTCTTCGGAGGTCTGGGCTACTGCAAGGACCTTCCTGTCGAGCGCATCTACCGCGATTGCCGAGTCATGCGCATCTACGACGGGACATCGGAAATCCATCGCGGGGTGGTCGCACGAGGCCTGCTGCGAGGCGGAGCGGCTGTGGTGCTGCCGAACGGCAAGGCGCTCGACCGGTCAAGCGGCCCGAGGGCGTAAACTCGCCCCGCAAGCCTGGCACGATGCTCGGCTGGTTTGTCCATGGTCGTCCGGTCCGTCAGGGAGCTTCGGGCGGCACTAGCCGTTCGAGGTGGTCAATTAGCGCGGGGATCTCGTCATTGACGATTTGCCAGACAAGGCCGACATCGATTGCGAAATAGGCGTGAGCAATGCGATTGCGCAAGCCAATGATCTCGGACCAAGGAATCTCCGCCTGCTCACGCTTGAAGTCCGAGCTCATTCGGGAGGCCGCTTCGCCAATGATCTCCAAGACTCGGAGTGTTGCACTTTGGTGCAGGTCACTTCGCCTGAACTCGTCGAATGTTAGGGCAAGCGCGAAGCGGTTGCCCTGCGGGCGGAAACCAGCATATCGAGCAGATACGAGTCATCTCGCCGCATAGATGACCTCGGCTAACTCAAGGATCTCCCTCCTGCGGATATAGTTCGGACTGTGCTCCACGGACGAACGCGTCAAGACATCGACCCGCCTTCCCAACATGCTCGACAATTCGTCAGCCATGCTGACGAAGCGAAGTCCCGGAGTATTACCCTTCTCAAACTCAACTAGGACGTCAATGTCGCTGCGGGGATCGAAGTCGTCGCGCAGCACGGAGCCAAACAATGCCAACTCGGCGACATGCCAGCGCTCGCAAAACGCCTTGATGACTTCAGATGACGTATCGAGACGAGTTTGGAGCCGGTCGGCTCCCCCGGCTTCCTCAATGGCGGATTTCGAGAGTTTAGCTGTCACAATGACTCCACGACGTTGCGGCTCTCAATGCCCCTAGCCTCCACAATCTCGATCACTGCCCGTCAGTGAACGCCCGCTTCAAAGGGTAGGGACTCGATCCCAAGATAGGCTTCAATCAAGTTCATATCCATTTCCTTCTACGGGTTGCGGGCCAGTATCGACCAACCATAGTCTGCTTCGCACAAGGCAAGTAACGCGTGCCGTGCGAACACGGTGCGACCATCCCGGATCAAGCATCCGCGTGGCGATCCGGCCGAAGCCGCCGGACTCAATGGTGCCGGTCTCTGGGTCGCGGTAGTTGAAGCTGTGTGGCCCGAGCGGACGATGAGCCCGTCCTGCCACTCCGAACATGGCCCAGTCGAGAAGCAGCACGGTTGGTCCTGCCACGACAGCCCTGAAGATAGCAGCGACACCTCTCGCGTATAAGTCGACTCGCCCAGTGCGACGCCTGGCCGACCAATCTCGAGCTAGAGTACCTCGCCGCAAACGCGACAGAACTTCGCATCGCGGGCATGCCTAGCGGCTCCGCACGCGCCACAGACTCGCCCGCGCTGGGGAGGGGGGTCGGCACGAGCCATCTCGGCAGACACGATCCCCGTAGGCACCACGATCATCGAGTACCCAAGGATCATGAGAACGCCAGATAGCATGCGCCCCAAGGCGGTGCTCGGTGCCACGTCTCCGTAGCCGACCGTAGTCAGGGTCACGATGGCCCAATAGATGCTGGTCGGAATGCTCGTAAAGCCCGACTCGTCGCCTTCGATCAGGTACATCACAGTGCCGAAGACGACGGCGATGCAAACCACACCCGAAACGAAGACCGTGATCTTCTGTCGGCTGGCGTACAGCGCGGACGCAAGCTGTGATCCCTCTTGGACAAAGCGCGCCAGCTTGAGCACGCGGAACACCCGCAAGAGCCGGATTCCGCGCACGACCGCCAAGGACTGGGTGCCGGAAAAGAACGCACTCAAGTAGGTCGGCAGGATCGCGAGAAGGTCGACGATGCCGAGAAAGCTCAGTGCATACGAGCGCGCATGGGCAACCGTCCATAGCCTGAGCACGTACTCGATCGTGAAAAGTATAGTGAAGCACCACTCGGCGATCCGCAGGGGCATGCCGTACTCTGCATTGATCTCCGGGACGCTCTCCAGCACCACGCAGGTGACGCTCAGGAGAATCGCCACCAAGAGCGCCTCGTCAAAGGCCTTGCCTGCGGGCGTGCCGACACCGAAGATGATGCGGTGCAGCCTAGAGCGAAGGCTTCCTCTCCGAGGTCTGTCAGCAAAGGGGTCCACTTCGCCTAGTGTATGCAACCGCCGCCACTTGCCCGCCTATCTGCCGGAGAGAAAGGTGCGACCAGCGGACTTGCGAGAGCAAGAGCTAGGGGAAGGCAACCAAAGGTGTTGCGCAAGCGGTTGCCCGACCCGCAGGTAGAAGCGCGAGCCGGTAGGTGCGTTGCTTCCGCTCAACCGCCAGAAATGCCCAAGACTTCGCTGGTGCACCATTGGCTCGCAGCTGTCGCTGGCTTCCGGGCGCTTGACGGTATCCTATGCTGTTCAGAAGCCGACCTCACGGCGGCGACGACCCCTGCTACAGCTTCTCAATGCCGATTCGAATCGCTCTCTTGTTGACGCTTCCAGTCCTGGCCAGCGCCGGTCCCAACGTCGTCTTCCTCGTAGCCGATGACCTCGGCTGGAACGACGTCGGGTACCACGGCAGCGAAATCCAGACGCCCAACATTGACGCCATCGCGGAGTCGGGAGTGCGCTTGGAACGCCACTACTCCTATCCGTGGTGTTCTCCTACACGCGCGGCGCTCATGACCGGCCGCTCGCCGCTGGAGATCGGTGTTCACGGTCCTTTCAACCCCAATCACCCTCGCGGGCTGCCCACAGACGAGCATCTCCTGCCTCAATCGTTCGCCGCTGCCGGCTACCAAACATTCGCAACAGGCAAGTGGCACCTCGGCAATGCGCACGTCCAATACTTCGCGCACAATCGCGGCTTCGACTCGTTCTACGGCCACACGGGTCCCGGGATCGAGTATTTCCGCCACACTATTGCCGGCGCATACGACTGGCAGCGGAACGGAAAATCCGCGAGGGACGAGGGCTACTCGACTTCGCTCATTGGCAACGAGGCGATCCGGGCGATCCTCGACCGAGATCCTGAGCGGCCGTTCTTGCTCTACGTCGCGTTCAACGCTCCGCACACGCCCTTGCAAGCTCCGCCGGAGTATGTCGAAAAGTACGCGCACATCGAGAAGGAGAGCCGCAGGGTGTTCGCGGCGATGGTCGACTGCATGGACGAGGCAATCGGCCGCATCCTCGGCACCATCGAATCCGAAGGTATCGCGCGGGACACGCTCGTAGCCTTCATCAGCGACAACGGCGGCCTGCTCGCGACGGATGGCGGGGCCGACAACAGCCCGCTCAAAGGCGAGAAGACCCAGACTTGGGAGGGCGGGATTCGGACTCCGGCGGCAGTTCACTGGCCCGGCGTGGTCGAAGGCGGGGGAGTAGTCAACGACTTGGTCACGGTGCATGACTGGTTTCCGACACTGCTGGAAGCCACTGGCGTGCGAGGGCGGAACGAAAAGCCGTTCTACGGGCGGAGCGTGTGGCCAACGATCCGAGATCGTGAGCCCCTCGGTGAGCGCCCGGTGGTGATCGGTGCCACTGGATGGTTTGCAGTCTTCGACGGGCCTTGGAAACTTGTCCACCGCCCGCTCCCGGAGGGTCGCAGCGAGCGAACCCTGTATCGGATCTTCGACGATCCAAGCGAGAGCCGCGACCTTGCGGCGAGCGAGCCGGCAGCGTTCGGGCGCCTCGCGGGGATTCTGGACAGCTTCTCGCTTGGCGAGAGCATCAGCGGTCCGGCTCCAGGCGACGAGCGGTTGCCCGATGGCACGAGCAGGCTGCCTCCCGGCAACGGCCTGCCCGGAAATCCACACCCATCACAGGCACCGGAGAGTCGGCCGCCGTTTGCGGAACGAGCGGCACGCGACTGATCCGTCAAGCCACCAGAGGCGGACCGGAAGATCTTCCCCGGTCGGACCAGCAACGATTGCGATACCGGCTGACACAGTCGCTTGACCTTCTATGCTGGTTAGGCGTTCCGCCCGGCGGCGGGACGATTGTCGAATGCGACCCTGCGAAACCACCATGTTTGTCCGAACTGTCCTCTGGCTGGCACTGCCCGCTCTCGCCGGCGCGGCGCCGAATATCGTTTTCATGATGGCCGACGACCTCGGCTGGAACGATGTTGGCTATCACGGCAGCGAGATCCAAACGCCGAACATCGATGCGTTGGTCAAGCAAGGCGTCGAGCTGGATCGCTACTATGCGTTCCCTCTTTGCAGCCCGACCAGAGTGGCGCTGATGACCGGGCGCTCCCCAATCCGGCAGGGCATCGACACCCCCATCGGGCCCAACGGCGGCTTGCCTCTCGACGAGCACCTCTTGCCGCAAACGTTACAGGCCGCCGGATACCAGACGTTCATGGCGGGCAAGTGGCACTTGGGGATCGAGAGGATTGCCTCCCATCCGTATCGTCGGGGATTCGACCGGTCATACGGGCACCTCGGGGCCGCGGTGGACTATTTCACTCACAACTGGCTTGGCGGCTTGGACTGGCACCGCAACGGCGAAGTCCTGCGAGAAGAGGGGTATGCGACGGAACTGATCACGTCTGAAGCGCTCGATCAGATCAGGGCCCGGGACAAGTCCAAGCCGATGTTCCTGTACGTGGCCTTCAACGCTCCTCACACGCCACTGCGCGCCACAGAGACCTACTTGGAGCGCTATCCCGACCTAGAAGACTCCAATCGGAAGGTATTCGCGGCGATGGTGAGCGCCATGGACGACGGGGTCGGGAAAGTACTAGCAGCGTTGGAGGCAGAGGGCATAGCCGATGACACGCTTGTGGTCTGGGTCAGCGACAACGGTGGCAGTATCCGTGCCGGCGCGAGCAACGAACCGCTACGAGGCGGCAAGAGCAACGCATTCGAGGGCGGCATCCGAGTGCCGGGAGTGGTTCGCTGGAACGGCGTCCTGACCGCCGGAAGCAAACTTGAGCAGCAGTTCAGCGCGCATGACTGGTTCCAGACGCTCACGTCGGCTGTCGGCATCGAGCCCCAGAACGCCAAGCCGTTCGACGGATTCGACATGTGGCCGGCGCTCAAGGACGGAACTGCGGTCGCTCGTGATGAGACCGTGATCGGCGTGGACGGCAACTATGCGATCTTTCGTGACGGCTGGAAGCTAGTCGAATTTACTCCTCGCAATTCCCGTCAATCCACGCGGCATCTCTACCGGATCGAAGACGATCCCAGCGAAGAGCACGACCTGATCGAGGTCAAACCAGATCTAGCTGCTGAACTGCTGGCGCGAATTCGCTCGATACCGCGACCGCCCTCCGTGAGCAGGGATCTCCCGCAGCTCGGCGCGCGGCCCGGAGCGCCAGCGAAGGCGGGGCCTAAGGCAAAGGGGCGGGGCGGGCGCGGACCGCGAGACCCGCGTGCCGGATGGCCGAACGAGACGCGCGAGCCGTGGATCGACACGGCGCTGCGGGACTGAGGCAAGCCATGGCTCTGGAGTGGCGCTGGTGACCGGCAAGCTGGTCTTCGGCCTGGCTGTGGCGTTAGCTTTGGCTTGGACGGCACCGATCCGCGAGGAAGCGGCGCTCCCTGCGGACGCGGAAGCGGCAGCGGATCGGCTGGCGGCGAAGAGCCGCCGTGCCGGTTCCGGGCTGACACCCGACTACAAGGTTGTTTGCGCGCGGTCATGCGACAACAACAAGTGCGGCTAACCATTCGCGTCTTTCACGCTGTGGTGCAAACATTGACCGAGTCCGACACCAATCAGTACCGGACGAGGTAGCCCCTCCGAACACTTGCTCTGACAACCTCATCTCAGCAGTGAGGACTGCTCCGCGAAGTGAAGTAAATCGCCTAGCTTGAGCTGGCGACGAAGTCCTCGCCGGCGCTTTCACCGATGATTTCCGCTAGAACGGGTCGGATTTCCTATGACCCTCGCGGTCCTGAACCGACGCGTTCCCTCGAATTCGTCAAGTAGCAGCATTATCGGCATCGCCCACGAGCAGCGTCCGTGCACGCTCGAGAACCTTAATGGCCTGCTCTCTCGATACCGTCGGGTATTCATCGAGAAACTCGTCGAGTCTATCGCCTGATTCGAGATGTTCCATCAGTATCCTGACCGGAACCCTCGTACCGAAGAACACGGGAGTCCCGCTCAGGATATTCGGGTTCCTCTCTATGAGTTTGTCAGTCATTGTGACGAGTACTGTGCCGGCCCAGGTCTCACCGAGGTGAACGGCGGGATGCGGTGGCATGTGATCAGTATCGTAGCGGCCGCAACCAGACCAGACACAAATTGGCTTCTCCTCGGGCTCTCGGGCGGGGCACGAGTGCCTCCCCGCGGAGCTTGGCTGCATACCCAGTCGGCCCGCCAGAAGCCCTCATGGGGTGCCCATTTAAGCCGAACAATGTGCCGGAGGATCCCCACTTACCATTCGGGAAGGCTCTTGGGGGAACTTTGAGACAATCGTAGGCTATGGCAAACGAGATTCTGTTGGTTGCCAATGGCGACCTGCGCCTGTCCGCCAACCGCATGTGCTGGCCCGCACAGCAGGAGATGGAAGCCAAGTTGACGGCGGCGATCGAGAGTGCTGGCGGGAGCGTCCGCCGCGCACACGAGTACGACGCCACCAAGCAGCACGGATTCATTGACAGCCAGAAGCGCGGCCTGGAGGTGTTCCGCTCGATCAACCGCAAGGCACCGCTGGTTGTCGCCGAGGCGGTCTGGCAGTATTCGCAGCACATTCTTGCCGGCCTGATGAACCACCAGGGGCCGATCTTGACGGTGGCGAACTGGAGCGGCCAGTGGCCTGGCTTGGTCGGCATGCTCAACCTTAATGGCAGCTTGACGAAGGCCGGTGTGGACTATTCGACGCTGTGGAGCGAGGACTTCAGCGACGACTTCTTCACGAGCGCGCTGGGGAGTTGGATTCAAGGGGATCCGGTGGTGCATCGGTCACCGCACGTGCATGCCGCAAAGGATCTGATCTTGCCCCACAAGGCCATGCTGGCTGGGGCCGAAGTTGCCGAAGAGCTGAAGTCGAAGCGCGCGATCTTGGGTGTGTTCGACGAGGGTTGCATGGGAATGTACAACGCCATTATTCCCGACCACCTGCTTAATCCCGCCGGTGTTTTCAAGGAGCGGCTCAGCCAGTCCGCGCTGTGGGCAGGCATGCGGCAGGTTAGCGACCAAGAGGCACAGCAGGTGCGCGACTGGCTCGATGCCAAGGGCATGAGGTTCGAGACCGGCCCCGACGAGGCGACGGACCTGACGGATGCCCAGATCCTGTTGCAGTGCAAGATGTACATTGCCGCGCTGCGCATCGCCGACGAGTTCGGCTGTGACACCATCGGCATCCAATACCAGCAGGGATTGAAGGACATCTGCCCAGCGTCTGACCTGGTCGAGGGGCTGCTCAACAACGTAGATCGGCCGCCCGCAATGAGCGTTGACGGGCGCGTGCTGTTCGAAGGCCAAGCGATGCCGCACTTCAACGAGGTCGACGAGTGCGCCGGCCTGGATGCCTTGGTCACGAACCGCGTCTGGAACAGGCTTGGCTACGATCCCGAGACCACGCTGCACGATCTACGCTATGGCGAGCCCTACACGGTGCGCGGCCAAGAAGAGTTCGTCTGGGTGTTCGAGATTTCGGGCTCGGTCCCACCCAACCACCTGATCGGCGGCTACGCGGGCACTGTCAGCGAACGCCAGCCGCCGATGTACTTCCCGCTGGGCGGCGGCACGATCAAGGGCATTAGCAAGCCAGGCGAAGTGGTCTGGAGTCGCATTTTCGTCGAAGACAACCGATTGAAGGCGGATGTGGGATTGGCCGAGGTGGTCGAGTTGCCGCAAGAAGAGACCGAGCGACGCTGGCGGATCACCACGCCGCAGTGGCCGATCATGCACGCCGTCACGCGGGGCGTCAGCCGCGACAGGATGATGGGCAGGCACAAGTCGAATCACATCCAAGTGGCCTACGCTCCGGACCTATCGGCGGCGCGCTCGGCGCTAAGCGCCAAGATTGCCGCGTTCCGCAACTTGGACATCGAAGTTTTTGTTTGCGGCACCGGCCACGAGCTGGTGTGATCGGTCCATCGGGTCTGCACCTTCAGCCCCGCGCCATGCCTCGGCAGGTCACCGGTCCGAATTGGGACCGTAGGCGTCGGCCGCGACCCCTGGCATAGAGTGGATGGCATGCAGAAGACGACGGTGTGCCTACCTGCCGAACTCAGGGCTTCGCTTCGACGCATGGCCTGTGACACAGGGATCTCGCAAGCGGAGTTGATCCGCCAAGCAGTCAGCGAGAAGGTGCTCCGGCATCCTCGCCCCCGGCCGCGCGTTCCACTCACCGACCGCGGGCTTGGCGATCCCGAAGCCGCCCATCGCGTCGACGAGCTCCTCGCCAGATTCGGGCCCAATGATCGATGATCGTGGTTGACACGATCAGCGTTCTGGCGGACCTCTTTCGGGCATCGCATCCCACGACCATTGAAGGAAGGGACGGGTGCTGGCCCTCGCGTCGAGAAACGCCTGCGACCTGAAGTCCGGCGCTCCGGCGAAAACGTGTTGAGACACGAAGCCTCCGCCCGAAAGAGCCTTGAGCCTGTTTACAATGGCACTGGACAGGGCTGTGGTCGCTCCTACACTTGGGTCCTCCACTTACAGCGCTGCCGACACGCAATGACACGCCGGTTCGCCATTGTCTTGGCAGGAATGCTGCTGTTCGGCCCATCGTCTCCGGCTCAGCAGCCGTCGGACGACACCGAGGCCGCAGTCTGGATACTGGCCCAAGGCGGCACGATCAGAATCGAGGGTAGCGGGGAGCAGATCCGCTCCACAGCTGACCTGCCACCGGGGCCGATCCTTATACGCGAAGCCATCCTCACCGGTGCTCTCGTGCATCCGCGGGACTTGGAACACCTCAGTGCGCTACGCGGACTCCGGCGCCTGACGCTGCCGGGCACGATGTGGAATCCCGTCTGTTGCGGCACGCTGGGCAATGTCGACGACAGCGATCTGATAGCCGCGCTGGCCGGGATAGAGTCCCTGGAGTCGCTGCACCTCAGCCATCACTTCATGAGCGTCTTCAAGGGAATCCGGGTGTTCGACCATGCCATCGAGAAGATCGTGTCCCTGAAGAATCTCCGATCCTTGCAGCTGAAGTCCACTCGGGTGACCGGGGCCCACCTAGATGCGTTTGAAAAGCTCGAGCAGTTGGATCTGACGCAAACCGATGTAAACGACGAGGGATTGGCCAGCATAGCTCGGCTGACTCGCCTCAAGACCCTCCGCTTGCGGAGCACTCGCGTGACCGACAGTGGCCTCGCGGCCCTTGCTGGTCTAGCCGGTCTGGTGGAGTTGGACCTTGCGGATCTGGAACTCTCCGATGAAGGGATTGCTCACCTTGCTGGTTTGGACGGCCTTAGAACTCTGAACTTGCGCGGCGCCAGCATCTCCGATGCTGGGCTTGGCCATTTGAGCGGCATGCACGAACTGGTCGACCTGAACTTGTACCGCACCCGCATCACGAATGCGGGCATGCCCCAGTTGGCAGCGCTCTCTAGCTTGCGAAGCGTCGACCTGCGTTACACCCGTGCGACTTCAGCGGGAATCGTGGCCTTGGGCGACGAGAAGCCGAATCTGGAGATCCAGTTTGTCGATACGGCACCATCTGTCGCACCTGTTACGTCGCGCATGCCGTCCGCTGACGACCTCGAAGGCTTGCTGGAGTGGGTACGGTCGATCGGCGGCAGTGCCGATGTCGACGCCGATGGGCAGCTCTCACTCTCTTTCAGAGCGACGCCCGTCGCCGACAGAGAATTGGCGGCCATCGCCAAATTCGCATCAGTGGTGCATCTCGATCTGAGCGCTA
Organism: Bryobacterales bacterium; assembly: GCA_022824585.1. GTDB lineage: Bacteria > Acidobacteriota > Terriglobia > Bryobacterales > UBA6623 > VXMF01. The sequence continues at coordinate 12,865 of JAJDZN010000335.1, read as the reverse complement.
GTGACGTGAGCGACCTCGGCTTGCAAGCCTTGATCTCGCTTCCGAATCTGCAGGTGCTAAATCTCGCAAACACAGGTGTTACAGATTCCGGACTAGTCCATGTCGCGAAACTGCGAGCATTGCGTGAGCTGGTTTTGGACCAATCGCTGGTCGAAGGCCCTGGACTTTCGAGCTTGGCTCGCTCGAACAGCCTGCGCAAGCTGTCACTCGCTGGAACAGCGGTTGGCGATTCCAACTTGGAGTCAATCGCGGGCATGATCCAGCTCGAAGTGCTGGAGCTGGACTATACGCAGGTCAGCGACCCCGGAGTTGCAAGCCTTGCGCCGATGGTGAACCTGACCGAGCTCGGGCTGACAGGAACGCGCGTCGGGGACGAGAGCCTTGGCTCAATCGCTTCTCTTCCGCGGCTGCGGCGGCTGTCGCTGGCTTTCACGGATGTAACCAGCGAAGGAATCGGCAAATTGGCCGGACTGGATCGTCTAGCTGAACTTGATCTGGCAAACACCCGGGTCGATGATGCCGGTGCCAAGGCACTGGCGCCGCTGCGAAGCCTTAGGAAACTCAACCTTGACTACACCAAGGCCTCTTCAGACGGCATCGCATCGTTGGCAGCAAGCACCGGTCTCCAAGCACTGAGTCTCGACAACACGGACGTGGACGACGGGGCAATCGAGACACTTCGTGGTTTCGGGAGCCTCACAGCGCTCAATCTCTACCACACGCTAGTGAGCGAGACGGGCGTTGAGTCTCTGCGAAGAGCCTTGCCGGACTGCGATATCGCTTGGGAACGCGATTCTGCCCAGCCGACCCGTCGCAGGTGAGTCCATACGTCTTCGCATGCGCACCCTTGCCACGATCGCCCTGGTCTGCCTTCTACCTGCGGCAGCTCAACCGCAGCAAGACATCGAGACATGGGTGCTCGGCATGGGCGGTGCCGTGGAACGCGATTCCTCCGGCGACCTTCGGGGAGTCGACCTAAGCCGGAGTTGGATAACCGATTTCGACTTGCGACGGCTTGCAGGGTCGACGAATCTGGCCAGCCTCAAACTAGCCCAAACACATATCAGCGACAGGGCCTTAGAGATTGTCGCGTCTCTGCCCGCCCTGCGCGAGTTGGACCTGTTCTTCTGCGAGAACATCACCGATGCGGGCGCTTCGCTGTTGCGCGGGGCGCCGCGCTTGGAGCGGCTGAACGTTCGCGGCACGAAGATCAGCGATTCGGGCGTGAAGTTCCTGACAGAACTTCGCAACTTGGAAGTCTTAGACGTCGGGATTACGGAAATCAGCGATGCGTCCGTTGGCCTGCTGGAAGCTTTGCCCAACCTTCGGTCGCTTGCCCTTGGCGGCAACAAGATCGGCGAGCCCGGAATTGCCAGTTTGAGATCACTGAGAGAGTTGCGCCACCTTGATCTCAGCGGAGCCCAAGTCACCGACAGCGGCATTTGGGCGGTCACGGTTACGGACTTGAACTTGGACGAGATCGCAGCGCTGCGCGGGCTCGAATCGCTCAACCTGGCCGCGCCCAGCCAGGAGTACGTGATGTCCATCAGCACGGGCGTCCCGCGACTGCGCGGGGCGATCCGGGTCACCGACCTCGGTGCCAAGCAATTGGCCAGCCTGACCAAGCTGCGGAAGTTGAACCTCTCTCGGTCTTCACTCACGTCCGAGGGCATCCGGAACCTACACGGCCTCGACGATCTGGAAGAGCTGGTGCTGGCTCACGTGAGCTCGCTGGACGACATGTCCGGTGCGGCCCTCGCGCACCTGCCGTCGCTGAGGACTCTGGACGTCTCCTTTTCCTCATTCGGGGACGCGGGCGTTGCGGCCTTGCGAGAGCATCCGCGGTTGCAGAGGCTCGTCGCCGTCGGCACAGCCTTGAGTGAATCGACCGCAGCCCAGTTCGCGGCCGCAAATCCGTCTCGGGACGTGATTCGCTAGACCGGTTCGGCAGAGTTACGCCGTCGCGGCCGGGATAGTGCCGTAGGAAGTCGGGAAGTGATCTATAGGTGCTCCGACTTCTTTGGCGACGGTGCGGTAGAGATCGCCGAACGTTCCAGTGACCCTGCTGTGGTGGCCGGGATTGAGCCGGCCAGCACGTCCAGCCAGGATCACTGCGCCGCCGCTGTTCTTGTGAGAGTTCGCCTCGGCGTGCTCGTGGACGAACAACAAGGCGCTGTTGTCTAGGAGCGTACCTGAACCCTCCGGCACGCTCTTGAGGCGCGCTACGAGGTAGGCGAACTCCTCGACGTGCCAGCGGCAGATGTCGCGCATCACTTCCTGCTGGCGCTGGCGGTGCGAGCCGCCCAAGTGGGAATACTCGTGGTGCCGCGCGAACGACAGTCCGAGCCACGGGAACCGGGCCAGGCTCTGGCACTTGGTCAGCATGTACGACGCAACGCGCGTCTGGCCTGACGCGAAGGCATGCACCAGCAGGTCGCTTTGTAGCTTCGCGATGCGTGGGTAATCGCGAGGATCGCCGCCGGCTTCGGGCTCGTCTACCTGCTCGGCGTATTCCTCGGGAAAGTCTGCGATGGCGCGCTCGATGTCGAAAATCGAGCTGAGGTACTCATCGATACGGCGCGAGTCCTCCTGCCCGAGACCGCTGCTGAGCCGCTGCGCTTGCCCGCGCACCACATCCAAGACGCTGCGCTTCCGGCTGACCCAGCCCTCATCGAGCTTTCCGAAGAGACGGTCGAACAGCTTCTGAGGCACGAGTTCCGGCGCCAAGGCCCGGTTCTTGGCGCTCCAGCTCATATTTCGCTGCATGCTGGAGCCGAAAGACTCTTGGCAGACGCCGATCTGAAGGGACGGGAAGCGGGAGTCTGCGCCGATCTTGCTGGCGACGACTTGGTCGATCGAAGCCGACCCTGCGCCCATGCCGGTGTATTTCGATCCCGAAACCAAGGCGCTCATCGACCTCTGGTGGCCGTTGCCGACTCCGCTCGTCTGCCCGTTGGGGTTGTCAAGGCCAGACAAGATCTGGACGTCATTTTGCAGGCGCGCCAGAGGTGAGAGGCAGGGCGTGAGGGAATAGTCGTCCCCTTCGTCGCGGGGGATCCAATAGCGCTCGGGGATCCCATTCCCGTTGAACCAAAAGACGAAGCGCGTCTCGGGTTTGCCATCGCCGCCTGGCTCGCTCCGGGCCGCGTAGGCCGTGCCCGAAGAATTGAACATGCAGGCAAGCGGCGGCAGGCCGACTTGCACCACGGTTCCGCCCGCGGCCAGTCCTCGCAGGAAAGCGCGGCGCGGCAAGGTACGGCTCGGCATGCTCAATCGCTCCAGTCGGTTGCGAGAAATTCCTCCGAGACCACCAGTCCTAAGACCAATTCCCGGAAGACGAAACCTGATTGCTCAAACCGATTATAGGCGCGTTCGATCACCTCTGTGTCACGGGATGTCTCAGATCGCCCGAACAAATAGCGGAAAAGTTGTCTGACAATGCACTTCTGGCAGATTGGCGACTGGGCCAGGATACGGCCCACATCCTGCGGCGACCCGAACGCAGAGTCCGGAATACCAGCCACGAATCCCGTTGAATCGATAGGCAGAGAGTGCTCGGTGGCTTTGGCCCCCTCGCGCTCCTGCTGGGGTGTCGGCTCGACCCGCACCAGCTCGGTTTCGCGGTGGGCCCCGACAGTGTCAAAGTGCTCGAAGCCGTAGCCGATCGGGTCCACAAGCTTATGGCAGGACGCGCAAACCGGCTGGGACGCGTGCAACTCTTCCATCGTCTCGCGAATCGTCATGGGGCGCCCTCCCAGGGTCAGCGGGGGAAGGGATGTGTCGACACCGGGCGGGGGAGGCGGAATGGCTTGGCAGAGGAAGTGCTCGCGGACGAAGAGTCCGCGCTCGGTCGGGGACGTGTGGATCGGCTTGCCGGTCTGTGCCAGGAACGTGCCGTGGCCGAGAATGCCGCTACGCGTCGAGTCGGCCGGGTACTCCGTCTTGCCGAAGGGAACGCTGGGATCGGACATGCCGTAGACCTTGGTCAGGAAGTCGTCGGCGAAGGTGTAGTCAGCAGTAAAGAACTCCCGGAAGTCGAGATCGTTCCACGCTAGATGCCGGAAGAGCCGCCGGGATTCCTCGGTCATGCTCTCGGCGACTTCCGGGCCGTAGTCCCGGAAGCGATTGCGGTCCTTGACCGAGTTACGCAGGCGGTCAAAGCGCATCCATTGCGCGAGGAAATTATCGAATGTCTCTGTTGCAAGGTCGCTTGCCAGCATGCGCCTAGAGTGCGCATCGACCGACGAACGAGTCTCCAAACCGCCAGTGGCCGCCGCCGCGAGCAACTCTTCATCGGGCGGAGCATTCCACAAGGCATAGGCGAGCCGTGAGGCGACCTCGAACGGCTTGGCCGGGCTGTCGTTCGCGTGAGGCACCAAGAACAGGAAATGCGGCGATTGCAGCACGGCCTCGATGACAGCGGCCGCGCCGGAATGAAAACTTTTGCCCTGGGCAGCCCACTGGAGGAGCAATTCCACATGGGCCTCACGCTCAGAATCGGTCAGAGGACGGCGAAAGGCCTTGGCCCCGAAATCGTCCACGAACGCTCGGGCACAGGCGCGATCGGCAGGGCTAGCAGGTTCGCAGGGAAGCAGTCCATGCTCGTCACCGTATCGAAATGCGTTGTTAGCCAGACGTTCCGCGACTTGCCCATATAACTCGGCCAAGGCGGGCGTGATGACCTGTGCGGAGGCTTGGTTGGTGTAGCCGTGCACATAGTCTTCCGAAGGGAACTTACGAGAGGGTCGGGTGCTGTCGCCCAACAAGTGCCGCACGGTGTTGTCGTATTGCACGTGCGTAAGCCTGCGGATCGGTTCGAGCCGGCGCTCGGTCTGGGCATCCTGGGTGGACTCGGCGTCGAAGTCTTCTGAAGCGAGATACTCGACCCAGCGGCGCAGCAAGCGTTCTTCCTCGCTGTCTGCGGCAATTAGGGGGCCGCCCGTGTGCGGGATCTTGTTGGTTGGCTTGAGCAAGAGCGCAGACTGGCTGATGTTCGCTAGGTTCACGAGGCGCCTTAGACCCAAGCCAAACCGATGGATAGCTCCTTGCGGTGCTCCGAGTTCCGGAAACTGGAGCCTCGTACCCGATGCCACTCCAGAAGTGCTGTGGCAGGCACGGCAATTCTTCGCCTCGAGGCGGGGGTATAGATCGACCGCGAAGTCTGGCGGGGCTTCGGCACTGGGCGCAGGCATTGCCAGCAGCGATGCGAACGCCAGCATGCCGGCGATGCCTGTCACGGGTCTAATTAGGCTGGCAGCACGTAGCATTGAAGTGGAGGGATGCCCAACCTCGGATGACGATCCTGCCGCGAAGCGGGGCAAGTCTCGCTCCAATATAGGCCAATGTTAGTCTGGGCACAGGTTCGCCGTTGCGGCTTGGGGTGCCGGACACAGCGTGCACCCATCGCCCAGGCCGCTTCGCCGAACGGTGTAAGCGACCCAACCCACAGCCGATTCCGCTGAGCTAGGAGCAGACTTCTTCTGAGGCGATAGGCTCGCCACTCTCGGTGTTTCCAGAGGCTGCCCAACTTCCATGAATCGCCTGCAGCTGCTTTACCGGTTGATTTGCAGGCCCTTGATTCGGGAGCCGTTCCGGACCGCCCTAACCGCCGCGTGCGTGGCGTTAGGCGTAGCGGTAGTCGTAGCAATCGATTTGGCCGGCGAGGCATCTGTTGGTTCCTTCGAATCCTCGCTGGAATCGCTCCAGGGCACAGCCGACTACGAGATCTCCCAAGTGGGGGGCATCCCCGATACCGTCTTCGGCGGGTTGGTCCGGCTGCCGGGGCCGCAGCGGTTCTCGCCGCGCATCGAGGGCTACGCCGCGGTGGAGTCAACAGGAGAGCGCCTGCCTCTTTTTGGAGTGGACTTGGTCGGCGACCAGCCAATGCTGGACGGCATGGACCTAGCCGATCCCAGCGTGAGCGCGTTCGATGACGAGCGGGTGGTCTGGATCTCGGAGTCGGTCGGGGCGCAAGCGGGGGATCGAATTGATCTAGCCATCAACGACCGCGTCGAATCCTTCACCGTGCTGGGCCTGCTCGGAGCCCGGGATCAAAGCGGGCAGGCTGTGGCCAGCATGGTCGTGATGGACATCTCCCTAGCACAGCGGCTGCTAGACCGGATCGGATTCCTTGACCGCATTTATGTCCATGTTCCGCGCGAGGATGCAACAGACTGGGAGGCACTGCTCAAAGATCACATCCCGGCTGCGGCATCAGTAAGTGCATCGGGCACTAGGACGCAACAGAACCGTAAGCTTCTCAATTCGTTCCAGTGGAATCTTCGAGTACTGAGCTATATCGCGCTAATCGTTGGCGCATTCCTGATCTACAACACGATCTCGGTGTCGGTCGTGCGGCGGAGAAGCCAGATCGGGACGGCGCGGGCACTTGGCATGCCGGCTCGAACGATTCAGTGGGGATTTCTTGTCGAGGCCGGACTGTTCGGCCTGCTGGGAACTCTGGCTGGGCTGGCCTTGGGACGTGCTCTGGCGGTGGGCGCGGTGGAGTTGATGGGGCGCACAGTGGCGACGCTCTATGTCGGTAGCCAGCCGGGAGAGATTGTGTTCCGCCCGTGGGCTTTCGTGGTTGCTGGCCTAGCAGGCATCGGAGTGTCAATGCTCGCGGCTTGGCGGCCTGCACGGGAAGCCTCGTCAGTGGCACCGGTCGAAGCGATGGCAAAGGGCAGGGAAGAGTATGCGATCGCGGCCACGCGCACCGTGTGGGCGAAACGAGCGGCCGTGCTTGGCGGCCTAGCCGCAACACTGTGCTTCGTGCCAGCTTGGGACAGGCTCCCCTACGGGGGATTCGCAGCAGCTGTGTGCCTGATTGGAGCGGCTGCAATGCTCGTGCCGTTCGTCGCTCGAGCCTGCCTTCGGCGTGTAACAGGTCCTGTGCTGCGCTTGCTCGGGGCGGCGCCGATGCTGGGCGTGCAAATCCTGTCGCAATCTCTCAAGCGCACGTCGGTAACCGTTGCAGCGATGGCAGTTGCGACGGCCATGATGGCCAGCGTCGGAATCATGGTTGGCAGCCTGCGTGACACTTTGTCTGTGTGGATGGGCAACCAGCTGCAAGCCGACTTGTACATTCGCTCTGGAGAATCTCTCGGCACCGAGGATTCCGCCACGTTCTCGGAGGAGGTTGCGGGCTTGGTCGAAGCGTTGCCGGAAGTCGACGCCGTGGACCGTTTCCGTCGCTACGCGATCAGCTACGGTGGCCTACCTGCGAACCTTGCACTCGCAGACTTCCGCATCCATCCCGGCCGATCCCAGATGCAGATCTTGCACGGACCGGACATTCCAACCATGTGCCAGCGGTTGGTCTCTACCAAGAGCGTGATTATCAGCGAGCCATTTAGCAACAAACATGGCCTCGGGGTTGGCAGCACCTTGGCCCTACCGATCGGCGATGGCGCGGAAGAATTCGAAGTCGTGGCTGTCTACTACGACTATTCCGCCGAGCAAGGCTATGTCATCGGGCATCGTGAGGTGCTGATGGAGTACTTGCCTGACCGACAGCTGACCAGCGCGGCGGTGTATCTCGCAGATGGTTCGGATCTCGAAGCAGCTAGGTCCAAGGTTATCCACGCCGTGGCGGGTCATCGTGTGCGGGTCGCACGCAACCGCGAACTCCGCGAGCGCGCGAACGAGGTGTTTGACAGAACGTTCGCCATTACCTACGCGCTGGAGGCGGTGGCGATACTAGTGGCAATCCTGGGAATGGCGGGAGCGTTGCTGACCTTGGTCATAGACCGCAAGACTGACCTAGGCGTGCTCCGGATCCTCGGCGCCACGAAGACGCAAGTTCGCAAGCTCGTGCTAGCCCAAGCGGCTCTGCTCGGACTGCTCTCGAATGTGATTGGGTTGGTGCTGGGCGGCGCTCTCTCAGTGATTCTGATCAAGGTGATCAACAAGCAGTCGTTCGGCTGGACGATCCAGTTTCACTGGCCGGTGGGTATGTTGCTAGGTGCTACCACTCTGATCCTTGTCGCGAGCATCATCGCGGGGGTGTATCCGGCCCGGATCGGAGCGCGCCTCGACCCCGTTGAAGTGCTGCACGAGGGGTGAGGCCTATACGGGCATCGCTGTTTCAAGATTGGCTACGATACAGCCATGGGGCCTAGGATTGAGGCGGAGGAATCTTGGTGGCTGGCTCCATGGCGCCGCAAGAAAAAACACGAAAAGCTTGTACTCGCGGGGGGGCTCCTCTATTGTGTATGGCAGACTGCTGAATCGTTTGAGAGGGGCTATTTGAGCGACTGGGTCTGGATGTCGCTGAGCTGGTTACTGCTGGGCTGGGCCTATTTCTCCCAGTCTGGGCCGCGTGAGATCATTGTCATCACAGAGTTGAAGTTGAACGGCTCGCGCTCGACTGATGCCGAGCGTCGCTCGCCGGAAATCACGTGATCAAAGCCACCAGCAGCTCGCCCGCGCTCGGGATCAGTCTGAACCGTTGGCCGATTTCACTCCAGCCTAAAGCTGATGTCAGCGGCAGGCGCGGAGTGGGTTAGCGCTCCAACGGAAATATAGTCGGCTTCGGCGTATTCTCGGACTGTCTCTAGCCGGATGTTGCCGGATACGGTCGATTTGGCACGGACTGCAATCTGCTCTACGGTCTCGGCAACTTGTTGGGGGGAGAAACTGTCCGGTAAGACATGGCGGGTTCCACAGCGAAGCGCTTCGTCCAACTCTGCCAGATCCCGAACCTCGACCTCGACTGCCCGATTCAAGAGCCGACAGCTCTGCATCGCTGGCACGATATCTCCCGCGACGTCGATGTGATTGTTCTTGGTCGGTGCTGCGTTAAGGAGTCCTAGGCGGCGATTCGCGCCATCGATTGCTACGGACGCGCATGCCGGAGCTAGTCTTGCGTGTGTCTAGAAGCGTGCAGCCTGTTGCTTCAATCGCCTCGACGATCCGGTGATAGAGTGTGAGCATGAGCGATCCTTTCGCAGTCCAGCCTAGGATCGAGCCGGAGACGTCGAACTGGCTGGCTCACTGGAAGCGCAAGACAACAACTCAAAAGATCAGCCTAGTTACCATGTTTCTGCTCGCTTCATGGTTCACGGTGCAGTGGTATGGACAAATGGACTCGCCAGTGGCCTTGATGCAAGCGGCACTCTCTTGGGTTGTTACGGTCCATGGCTTCTTAAGTGGGCCCAAGGAGCAAGAACCCCCGATCGCACTGGAATTGAACCATCCGTTGTCGGGCCCGGCCGAGCGCAGCAAGTCGGAACTTGGGTGATCAACGCCGCCCGAAGATCACCTGCACGCGAGGTCAGTTGGACCCGTCGGCCAACTTCACTCGAACCTGAAACTAATGTCGGCAGCAGGCGCAGAGTGGGTTAGCGCCCCAACGGAAATATAGTCGGCTCCGGCTTCGGCGTATTCTCGGATTGTCTCTAGCCGGACGTTGCCGGATACTTCCAACTTTGCCCGGCCCGCGACCCGCTCTACGGCGTTGGCAACTTGTTGAGGGGAGAAATTGTCCAGGAGGATGTGGCGGACCCCACAGCTGAGAGCCTCTTCTAACTCCTCCGCGTTGCGAACCTCGACCTCGACTGTCCGACCCGAGGGCCGACAGTTCTCGATCGCTTGTGTAATGCTGCCTGCGGCATCGATGTGATTGTTCTTGATCAGTACTGCGTCGAACAGTCCTAGCCTGTGATTCGTTCCGCCGCCAGCTTGGACAGAGAGCTTATTGAGGACGCGCATGCCGGGGCTGGTCTTGCGCGTGTCCAGAAGCGTACATCCCGCTCCCTCAATCGCCTCGACGAATTGACTCGTCAAGGTGGCAACGCCGCAAGTCCGTTGAAGGAAATTCAAGGCCGTCCGCTCCATGGTCAACAGTCTCCGGGTTGCTCCGCCGACCTTGGCGAAGACTTGGCCCGCGAGCACATGTGTACCATCACCTTCCAGGATCTCGACCTTCTCTTGGTCAAAGATGATTGGCAAGAGTTCAGTGCCAGCCAACGTTAAGTCTTGCTTAGGCAAGAAATAGCCTACGCTCTGCGAGTCTTCGGGCACACAGGCCTCGGTAGTTACGTCGCCGGAGCCAACATCCTCGGCCACTGCGAGCCGGATGAGTTCACGAACCTGTGGATGGTCCCAATGCAGCATGGTCTGTGGCTCTGATCAGCTTTGGTGTCTCGGAGACGTCCTCGGGGTTTAGGTCACCCGCTCAGACGCCCGCTGGAAGAGCAGCCTGGAGGCGGCATCGATCACTCTGAGCGTCGGCGTGGAAACGTGGTACCTGTCGGCGAGTTCCAGCACGGCACCGAGCAGCGCATCCAATTCGGCAACACGCCCCTGCTCCAAGTCTTGGAGCATGGATGGCTTATGATCTCCCGCCGCGCGCGCCCCGGCGATGCGGCGTTCGTTGGAGAGCGCGATCTGCACGCCGACTGCGGACGCGACCTGCCGCACTTCGTCCATGATTGCCTCCGTCAGGCGCAAGCCTTCGGGGGAATCGGTCAGTTCAGCCAGTGTCTTGCGGGTCAGGGCGCTGAGAGGATTGAACGCTGCGTTGCCCATGAGCTTGACCCACAGTTCATGGCGGATGTTGTTGCGCACCGGTGCCTTGATGCCGGCATCCCGCAGCGCCGATGACAGCAGGCGTATGCGTTCAGTGCGTTCCCCGGACGGCTCTCCCAGCGGCAGGCGCACACCGGAGGTGTGGGTAACGATGCCGGGACCGGCCAACGAGCACGACATGTAGACGATCGCTCCCAAAACGAGCGGCGCTGGGATATGCTTTGCGATCACGCCTCCGGGATCGACACACGCGATTGGCCTGTCGTCCCCTGGCACGCCGTGGAAGTACCACCACGGCAGACCGTTCTGCGTTGATACGAAGGTCGTGTTGGCGCCCTTCAGGTGCTCGACGTGCGGTGCGATTTCTGTCAGCGCGCTGGCCTTGACAGCCAAGACCACAAAGTCCGATGGGCCGACCTCGGCCGCGGATGCGGTTGCATGCACTTTGTAGCGCTTCTCGCCGAAGACCTCGCTCCGAATCAACAAGCCTCGCTCGCGCTGGGCGTCTAGGTTCGCTCCGCGTGCGATGAAGTGGACATCGTGCCCGGCTTCGAGCCACCGGGAACCCAGGAAGGCGCCGACCGCACCGGCACCGTAGATCGCGAACTTCACTGTGCGCAGCCTAGCCGAGCGCCTTGCGCACGGCATCCTCCAGTGCATCCAGAGAGTCGGTGAAGAAGTGATCACTGGCGTCAATCCAGGTCAGATGCTTGGGCTCGCCCGCCGTGGCGAAGACGCGTTCTAGGTTGCTGCGCGAGCCGAACTCGTCCTGCGTGCTATGCACGAAGTGCTTCGGGCAGCCGCATGCCTTGAGAAAGCTCAAGTCGCCTCGATTGACTGGAGTTCCGACGGCGATGATTCGCTCCACGGTCGGGTGACCGCAACAGACGCGCAAGCTGATTCTCGACCCGAACGAGAACCCGCCCACAGCCAAGGGGATGCCCGCATAGCGTTCCTGCATGTACTGCATCGCTGCCCTGAGATCGTCCTGTTCGCCTTCGCCGGCATCATAAGTGCCCGAGCTCGCTCCGACGCCGCGGAAGTTGAATCGCAGCACGGCCGCCCCCGTGCTGCGGCCGGCTTTGGCAATACGGAAGACGACCTTGTTATGCATCGTCCCGCCGTGCTGCGGGTGAGGGTGGCAGACGACGAAGGCACGCTCGATTCGATTGGGAGGCTCGGGTTCTTCGAGAAGTGCCTCGAGCCGTCCTGCGGGGCCGATAAGAAAGATGGATTGCAGCTTGCGGGCCATGGCTTACGGATTCGGGGGCGCGAAATCCACTGGAACGGAACTCACGGAGTTCGCGGACAGCAGGCGCATCTATCATAGGTTCGGGCTGTGCTCCGGATCGGACAGCGCTGGGTAGCCCTCGAACAACCATGTATCAACGCCGAATCTCCCACCTATTTTCTCAATCGCAGGTGATGGTGCTGGCCGCGGCCTGCCTGTGCCTGCTGTTGGGGGCATGCGCTACGTCTGAGACTTCCGCACTGCCGGAACGGCCCAATGTGCTTTTCATCGTCGTCGACGATCTAAACGTTGCGCTGGGCTCGTATGACGGCTATGCGACAGCCAAGACTCCGAATCTCGACCGCCTCGCATCCGAGGGAGTGCAATTCGACAGGGCCTACGCTCAGGATCCCGTTTGCAACCCGTCTCGGACATCCTTCCTCAGCGGTCGCCGCCCACCGACCACGAATGTCTACGGAAACTTCGTAGAGCCGCGCACTTACCTCGGCGACGTCGTGATGCTGCCCGAGTACTTCGGTGCGCACGGATACTTCACCGCCAGGGTGGGGAAGGTAGCCCACGGCAGGTACGAAGCTGCCGTGAAATGGGACATCTCCGAGAATGCCGCCCGTCGGGAGCACTACCTTCCGGGAGTGGACCATTCCGAGGTCCGTGACAACACATGGATCGAGGGTGCGGACGATGGCCTCTCAAGAGCGGAGATCCTAGGGCACCTCGACCGGCCGACTGGGATGCCGCTGAGCTGGCGGGCCACCGACGAGACCGAAGCCGAGACTCCTGATGGTCAGACCACACGGCGCGTCATTGAACTCATGCGGGAGAACCAAGACAATCCGTTCTTTATCGCTGCCGGCTTCCACAAACCGCACCAGCCGTGGGTAGCGCCCAAGGAATTCTTCCAGCAGCACCCAATCTCGGAAGTCGCCCCTCCGGACGAACCAGCCGACGATACTGCCGACATCCCAGCCCCGGCGCTAGGCAACTACCCGGAAGATAAGGACCACAGCGAGGAGCAGGTGCGTCAGGCGATCGCCGCATATCACGCGACGGTCACTCTCATGGATGTCCAAGTCGGCCTGCTAA
>JAJDZN010000293.1 GCA_022824585.1 Bryobacterales bacterium | reverse complement strand
GCCGAGCGCGAGCGCGGTGACAGCCTCGAATCCCTCGGGAATCCCGAACACCTCTCGAGCCTTGTCGGGCATCAATCCGGCCATCTGATGCACGTAGACTCCGCGACTGGTCGCCTCCAGGCTGAGGCTTGCCGAGGCCAGCCCGAGGTCGTGCTGGGCCACGCGGTTGGGCTTGTTGTTGCGGGAGAAGGTCTGGCGGATGCACCCCAAGGCGAGCGCGGGAACCTCCTTCGCCCAGATCCGGTTGCCGTCGAGCAGGCAACTCAGCATTCTCTCGAAGTCATCTGTTCGGTCGCGGGTTGCGACGATATACCGCCACGGTTGGTCGTTAAACGACGAAGCGGCCCAGCGAGCCGCCTCGAAAATGGATAGCAGGTCTAATTGAGGCACCGGCCGGTTCGAATAGCTGTAAGGGCTCCAGCGCTCAGAGATCAGCTCGTGGATCGGATGGTCCGGGGAGGCGCTCTTGGACATGCCCCCAGTCTACGAGAAGGATCAGGGAGCACTGTCGCTCCGCCCCAGCGGTAGGTCCGGGGATTGCCTGGGTGTTCCGGCCCGCGCTGGCGGAGCGGGCAACTCTGCCCCGAGGCTCGTTCCGGATTCCGCGCGCTGCGTCTCGACGGTCGCATGCTCAGGGAGCAAGCTAGACTAGGAGTTAGCAACGGTCGCAAAGCGCGAGATTTCCGCGCTTGCGGTAAGACGCCCCCGCAAGGGCGGGTCACGTTCGGCGCCTAAGCGGTTCCCATGCCTGAGAACACCATACGCCTCGAGGTCGCTGTCCCGGACAGGCTCGTGCTGGACGAGAATACCGTCTCGGTCCAGCTGCCCCTCGCCACTGGCTATGCCGGCGTGCTGCCCGGGCACGCCCCGTTTCTGGCTGAAGTCGGCACCGGAGTCCTGACATACGCCGTGGCGCGTGGCGGGGAAGAGCACTTAGCCATCGATGGCGGTGCGGTGGAGATTCTGCCCGATCGCGTCCGCGTCCTTGCCGAGAAGGCGGAACGCTCCGACGAGATCGACGCCGAGCGTGCTCGCCAAGCGCTGGAACGCGCCGACGAGCGCCTGAAGCTGTCCTCGTTCGAGATTGATGTGGATCGCGCTCAGAAGGCCCTAGCCAGGGCCAAGGCGCGGATCGCAATAGCCAAGCGGCAGTGAACTTGCCCTAGGCCGTACTTGCGGGCTGGCCGCAAGCGTCCGAACAAGGGTCAGGCGTCCTCGGCGACGCATTCGTTGACCAGCACGCCCACACCTTCGATTCCCACCTTGCAGACATCGCCCGGCTTGAGATACACCGGTGGCTTGCGGGCCATGCCGACGCCCGGCGGCGTCCCGGTGGACACGACGTCGCCCGGGTTCAGCGTCATCACCACCGACAGGTACTCGAGCAGTTCGGGTATGCCGAACACTAGCTGCTCGGTGTTCGAATCCTGCATGATCTCGCCGTTCAGATCCAGCCAGATCCGGAGCTTGCCCGGATCCTCGATCTCATCCGCTGTGACCAGCCACGGTCCCATCGGCCCGAACGTGTCGAACGTCTTGCCGATAGTCCACTGCGAGGTCGCGAGCTGGAAATCCCGCGCGCTGACGTCGTTCACGCAGGTGTAGCCGCCAACGTAGTCGAGCCAGTCGCTGGCCTTGGCGTGCTTGGCCTCCTTCTTGATCACAAAGGCCAGCTCGGCCTCGTAATCCACTTGGCTCGACGCGGCCGGGAGCACGATGGGCTGGCAGCAGCCGCACACCGCGTTGTCGTACTTGGTGAACACCGTGGGGATCTCGGGGATCTCCATGCCGGACTCAATCGCGTGGTCCCGGTAGTTCAGGCCGATGCAGATGAACTTTCCGGGGCGCGGCACCGGGGCGCAGAGCCTTGCCTTGTCCACCTGCGCGGCTGGCTCGCTTCGGGCGATCAGATTGTGGGCATCTTCGGTCAGGCCCTCCTGATCGCGCAGGAAGCCCGGAATGTCGGCACAAATGGGGGAGAGATCATAGATGTCGTTGCCGACGACAACGCCCGGAAACTGCACGCCGTCGGAGGCCTGTACGCAGACTAAACGCATGACTATTCCATCCTACGACGTTGAGAGAGCAGGGACCTAGCCATTGGGAAGGGTCGCGAAAGACGCACCCTGCAGGCGGACCTGCGGCCGCCGGTTCGGACCTCGGTGTGCCACGGTCGACAGGACGCGGGCTCAGGGCCACCCGGCGAATCGATGAGGTTGTGCGCACTGCCATCCGCGCCAAGGCATGTGATACAGGAACGACTCCTCATCGCAGGAGGTCGAACGCGTTCAATTGCGGCGTTTTGCGGCGCTAATCGCTTCCGCTATCATCCGATCCCTCTCCGAGGCGATGTCGCTTCCTCCGGACGAACCGAGATCGAAGACCAACGCGCGGTCAACACCGCGCGAGGGTTCGCTTCGATCGCGGGCCACTAGTCGCCGAACGTATTCGGCTAACGAGACTCCGCACTCGGATGAGCGCGCGCGAAGCCGCGCGTGCAGTTCCGGCGCCAAGGATATCTGGATCTTCACCGGCATGGTGGTGCCGTCACGATATCACTGTCCATGGTTCGAGTGGATACTCATCCGGACGGGCGGGAGCTTTCCAATCCAGGGGATCGAGGCCCCTTTGCACGCTCCGGGAATTGTGCGGATTAGCGTTGCCGCCAACATCTGTGCCAACTCTGACGGATCGTTAGGGGCAGGGCTCGAGCTGTGCTCAGCCGTGCATCGCCCACACCAGCAGAGCGGTGAGCAGGGCGACCGCCGCCAGCGCGCTGCCCGCCAGAACTTGCCACCGAGGCATCGTGAACTTCTCGCGAGCCTGTTCCTCGGGTGTTTCGGCTGGTGCCGCCGGTTCGATCCTGCCCGGTGCTTCGATCGCCCGGCTGCGAATCGCCTCGAGGGCTTCGCGGTTCGTGATCACGATGGTGCAGGCGTTGGGACCGACTGCGCTGTCCTTGAAGCGGCTCAGAACCTCCGGGGGGCACTGCTTCAGCGAACTGTACGCTTGGTTCCCATCGCCTGTCCCGACGATCAGGCGGGAGGTCTTCATGACCCACTTCATGAGGCAGTCCTCACAGCCGGCAGTCCCAGGCCGGTCTTGGCCGCGAACTCGCTCACTAGCTTGATGAACCCCAGAGATGCTAGTGATAACGCCTTGTCCTTGCGGTAAATCAGCCCGATTGTACGGATCATCGGCAGCGGCAACAGCCGGATGGCCCTCAGACGGCCCGAGACGAGTTCCTCGCGGGCGCTTGTGACCGCCATGAAGGTCACGCCGAGGCCGGCCTCGGTGAAGCGCTTCTGCATCTCGCTCGATTCCAGCTCCATCGAGATGCGCACCCCGTCCTCGTACGGGTCGAGATATTCGTTGATGCGAGTGCGGGTGCGTCCGGCTTTCGGAAGCAGCAGGTCCTCTTCTACGATCTCTTCCGGGCCGATCGTCTTCTTGCGCGCGAACCGGTGATTGGCGCCGGTCATGAGCCGGATCTCGTCGGAATAGATCTGGACGACTTCGAGCTTTTTCTCCTGGAGCGGCAGCTGCGTCACTCCGAAATCCACGGAGTTGTCCACGACCGATTCGATGGTATCGGCGCCGTAGGCGCGAACGACCTGGATCCGCACTTCCGGGAACTGTTCCTTGTAACGGGCGAACACGCCCGGCAGCACGTGGATGCACGTCGCCTCGTTGGCGGCGATGCTCATCTCGCCCTTGGCAACGTGCTCGAGCTCGCGCACTGCGTCGAATCCCTGGCGCCGCAGGTCGAGGATGTTCCTCGCGTACTCGGCGAAGGTGCGGCCGGCGACCGTTAGCGTGATGCGGCTGCCGAAGCGGTCGAACAGCTGCGTGCCCAGCTCCTGTTCCATCTGGCGGATCTGCGCGCTGATGGCAGGCTGGGTGCGGTAGCAAGTCTTGGCCGCCTTGGAGAAACTGTTGAGGCGGACGATCTCGAGGAATGTATGTAGCTGGTCGAAGTCCACGATGTGGCGCTAGCTGGAGGGAGGCAGCGTAGCCGCAAGCGTCCAGCCGCAATATGACGCTTTGGTGATCATTCTACATCAGGGCTGCGCAAAGCCGGCTGAAGTCGGCGGGTGCGCCTGTTCCGATGGGCAGCGCCAATAGTGTGCATGGCATCGCACTCTGGGGCGCTGACGCGCTCGGATATTGCCCGGTTCGCAGTCCGCCGAGCCCTTCCAGCGAAGATGTTTGATGCGCTGTCGCTGGGGCTGTCTGCCGGAGGTCCGGCCCCGGCCGCGCCCGCGGAGTCCCTTGGCCCCTGGCCCGAGACCATCGGAGGGCAAGCGATAGAATGGAAAATTCCCGTCCACACATGAAGCCGCGGATCTTTTCGGGCATGCAGCCCACCGGTGCGCTGCACATCGGCAACTACTTGGGTGCGCTGCGCAACTGGGCGGAAATCCAGTACGACTACGAGCCGATTTTCTGCATCGTAGACCAGCACGCCATCACGGTTCCACAAGATCCCAAGGCCTTGCGGGAAAGCTGCGAGCAGGTGGCGGCCTTGTACTTGGCAGCTGGTCTGGACCCGAAGCAATCGGCGGTCTTCGTGCAGTCGCAGATTCCCGCCCATGTCGAACTGGCCTGGATCTTCACCTGCACGGTCCCTTTTGGCTGGCTCAATCGCATGACGCAGTTCAAGGCCAAGACGCTGCAGGCCGATGCCAGCCAGGATTCGGTGGGCACGGGGCTATTCCTCTACCCCGTGTTGATGGCGGCGGACATCTTGCTGTACCAAGCCAAGGCGGTTCCGGTCGGAGACGACCAGTCGCAGCACATGGAACTGACGCGCAACATCGCGCAGCGCTTCAACAAGCTGTACGGCAAGACATTTATCGTGCCCGAGACCAAGCTCCCGACCGTCGGAGCGCGCATCATGGGTCTGGACGATCCCACCAAGAAGATGAGCAAGTCGACGGATTCTCCCAACCACTCGATCAGCCTGCTCGATCCGCCCGGACGCGTCAAGAAGCTGATCGGCCGGGCTGTGACGGACTCTCAGCCTGCCGTGAACTGGGCCGGGCCGGGGGCTGGCGTCGCCAACTTGCTGACGATCTTCCAAGCCTTTAGCGACTGGACTGACTCGCAGATGCAGAGTCACTTCGCGGGCATGCGCTACGGTGCGCTCAAGAGCGAGGTTAGCGAGATGATCAGCGCCAAGCTGGAACCGATCCAGCGACGCTACAACGAGTTGATGGACGACCGCACCCACCTGCGCGCCGTGTTGCGAGACAGCGCCGAGCGCGTCGCGCCCATCGCTGCAGAGACTGTCCGGCGGGCCAAGGAACGCACCGGGCTGTATTCGGCGTGAGTCTGCGAAAGTGGCGTCCCAGGTCTCGCTGCGCGGCTACGCGCAACTACTGAGGCGCTCGCCAAACTTTCGCAGGGTCTGGATTGCGCAGCTGATCAGCGGCTCGGGCGATTGGTTTTATTCGGTCGCGATCTACTCGATGATCTTGGAGCTGAGCGGCCGGGCCGAGTTGGTGGCCTGGGCTGCGATCCTGCAGATCCTGCCCATGATGCTGCTGGGCCCCACGGCCGGTGCCGCCAACGACCGGCTGAGTCGCCGCAAGGTGATGCTGGTGAGCGACCTGGTCCGCGCCGCCTTGGTGCTTTGCATGCTGCTGATCGACCGGCAGGAAGAACTGCCTTGGCTCTACCTGCTGCTGACGCTCGAGATCGGCACGGCGGCATTCTTCGAGGCCGGGCGCAGTGCGATCCTGCCCAGCCTGATCGAGAGGGACGACCTGCCAACAGCGAACGCCCTCGGTTCTACGACCTGGTCGCTCACCGTGACCATGGGCGCCGCCTTGGGCGGCGTGGCTGTGGCCTACCTTGGGCGGGAGTTCGTATTCGTGGCGAACTCGGTGACCTTCTTGCTGTCGGCGTGGTTCGTGTACCGCGTGCGCGCCTTCGAACGCCACTTGGCCGGCCTGCGCAAGCAGTCGTGGCTAGCCGCGCTTAGCTTTCGGCCGATTGCCGAGGGCTTCCTGTACATGATCAGAGACTGGCGCCTCGCGACGCTCCTCACGCTCAAGCTCGGGCTCGGGATCATGGGCGCGAGGGTCGTCCTGACCACGATCCTCGGCACCCGCGATTTCGCCGTCGGAGCCAGCCCGGCGCTGGGGATGGCTGTGTTGTTCGCGTTCCAAGGGACTGGCTCGACCCTCGGGCCCCTGGTGATGGGGCGGCGATTCAGCAAGAGCCAGAACAGCATGCGCTGGACAGTCTTGATGGGCTACCTGGCTGCCGGTTGCGGCTATATGTTGTTCAGCCAGACGCTCTTGATGCCTCTGGCGGGGCTCTTCCTCGTGCTCGCCCATGGCGGCGCCGCATTGGTCTGGGTGTGTTCGACGACGCTGCTGCACCTCAACACCGAGAACCAGTTTCTCGGACGGGTCTTCGCCGCTGACATGGGCCTGTTCATGGCCACCGCCTCGGTATCGACCTACGTTATGGGCCAGCTTCTCGACGGGGGCCTGTCCGCCCGGGCCGGGGCGCTAGGCTTGGGATTCGCGATGCTCGGGCCGGCCGCGCTGTGGGTGTTGTCCTTGCGCCGGTCGTGGGACTGATCAGGATCGGCGCGGTCAGGGCTGCGCCCCAAGCAGCGCCGGCTGTCATTGAACCAACGCAGGCTGGTGCCGCGACCGCTCCGGGCCGACAGTTCTTGCCATGCCCCCGGTCCTAGCCCCACCAAGTCTCGCCCTCAGCGAGATGGGCCTTGACAACATCGGGGTCGAGTTCGATGCCGAGGCCCGGCTTGTCCGGAACCTCGACGAAGCCTCCCTTCGCCAGCGGCCCATCGTGCGCAATAACGTCGTCCATCCAACCGCCATCGAAGAACACGGTTTCGCAAGCGAAATAGTCGCGTATGGTCGAAGCCCAATGGATAGTCGCCATACCGTTGACGATGCTGCCGGTATTGTGGTTCGCCATCGGCAGAAAGTACAGGTCGGCCAGGTCGGCCATGCGCTTGTTCTCGAGAAACCCACCCGAGTTGCGCAAGTCCGGGTGCAATATGTCAATCGCGGCGTTGATAACGAATGGTAGGGCGTCGGCGCGTCGCATCCAGTTCTCTCCGGTGCAGATGGGCACGGGGGACATCTCTGCCAACCGCTTCCAGCTCTCGGAGTATGCAACCGGAAGCGGGTCTTCCAAGAAGCGCGGCTTGACGTCCTGCAACGCGACTGCCATGTCGATCGAGCTGCGCAGGTCGAATTCCCAGTGGCAGCCGATCAGGATGTCGTGCTCGAAGCCGAGTGCGTCGCGGCAGTTCTCGAATCCCTGGCGCAGCCGCCGTAGCTCGCCGCTGGAGAGCATGCGGTTTGATGGATCGCGGCCCGGGTCGATGCCAGGGCTATTCCGCAAGGGCCCGAACTTGTGCATGTTGATCCCGAACGGGCTCTCCTTGACCTGCTGCGCCCAGTCCCGCAGGACGGCCTTGTCGAAGAAGTCGTCCGGTCTCGAGTGGTCGTAGAGGCGGACCCTGTCGCGGAACTTGCCTCCAAGTAGCTTGCAAGTCGGCACGTCGAGCAGCTTGCCAGCCAAGTCCCAAAGGGCCATCTCAATGCCGCTCATCGCACGCTGCTGCGCATGAGCGCTCCCGTCGGTGTAGCGATAGCCCGTATAGAGGCGGTCGATTTGCAGAGGATCCTCGCCGATGAACAACTCCCTCAGGCCATGAATCTCTTCCTTGACTCCCAAGCCAGGAGAACCGTACGCTTCAGCGAAACCGTGAATGCCCGCGTCGGTGTCCACGCGCACCAGGGTGTATGTCCGCGGTCCTTGCAGCACCATCGTCTTGATGTCGGTGATCCGAACTTTTTCGTGGTTCGCAGCTCTGAGCTCCTGAAAGGCAGAGAGCCACGCGGGAGCGGAGGCGGCGGCAAGAGTCGAAAGGAACGAGCGACGGGTCGACTGGCTCATGTCGGTCGCCATTATAGAAGCGGCCGGGGGGGCTTGCCGTTCACAAGGCGTAGCGACAACCACACAACTGCCCCGCCTAACCTGCCGAGCGGGACGTCGGATCACTTGTCGTGGCCGACCGGAGTTGGCTGCTGGAGCAGCAATGCGCAAGCGAGGCGACACTTTGGTCGCTCTATTGCCGGGTTCGGCCATCCGTCGGTGCCGGGCACCCAACAGACTCTCTGGCCGTGCCAGTCTCAAACCCGGGTGTAGCGTCGTCCATCCACATGACCGGACTGGTCCGCTCCGTTCCGTCGGCCGGGAGTATTGGATTCCAGATCCATCACGGCAAATATGCGCGCACGGCTTGCACTTCCCCGCCATCCACGTGGAAGCGCGACGACTCGGCCGGAATCAGAAATGCGTCGCCGGCAGAGAAGGGCATGCCGTTTAGCGTTCCGGCACCCCTGACACAGGCCAGCAGCTGGCAGCGCCTTGGATCTGGCGAATACACGAAGGGATGCTCCCAAGTCAGCAGTTCCGCGACGAACGACGAGCACCGTCCCAAGTGCTCGATCAGGCAGGGACTTGCGGTGATCTCCCGGGGCAGCGCCGGGACGGGACGGGCATGCGCTTTGGTGGCTGCCACAGCGCTTTTGACCTGGAGCTCGCGCGGCTTGCCGTCGAGTCCGAGCCTGCCGTAGTCGTGCAGCCGGTAAGTGATGTCCGAATTCTGCTGGACCTCGCACAGCACCACGCCGTTGCCGGCGCAATGCACCGTGCCGGCCGGGACCAGCACGCACTCCCCCGGCACGGCCGGCACCCAGCGGAGCTGGTCTGCGATCGCGCCACTCGCGGCCGCTTGCGCAAGTTGCTCGGAGTCGAGGGGCTCTCGCAGTCCCAAGCCGAGCCGTCCGCCCGGCCGCGACGCGACGACGTACCACAGCTCGGTCTTGCCGCGCTCGTTCCCCGCAGCCTGCGCCATATCGTTGTCCGGGTGCGTCTGCACGGATAGCTGATCCTCGGCGAAGAGCAGCTTGGCGAGCACCGGGAACTCGGACCGGGGCATGTCTTCGTACGCCAAGTTGGCATGTGGAGGCTTGACCGCGGCGCTCCAGCTCGGCCCCATCAGGCGGGCGCCGAATTCCTGGACCAGCGATCGTACGGTTCGACCCTCTAGCGGCCCGCTGGCGACCGTGCTGCCGTTGTGTACGCACCAAGCCTCGCCGATGAGGCGCTCTTGTCGCTCGAAGATCGGCGCGGGGTCTTTCGTACCCCAGATCTTCTCGCGCAGCTCGGGGCGGAACTTCAGTGGTTCCAGTCGATTCACGTCAGCTTGGCGATGAAGCGGCGGATGCGCCGGATGCCTTCCTCTAATTCCTGCATAGAGGCTGCGTAGGACAGCCGAACCTGTTCGGACGTGCCGAACGCTTCGCCTGGCACCACTGCCACATGCTCGTCGCTCAGCAGCTTCTTGGCAAAGTCCATGGCGCAGTGCACGCCGCCCTTGCCGAACGCGCAGCTAATGTTGGGGTAGGCGTAGAAGGCCCCGCGCGGCTGGGGGCAGCTCACTCCCGGAATTTCGTTGAGAGCCGCCACCACGTAGGCACGTCGTGCGCGGTACTGCTCCAGCATTTCGTAAACCGGCTCCATCGGGCCGGTCAGGGCCTCCACCGCCGCCTTTTGCGCGATGGAGTTCGGGTTGGACGTGGCGTGGCTCTGCAGCTTGTTGACGTTGGAGATCAGCTCGGCGGATCCCAACAGGTAGCCTAGGCGCCAACCGGTCATCGCGAACGTCTTGGACAGAGAACCGGTGACCACTGTGGCGGGCTTGGCGCCTGCGGAGGCGGCAATCGAAAATGGTTCGGCGCTGTAGACGAAGTGGCTGTAACACTCGTCCGAAAGCAGCGTCACCCCGCGGCTCGACGTCAAGGCGAGGATCTTCTCGAACTCGGCCCGGCTCACGACCGCGCCGGAAGGATTGTTTGGCGAGTTGACAACCACGACCTTGGTGCGATCCGTGAGGGCGCCCTCGATGTCTGACGCCGTCAGCGCGAAGGAGTTCGACTCGCTCGTCGCGACCCTCACCGGCGTCCCTCCGTAGTAATTGATGACGTCGAAGAACGTCACCCAGTACGGCACGGGCAGGATCACCTCGTCCCCGTCCCCGACCAGCGCGGCCAGGCAGTTGAAGATGGCGTGCTTGCCCCCTACGGTCGCGATGCATTCGCTCGGCGCGTAGTCGGTTCCAAACTCGCGAGCGTGCCAGGCCACGATCGCTTCGCGCAGTTCGGGAATGCCGCCCGCGGCCGTGTAGCGCGTAAAGTTGGCCTCGATAGCCCGAATGGCCGCCTGCTTGATGTGCTCGGGGGTCGGGAAGTCCGGCTCGCCGGCACCCAGGGCCACCACGTCGACGCCCGCCCGTTTTAGCCTGCCGGCTTCCGCGGTAACTGCCATCGTGGTGGATTCGCTGATCCGCCCCACGCGTGCGGAGAATTCCATACTTCCAGACTAGCCTGTTCCGCCCTGGCGATCTCGGCGTGCCCGGAGTGCCTCCGCGACATGCGGGGGCACGAAATCGTCGATGTCGCCGCCGTGCTGGCAGACCTCCTTGACCAACCTTGAACTGAGGTAGCCGTAGGCCTCGCCCGGCAGCATGA
>JAJDZN010000227.1 GCA_022824585.1 Bryobacterales bacterium | reverse complement strand
TGCGGATCGTCCAGCCCTCCCCGCCGGGGAGAGCGATGGACGATGCCCGGATGTTTCTGTATGCCCGGTGCCGGCGCCAGGTGCTCATCTGCTCGCGCTGTGATCGGGGCCAGCAGTACTGCGGGGCGGGTTGCAGCGACCCCGCTCGGCGTGAATCGCTGCGTGCGGCGGGACGCCGGTATCAGCGCTCTCGACGCGGCCGACACTGTCACGCCGAGCGCCAGCGCCGCTACCGGCGCCGGTGCCGCGAAGGCGCTCACCGCGAGAAAGTGACGCATCACGGTTCCGCTTCTCCCCCGCGCGGTGGTGCACTCGCCCGTCATCAAGGTCCGATGCGCGAGGCGAGCCCGTCGATGTCCCCCCCACCGGCCCATGCGATGCATTGCCACTTCTGTGCGCGCCCGGTCAGCGAGTTTGTCCGCCGGCAGTGGCGGCGCCTGCCGGTGCGACGACGCGCGCGCGGGCGCACCTGGCACTGAGCGGCGAGTACGATGCCCATCGACGACGAGCTCAGGGCGCAGATTCTGCGCTACCACTTCGTCGAGCACTGGCGGGTGGGCACCATCGCCTCACAGCTCGGCGTCCACCACTCCACCGTCGAGCGGGTCCTGGGCGAGGCAGGGGTGGAGCGCGAGCGCCGGCGCCCGCGCCGACCCTCGAAGCTCGACCCCTACATGGGGTTCATCACCGAGACGCTGCAGCGATTCCCCACGCTCACCGCCGCTCGGCTGTTCGACATGGTCAAGGCGAGGGGCTACGCGGGCGGCCCCGACCACTTCCGCCACCGCATCGCGCAGCTTCGGCCCCATCGCCCGCGCGAAGCGTATCTGCGACTCCGCACCCTGCCTGGCGAGCAGAGCCAGGTCGACTGGGCACACTTCGGAAAGTTCACCATCGGGCGCGCCGAACGCCCCCTGATGGCGTTCGTCCTGGTGCTGAGCTATTCCCGATATCCCTTCGTGCGCTTCTACCTCGGCGCCTCGCTCCCGAACCTCATCCGCGGCCACGTCGAGGCGTTCTCCGCACTCGGGGGCACCGCGAAGATCCTGCTCTACGATGATGTTCCGGGGAACATCATCGTAGTTATGTGCCGGCCCGGATGATGTGGCCGTGGGCTCCCGACACGCGGATTCCACCGGAGGTGCGCGCGTCCAGGGGCACATAACGAATGCCCTTCGATTCGTGACGATCTTCTCTCCCATCCACCTGGAGAGGAGGTTGTCATGTTGGAACAGTACTTTCTCAAGCCCGGCACCGTCGCCCAGATCCGCAACAGTTGGCTCGGCGAGCCCATCGAACGCTACGTCACATGGCTGTCGAGTCAGGGCTATTCGCCGGACTACATCCGGTCACGGGTTCCGATTCTGAGGCAGTTCGCACAGTTCACCTGGAGCCAGGGAGTCAGGACGTTCGCAGCACTCCCCGAGCAGGTCGAACCGTTTGTTGCCCACCGCATGGCAGGACGAGAGGCGGGCCGTAGCGCCGAGCGCATCCGCCGACTCCGCGATGCGGCCCGGGGTCCTGTCGAACACCTTGTCGCCTTGCTGGTCGAGTCGTTTGTCAAACGAGGTCGGACACGAATCACACGCGATCCCTTTCTGAGCGAGGAACCTGGATTCTTCACTTACCTGCGCGAGGAACGGGGTCTGCGCGAGGGGACGATTCAGCGCTACGGCGACTATCTTCGAATCTTCGAAGCCTATCTGGTTCGAATCGGTGTGCAGCACCTCGCCGATCTCTCCCCCGCCATTCTCAGCACCTTCGTGACCGAGACCGGCACGGAGATGAGCAAGCCCAGCATGACTGGAATGTGTGGCGCTGTGCGGGTGCTGCTGCGCTATGCCCACCGGGAAGGCACGACCGCGCGCGACCTGTCCAGGGCGGTCGAGGTGCCACGCACGTACCGCCTGTCCACCGTGCCGCGGTCGATCAGTACCGACGCCGTCCGGTTGATGTTCGAGCGCGTGGACCGTCGTGGTGCGGTCGGCAAGCGTGACTTCGCGATGTTGCTTCTGCTCGTCACATACGGACTACGCGCACGCGAGGTCGCCGCGCTGACCCTCGATGACATCGATTGGGAACGCGAGCACCTGTTCGTTCCCGAGCGCAAGGGCGGACACTGCACCGCCTATCCCTTGTCGGTCGCCGTCGGTGAGGCGTTGCTCGATTACCTCACGAATGCGCGGCCAAGCACGCAGCAGCGACGGGTCTTCCTGCGCGCCGTCGCTCCCCGCGTGCCGGTGGCGTCGGCTGTCGTGGGCAGGCGTGCCGCGTATTACCTGCGCAGGGCCGGTATCCGTGTCCGGCGTCCCGGCTCGCACACGCTGCGCCATACCTGCGTCCAACGCCTCATCGACGCGCAGTTCCCCCTCAAGACCATCGGCGATTACGTCGGTCACCGCTGTACAAGCGCCACCGAGATCTACATCAAGGTCGACGTCGAGTCCCTCCGCGAAGTCGCCATCGGCGACGGGGAGGCCCTGCTATGAGCCCCGTGATGCAATCGTCGTCGCGCACCCCGCTGGGTGAAGACATCCAGCGATACGTTCACTACAAGCGCGCGCTGGGCCGCAGGTACCTCATCGAGGAGTCGGCGCTGTCCATGCTGGAACGCTTTCTACGCGAGCGGCAGGTCGATCAGGTCTCCGGAGTCCATCCCGAACTCATCGAGGCGTTCCTCGCCTCCCGGCGACGCCGTACTGCGCGCAGCCACAACCACCTCCTGGGCGTCATCCGCTGCTTCTTCGACTGGCTGGTCGTGCAGGAACGCATTGCGCACTCCCCGGTGCGACTCGGCCCCCGGCGCACCGGTCCCCGGCCGATGCCGTTCCTGTTCGACCCCGTGCGGGCGAAGCGCTTGCTCGACATCGCCCGAGCCCTTCCCGACCGCCCCAAGGGTCCCTGCCGAGGACCCACCTATCACCTCATCTTCGCGACGATGTACACGCTGGGGTTGCGCGTCGGAGAGGTCTCCCGGCTTCAGCTTCGTGATGTCGACCTCGACCGCTGCGTGCTCAGTATCCGTCAAACGAAGTTTGCCAAGGACAGACTCGTCCCCTTCGGGCCGAAGCTCGGGGCGAAGCTGGCCGAGTACATCGTCGAGATGGCGGACCGTGCCGGGCGACGTCACCCCCAAGCCCCTGTGTTCTCCTTCCGCCGCGCACATCCGATCGACCCGGGCACGATCAGCCACACCTTCGGCTACCTCGTCAGGGGCCATCCGGCATTCTTGCCACCGCCCGGGGTATCGGCACCGAAGCTGCACTGCCTGCGCCACAGCTTTGCCGTCGGGACGCTGCTGCGGTGGTATCGCTCCGGAGTCGATGTCTCTGCGCGGCTGATCTATCTCTCGACCTTTCTCGGGCATGTCAATCCGGACTCGACCGCCTGGTATCTGTCGATCACCGCGGAGCTGCTCGACGAGGCGAACGAGCGATTCGAGCGCTACGCCTCGCCGGCCATCGGAGCGCTACGGCGATGAACGGGTCACCGACGCTGGGGCAGTTGCTACGCAGCTTCTTCGAGGACTACCTGCCGTGTCAGAAAGGACTTCAGCCGACCACCATCGGCAGCTACCGCGATGCGGTGGTGCTGTATCTGCACTTCGCCGCACGAGAGCGCCGGTGCAAGCTGGTACGGCTCCAGCCCCGAGACCTCGCTTGCGAGCGTGTCGTACGGTTCCTCCGCCATCTGGAGACGCAACGCGGGAATACCGTCGCGACGCGCAATCAGCGGCTGGCCGCCCTGCGCAGCCTGTTCGACTATGCGGCCGAGCGCATGCCGGAGCTCCTGGCAGAGGCGCAGCGCCTGGCCGGCGTGCCGACAAAGAGGACGCCGCCTCCACGCACGCGATTCCTGCAACGCGACGAGGTCGAGTCGCTGTTCAAGAGGCTGCCGTCGAGCGGGCCGCGAGCCCTGCGTGACCACACGCTCCTGCTGTTTCTCTACAACACCGGCGCGCGTGTCCAGGAGGTCGCCGATCTGCGTATCCGTCACCTCGACCTCGGGCCCAGGTCGCAGGTCCGTCTCCACGGCAAAGGCGACAAGTGGCGAGTGTGTCCGTTGTGGGCTCTCACCACAGAGCGACTGCGCGAGCTCCTCGCCGACCGGCCGGAAGACGCCAACGCGCCGGTGTTCGTTTCCCGCACCGGCCAAGCGCTCACGCGGTTCGGGCTCTACAAGATCGTTCGTCGCCATAGCGCCGGTGGACCGGGGTCGAACGGTCAGGCCGTCACTCCCCACACGTGGCGCCACACCGCCGCAGTCCACCTTCTGGAGGCAGGAGTCGAGGTCAACGTCATTCGTGCCTGGCTTGGGCACGTCAGCCTGGACACGACCCATCGGTACGCCGAGATCACGGTCCAGATGAAGGCACAGGCACTCGAGGCGTGTGAGCCACCAGTGGCTGCTTCGACCGGACGCCATCGAACGGGGCGATGGCGTCACGACGAATCGCTGCTCAAATGGCTGCGATCACTGTGAACATTATGTGCCCCTGGACGCGCGCGCCTCCGGTGGAATCCGCGTGTCGGGAGCCCACGGCCACATCATCCGGGCCGGCACATAACTACGATGATGTTCCGGGGAACATCATCGTAGAGCGCGATCCTGGCCGTGCCCCCGAGTGCGGAGAACGCCTCGACGTGGCCGCGGATGAGGTTCGGGAGCGAGGCGCCGAGGTAGAAGCGCAAGAACGGATACCGCGAGTAGCTGAGCACCAGGACGAACGCCATCAGGGGACGTTCAGCGCGCCCGATGGTGAGCTTTCCGAAGTGCGCCCAGTCGACCTGAGCCTGCTCGCCGGGCAGGGTGCGAAGGCGCAGATACGCTTCCCGGGGCCGGCGCGGGCGCAGCGGCGCGATGCAGTGGCGGAAGTGGTCGGGGCCGCCCGTGTAGCCTCGCACCTTGACCATGTCGAACAGCCGAGCGGCGGTCAGGGTGGGGAAGCGCTCCAGCGTTTCGGTGATGAATGCCCTGTAGGGGTCGAGCTTCGAGGCACGTCGCCGGCGCTGACGTTCGCGCTCTACCCCCGCCTCGCTCAGCACCCGCTCGACGGTGTAGTGGTGGACGCCGAGCTGCGAGGCGATGGTACCCACCCGCCAGCGCTCGACGAAGTGGTAGCGCAGGATCTGCGCCCTGAGTTCGTCGCTGATCGCCATCGTGCGGGGCGTTCAGCGACGTACGCCGGGGCGAACTCGCCGGCGTATCGGCGAGCGTCGCCAGTGAACACGCACGAACTCGGTGATCGGACGTGCGCAGAAGTGGCAGTGCACCGTGGAAGTGCCGCTCGCTGCGCGAACTCGCTCGGTGGCCGGCTTGGGGGACATCGCAGGGCTCGCCTCGCGCCTGAGAACTCGTTGGCACACGAGTGGAGCACCGCATCGCGACGCGACGGAACCCTGATGCGTCACTTTCTCCCGGCAGACCCCGTCGCGGCACCGGCGTCGGTAGCGGCGCTGGCGCTCGGCATGACAGTGCCGACCGCGTCGAGAGTGCTGATACCGGCGTCCTGCCGCGCGCAGCGATTCACGCCGAGCGAGATTGCTGCAGCCTGCCCCGCAGTACTGCTGGCCCCGATCACAGCGCGAGCAGATGAGCACCTGGCGCCGGCACCGGGCACACAGAAACAGCCGAGCATCGTCCATCGCTCCCCTCGGCGGGGAGGGCTGGACGATCCGCGATCACCGGGCAATACTGCGCTCGGAGCCGTACGCACGTGCGGATCTGGGCGCAGCCTCGGACGTGACCGCCAAGTCAATGCTGTCCGAGGCTGCGTCGGTCTCCTCGCCGAGTCCGATCTAACTCCACCCCCCGAGCGACGTCACCGCCGGCGCACGAGGTGCCCACGTCCTGTGATCGGCAGGTTCGGTTCAGCTACGAAACAACGGCACGTCCCAAGCGGGAGCGGCGGGGGATTCAGTGCATGCTCGGTGGCTCTTTGAAGATCACGTCAAAACCGATGTCCACCATTTATGCGCACTTTTCCGTCGCCACGAACACGTATCCCCCATCGCGATCGTCGGTATGGCCTGCCGCTTCCCCGGCGCGGACGGCATC
>JAJDZN010000117.1 GCA_022824585.1 Bryobacterales bacterium | reverse complement strand
AGCGGCACGGACGTGGTGCTGCTCGCCCGCTACGGGCTCGCCACGGCACAGGCCCGAGAGGTGGAGAGAGAGATTGCCCGAATGCTGCCCAAGGCCGCGCAAAGGCTCGGCTGAGCCGCCCGAGCGGCGCCGGCGCAGTGTCCCGCAAGCCATCGCGCTGGCGATCCTGCGGGTCTACAAGGCGGCTATCTCGCCGCTCGTGCCGCCCGCATGCCGATTCCACCCTACATGCTCGGATTATGCGCGCGAAGCCATCGAGAGTCACGGGATTGCCCGCGGCGCTCTGCTAGCGGCCAAGCGGCTGCTGCGCTGCCACCCGTTCTCGCCCGGGGGAATCGACCTAGTCCCGAAGTCCGTCCGGCGAGTGGACCACTAAGCCCGTGAACGACGAACAATTTATCCAACGCCGAATGCTCATGGCAGCGGTCCTGTCGGCCGTGGTGATGGGCCTGTACATCTATCTGGCTCCGCGCCCCGAACCTCCGCCGCAACCCGCGCAGGACACACTCGAGGAGACCACCGCAGCCCCCGCCGAGGCTGGCGGCCAGGCCGAGCCGGAGCAGCGGCGAGCGACTGCCGCCGAGGAGGCCGGCGACACCGACGTCGCAGCCGAGACGGAGCAAACGGTGGTGGTCGAGAACGAAAACTACCGCGTGGAATTCACCAACCGCGGGGCCGTGGTAACCAGCTGGCAACTCAAGCAATACAACGACTCGCTCGGCGAGCCGCTCGACCTAGTCCACGCTGACGGGGCCAGGCGCTACGGGATGCCGTTCCGGCTGGTGCGGCCCGGCGGCGACCCGATCGAGGGCACCGACGAGGCGCTGTTCGCGTTCAACCGCGGCCGAAACGTGCGCAACGCGCCGGAGAGCCTGACCTTCGAATATGCAAAGCCCGGGCTGCGAGTACTCAAGCGCTTCGCGTTTGAGGCGTCCGGCCACGTCGTGCAGGTCGAGACCCAAGTCGTGGAGGCGGACCGTCCGCAGCGCCACCTGCTGTCCTGGGGCGGAGGCTTCGGCGACACGGCCCAAGCCGGCAACTCCGTGCACAGCCAGACCTACTACTACACGGACGGCGATATCGAATACGTGCCCGCAGACGACGCCGAGGACGAGCGCATCACCCATTCCGGCCCGTTCCCTTTCGTGGGCATCGGCGACCTGTTCTTCACCGCGGCCGCCATCCCCGAGCCCGGACAGGACATCCGGATCGAGACCAGCGCTATCGAGATCGTGCCGGCGGGCGCCGAGCCCGACGATGAGCAGACCTACGTGGCTGGTGCCTTCGGCGGCGCAACGGACAACCGCTTCCGGCTGTACGTGGGCCCGAAGAGCCGCTCGTCCCTGGCCGAAGTGGGAGAGGTCGGCAACGCGTTTCGCGGCATCGTCGACTACGGCTTCTTCGCCTTCATCGCCGAGCCGCTGTTCATCATGCTGCGCTGGGTGCACTCCAACATCGTCGCCAACTGGGGCTGGAGCATCGTGATCATCACGGTCCTCATCAATACGATCCTGTTCCCGCTCAAGTACAAGAGCACCAAGTCGATGCGGAAGATGCAACAGCTGCAGCCGCTCGTGAAGGAGATCAACAACCGCTACAAGGGCGTGACGATGCGCGACCCGCGCAAGGCCAAGCAAAACGAAGAGCTGCAGGCCCTTTACAAGAAACACAACGCCAACCCCATGGGCGGCTGCCTGCCGATCCTGCTGCAGATGCCCTTCTTCTTCGCCTTCTACAAGCTGCTCACAGTAGCGATCGAGATGCGGCAGGCGGAGTGGCTGTGGGTGTCCGACCTGTCCAACCCCGAGACCCTGGCGATCCGCGTGCTGCCACTGGCCATGGTGGCCACCCAGTTCTGGTCGCAATCGCTCACGCCCACCCCAACCGCGGACGCCATGCAGGCCCGCATGATGAAGTTCATGCCGCTGGTGTTCGGATTCATCTTCTACCAGTTCCAAGCCGGCCTAGTGCTATACTGGCTGACCAGCAATTGTGTGGGGATAGCCCAGCAACTCGTGCTGAACCGGCTACCGCAGGAACAGTTGGAACTGGACCGCAAGCCGCAGCAGCGAGGCAAGCGGAAAAAGCGCGGCAAGTAGTGCGCCGCAGTTCCCAAGCGGCGCGGCAAGACGACCATGGCAGACATCGAATGGACCGTTGAATCCCTCGGCCCGCTGATCGATGACTTTCTCAACCCCGTGCTCGACGCGGCCGACTTCGACATCGACTACGACATCTTCGAGGTGAAGGGCAAGCTCGCGGTCATCGGCCCCGAGCTGATGGTCGATTTCGAGGGCAACGACGCGCGCATGCTCCTGCACCGCCGGGCCGAGCTGCTCCTGGCCTTGGAGCAGCTGACTCTCGAGGCCCTGCGCATCCCGCACCAAGACCGCTACCGGCTGATCTTCGATGTGAACGACTACCGCATGCACCGCATCGAAGAGCTGTGCTTGAAGGCCAAGGCCGCTGCGGAGCAAGTCAAGCAGACCGGAAAGCCGTACAAGTTCCGCCCGATGACTTCTCGCGAGCGGCGCATCGTCCATGTCACGCTCAGCGACGACGACGAGATCACGACCCTCTCCGAGGGCGCTCCGCCCAACCGCTACACGGTGGTCGAGCCACGCGACAGCGCAGACAGCTAGCGGCGGGCAGCGATCGGCAGCCCCGGACAGCCCCTTGAATCTGCCGTGCCCCCGCTTGATCCGCATCTGTCCGCTCTGGCGGCGGATACCATCGTCGCGCCAGCCACGCCAACCGGGCGCTCGGCCCTGGGGGTGGTCAGGCTGTCGGGCAAGCAGGCGGTTGAGATCGCCCGCGGCCTCTTGCGGCGACGGGACTGGCCTCCGCGCGAGGCAGTCGTCGACCACCTAGTCGATGCCGAGGGGGCACTGGTCGACCAAGTATTGGTAACTCTGTTCCAAGCGCCCGCCAGCTACACGGGCGAGGACGTGGTCGAGGTCTGCTGCCACGGCTCTCCCCCGGTCTTGCGGCACGCTGTCGAGCGAGCCGCCGAGCTGGGCGCCCGCCTAGCCGAGCCGGGAGAATTCACGCGGCGAGCCTGGCGCAACGGCCGCATGGACTTGGTCCAAGCCGAGGCGGTACGCGATCTGATCGACTCTGCCACGCTCTACCAAGCCCGAATTGCCGCGCGGCAGACGACCGGGGCGCTCTCCAAGCGGCTGCAGGCCGTGAAGCAGCCACTGCTAACGCTGATCGCACGATTGGAGGCGGGCATCGACTTCGCCGAAGACGACATCGAGGTGGAAGACAGCGCGGCGATCGCGGCGGCGCTGGCGCCGATGCAGCAGCAGATCGGCACTTTGGCTGAAGGGTTCACTGTCGGCAAGGTAGTGCGCAGCGGCCTGCGGCTCGCCATAGTGGGCCGCCCGAACGTCGGCAAGTCCAGTCTGTTCAACCGCCTCTTGGAGCGCGAGCGGGCGATCGTCAACGTCGCCGCGGGCACAACGCGGGATGCAATCAGCGAGACCGCGTCATTCAACGGGATACCGGTGGACCTGGTGGACACCGCGGGCATCCGGGCGACCGGGGATGCAATCGAATCGGAGGGTGTCGAGCGGTCGTGGCAGAGCCTGCACGACGCCGATTGCGCGTTGGTCGTGGTGGACCTCTCGCAACCCGATACTGGCGAAGACGACGAATTGTGGCGGCGCGCTAGCTCGCATTGCCCAGCCCTGCTGGTGGGCAACAAGCTGGACCTGCCGCGCCGGCGCGGCGAGTCCGGCGAGCTGATCGCCGTGTCGGCCAAGACCGGCGAGGGCATCGCGGACCTGCGCAAGCGGATCCGCCAGCGGACCCTGCCCGGCTTGGACACTCTGCACGAGGGCTCGCTGGTCACCAACATCCGGCAAGAGCAACTGCTGCGCGAGGCGCTGCAGGCGCTCGAACGGGCGTCGGCCGGCGTCCAGTCGAGGGTCCCGCACGAAATGCTGCTGCTCGATCTGTACGAAGCACTGGGACCCTTGGATGCGATCACGGGAGCGACTTCGCTGGACGACATCTTGGACCAGATCTTCTCGACGTTCTGCATCGGCAAATAGATCCCGTCGCGCGGCGCGCCGGTGGACCCCGACCGCCGCTGCCCGCCTGCGGAAGCGTCCATGACATCCGCTCTTTGGCAGCGGATCCACGCGCGAAAATCTCTTCGCTCGATCGGTCGGCGCGACCGCGTCGAGACTCGAGAAGCCAAATATAATGGGACTTGAAAGCCATCATCCAAGTCGCTCCCAAGAAAACCGTGCTGGACCCGCAGGGACGCGCCATTACCAAGGCGCTCCGAGGCCACGGGCACGATGACATCGTCGACGTCCGGCAGGGCAAGTTCTTCGAGATTGAACTTGCGCAGGGGGACAGTCCCGAAGGGGTCCGGGAGCGCCTGGAGCGCCTGGCGGCGGAAGTGCTCGCCAACCCAGTGATCGAAGACTACGAAGTGACCGTGCTGGACGCGCCGTAGCCCGGACAAGCGCTATGGCCGGAATCGTCGGATACGCGGGGCGCAAGCAGGCGGCCCCAGTCATACTCGACGGTCTCCGGAGGCTCGAATACGGCGGCTACGACTCGGCCGGGCTCGCCATCGGCTCCGCCAAGGGCGTGCAGTCGCGCCATACGACCGGCACTTTGCGCAACCTGGAGACCGCCGTCCGGCTCGAGCCGGTTCGCGGCACGTTCGGCGTGGGGCACACCAGTTGGATCGCGCGCCACCTCGCGCGACCATCGCCGACGCCAGCTGCCAAGCTGTCCAAGCGGGGGATTCTGGTCGCCGTTTCCGGTGACCCCGGCAACCTCGACGCTCTTTGGGAGCGTCTTCCCGACGGCGCCGAGCGGAGGGAATCCACCAGCACGCCCGAAGCCCTGGCGCTGCTGATTCGCAGCAACCGCAAGAAGGGCGATTCGCTAGAAGAAGCCGTCCGTCGCTCGATCATCGACATCGAGGGCATCTGCGCCATCGCGGCTATTGCCAACGACGAGCCCGGCAAGGTCGTGGCGGCCCGCCTAGGCCAGCCCACGCTGATCGGCCTCGGCAAGCACGAGAACTTCATCGCTTCTGACAAGCCCGCCATCCTGCACAGGACCCGCGACATGATCCAGCTCGAAGACGGCGATATCGCGGTCGTCACTTCCCGCGGGGTGCAGATGATGGACTCCGACGGCAGTCGCCTGTCGCGCTCGGTGCACCACGTCCTGTGGGATCCTCTGATGGCCGAGAAGGGCGGCTACAAGCACTTCGTGCTGAAAGAGATCTTCGAGCAGCCGCGAGCCATCCGCGACACCGCCCTGGGCCGCTTGGACGAAGAGACCGGCAACGTGGTGCTCGACGAGCTGGGCGTGACCCTGCGCGAATTGCGGGCGGTGCGCCACTTGAACGTGATCGGTTCGGGCAGCTCGTGGCACGCCGGGTTGATTGCCAAGAACATCGTCGAGCAGCTGGCCCGCGTGGCCGTCAACGTCGAGTTCGGCAGCGAGTTCCGCTACAGCGATCCAGTCATCGACGACCGGGTGCTCTCGCTGGTCGTGAGCAAGTCGGGCGAGACCGCGGACACCTTGGCGGCGCAACAGCTGGCACACGAGCTGGGCTCGAAAACCATCGCCATCTGCAACTCCATCGATTCGACGATGGCCCACAACGCCCGCGGGGCGATTCATACCCACGCCGGGCCGGAACTGGCGGCCGTTTCGACCAAGGCCTTCAGCGCGCAGCTGACCGCGCTCTACCTGTTCGCGATGTATCTGGGCCAAGCCCGCGGCACGCTCTCCGACGCAGCGTCGCGACAGTGCGCGCGCGACTTGCTGGAACTGCCCAGCAAGGTCGAGTCTGCTCTCGAGCTGGCGCCGGATTGCGAGCGGGTGGCACGCCAGCTGGCGCACACGAACAAGGTCCTCTACCTCGGGCGCGGCATTCACTACCCGATCGCGCTGGAGGCGGCGCGCATGCTCAAGGAACTGTCGCGCATCCAAGCCGACGCCTGCGCGGCTGGGGAAATGCGCCACGGCCCCACTGCGCTGGTCGACTCCGACATGGTCGTGGTGGTCCTCGCCACGGTGGACCAGAGCTCTCCCTCCAGCCGCCTGCGCTACGAAAAGACCCTCTCCCAGGTGCGGGAAGTGACGGCGCGTCACGGGAGGGCGATCTGCATCGCGAACGTGGATGACGCTCGCATCGCCCAATACGCCCACGAGGTCATCCGCGTGCCGGCCATGCGCGAGCCGCTGCAATCGGCGGTCTCGCACATCCCGCTGCAATTGCTGGCTTACTATACGGCCGTGCTGCGGGGTTGCGACGTGGACCAGCCGCGCGACCTAGGTCGCAGCATCACTGCCGACTGAGCGCGGGCTAGACCGCTCAGCGGCGTTTGAGCGTCGGGCGCTCGTCCTCTTCCTCTTCGGTCGACTCCACGTCGATGTCGTCCGTCGGGATCGTGCCGCCCGAACTGGTGCGGCGCAAGCGCGGCTTGTTGGGATCGTCCGAGGTCTCCTTGCGACGCAGCACGAGCTGCTCGAGCCGGGACTTGACCTGCAGGAATTCCGACGTGTTGACGACATACTCGGACTTGCTCGGCAACAGCTGGTCGATGTTCTTCTGGGTCTTCCGGATGCGCGATCCGTGCGGCGGGTGACTGCGGAACAGCTTCGACATCGTGCCGGGCCGACGCTTCTCGTCGGCCAGCATCTTCTCGAAGAAGTCGATGAACGAGGTTGGATCGTAACCCGACTTGTATAGGTACTGCACGCCCAGGAAGTCGGCCTCCGACTCCATCCCCCGCGAGAACTTCAGGAAGGTCATCGGGATCAGGAAGCTGCTGGCCTGATAGATGCCGTACCCCGTCCAGCCGCCGATGAACAGCAGCGGAATCGAGGCGATCTGGACCAACTGGCCCTTGGTGGCCTGGCGCGTGCCGTGGCGCGCGGCCACGTGAGCAATCTCGTGTGCCATCACGCCAGCCAGCTCGGACTCGCTCTCGGCCCGCAGCATCAGCCCGGAATTGACGAAGAAGAAGCCGCCCGGCAGGGCGAAGGCATTGACGTCGGCGCTGTCAATGAGCTTGATCGTGAACGGCACCTTGGCGTCGGAGTTGCGGACCAGGTTCTGGCCGACCCGGTTCACGTACTCGGCAATCACTGGATCGTCGACGATCTTGGAGTGCCGCTCGACGTCCTGGGCCATGCGCTTGCCCATCGCGATCTCCTTCTCGATCGAATAGAAG
The DNA here is from genome assembly GCA_022824585.1 of Bryobacterales bacterium. Taxonomy (GTDB): domain Bacteria; phylum Acidobacteriota; class Terriglobia; order Bryobacterales; family UBA6623; genus VXMF01. Next base: position 6,544 of record JAJDZN010000117.1, on the reverse strand, counting down.
TTGACCCCCTTGCCGACGTCGCGCTCGCCGATCGCCTCGACATCCTTCTTTGCAGACTTCGGCCTCTGCTTGTTCTGGGAATCGTCATCTTTGGCGAACGCCGCGCTAGCAACGAGCAGCGCGAGCGCGAGCGGCAGGCATCGTTTCGTCCAAGTCACGGCTGACGTCCCTCCATGAGGCCGGGCAGAACTGGGGTCTGGCTGGGCACGTTCAGTATAGCCCTGTTTGAAATTCTGTGCCCGGCTACACCTTAAACTAAGCGGAATTAAGCGGGCGGTGGCTCTGGCCGCTCCGGCAACCATGGACACGACGACCATTCGAGCGCATTTCCCTGTGACCGCGCAATACGCATATTTCAACAACGCCGCCATAGGACCGCTGTCGAGGCCGGCTGCCCTGGCGATGCAGGGTCAGATCGAATCCGCTCTCGCGAGCGGCGTGCACGGCTACGGCGCCTGGACCGAGGAATACGCCGGGCTGCGCGCGGAGACCGCTGCCATGCTCGGCTGCTCTCCGGACGAGGTGGCGATCACCAAGAACACCTCCGAGGGGCTCTGCGCGATCGCCAACGGGCTCGACTGGCGCAGCGGCGACGTCGTGGTCGGGCTTGACAGCGACTTCCCGGCCAACTACGTGCCCTGGCGCGAATTGCAGCAGCGCCGCGGGGTGCGCTTCCGCAGCCTGGAGCTGCGCCGCGGCCTGCTGGATCTGCAAGACTTGGACCAAGCCTGCCGCGGCGCTCGGCTGGCCGCTCTCAGCTACGTCCACTTCCTGACCGGCTTTCGCTGGGACCTAGCGGCGGTCGGGGAGATCTGCCGCCGCCGCAACTGCCTGCTCGTGCTGGACGCCGTGCAAGGCATGGGCGCATTGCCGATCGACGTCAGGGCTTGCGGCGTCCATGCGCTAGCGGCATCCGCCCACAAATGGCTGGTCGGGCCGGAAGGCTGCGGCGTGCTGTATGTCGACCGCGACCTCATGCGGCAGGTCGAACCGGTCGAGTTTGGCTGGGCAAGCCTGGAGGGGTTCGAGGAATACCGCCACGACGGCGGCCTGCAACCGGATGCTCGCCGCTACGAATGCGGCACGCTCAACTCGGCGGGCTGCGCCGGCCTGCGGGCGTCGATGGCCCTGTTGAATCGCATCGGCCCGGACTTCGCCTCGCGCCATATCCACGCCTTGGCCGAGCAGCTGCTCTCGGGTGCGCTGGCGAAGGGGTACGAGGCTGCCGCCCAACGGACCTACGCAAGCGGCTCGGGGATCGTGTCGTTGCGCAAGCGCGGCTTGGACTCCGCGGCGGTCGTCCGAGCCCTGCTGGAGGATCAGGTTTCAGTGGCCGAGCGCATGGGCTGGATCCGCGTGGCGCCGCACGTCTACAACAGCGCACAAGAGGTTGATCGGCTCGTGCACCTGCTGCCGTGACGAGGTCGATCCCTCTCGGCGGCTGCTCGCTATGATGCTGGACGAAATGCGAACCCTCCACATCTGCGTCGCGGCGCTCGGATTGGCGGCCTCCGCTCTAGCCCAGACGGCCACCTACGACGAGCCCTACCGGCCCCAGTTCCACTTCTCGCCCGCCGTCAACTGGACCAACGATCCCAATGGCTTGGTCTATCACGCCGGCGAGTGGCATCTGTTCTACCAGTACAACCCCTTCGGCGACCTGTGGGGCCACATGAGCTGGGGCCACGCGGTGAGCCCGGACTTGTTCCGCTGGAAGCACCTGCCGGTGGCTCTGCCGGAAGCTGGCGAGGTCATGATCTTCTCCGGCAGCGCGGTGGTGGATCACGCCAACAGCTCGGGTTTCGGCAGCGCTGGCGAGCCGCCGATGGTGGCCATCTACACCAGCCGCACGGAGAGCGACCAAACCCAGTCCATCGCGTACAGCACCGACAAGGGGCGGACCTGGTCCGATTACGAGGGCAATCCCGTGATCGACATCGACGATCCGGCCTTCCGCGACCCAAAGGTCTTCTGGCACGCCGAGTCCGAGCGCTGGATCATGGCCGTCGTGCTGGCCAACCAGCGCAAGGTCCGGCTGTTCGGGTCGCCCGACCTGAAGAGTTGGAGATTCCTCAGCGATTTCGGGCCCGAAGGGGCGCATCCGGTGAGCAACTGGGAGTGCCCGGACCTGTTCGAACTCCCGGTGGAGGGCGAGCCGGGCACGAGCAAGTGGATCCTGCAGGTCGATTCCGGGATGGGGCACCCCTGGCTGGGCTCGGGCTGCCAGTATTTCGTCGGCGAGTTTGACGGCGAGAGGTTCACCAATGACAACCCGCCGGAGACCGCTCTCTGGCTGGATTGGGGGCGCGACTTCTACGCCGCGCAGTCATACTCCGACGTCCCGGAAGAGGACGGCCGGCGGCTGGTGATCGGCTGGATCAGCAACTGGATGTACGCGCGGAACAAGCCGACCTCGCCTTGGCGCGGGGCGCAATCCGTCGCGCGCGAGCTGCGCCTGAAGCGCTTTGACCAGGGGCTCAGAATCGTCCAGCAGCCTGCTCGCGAGATTGAGAGCTTGCGGGGCGAGAGCTTGAGCCTGCGCGACCTCAGCGTCGCGGCGGCAAATCGCCAGATCGAGCGCGCGGGGTTCTCCGGCGACACGCTCGAGTTGCAGCTCGTCGTCGCGGTGGAAGGCGCGCGGGATGTCGGAATGCGGCTGCTTCAGGGCGGTGACGAGGAGACGGTGGTAGGCTTCACAGCTTCTCCGGCAGAGGCCTATATCGACCGTAGCAAGTCGGGCCGCGTGGATTTCCACGAGTCGTTCGCGGGTCGGCATTCGGCCAGGCTGACACCGGTGGACGGCCAAGTCCGGTTGCGGATTCTGGTTGATCGCTCCGTGGTGGAAGTGTTCGCGGGCGAGGGCGAGGTCGCGATCACGGACAGAGTCTTTCCGTCGCCGGCGAGCACGGGACTCGCGCTGTTCGAAAGGGGCGGCAGAGCACGCGTCGTCTCGCTTGACGCCTGGAAGCTGAAGTCGGTCTGGAAGTGATCTACCCACGGCCTCGCTGCCAATGCCAAAACGCCAAGCCATGGTCACGGCGGACGCGTGTCTTCCGAGCGCGTCGCCCGACGTAGGCCTAAAGGACTGCGCTACAGTCGGCAGCTAGGGGAGGGCAAGGACTCCGGTGCCTATAGATAGTGACTCGCTTCCGATGCGACTGTTCACCGCGTCTCACGGTCGCGCTTGGGATCCCGGCGAGATCGACTTCGCCCGCGAGCGCTCCGACTGGCACGCGCTGAAGGAGGACGAGCGCCAGCTGCTGTTGCGGCTGGTTTCCGGCTTCCGGGTCGGCGAGCGCGGCGTGACCCACGAGCTGGCACCCCTGCAGCTTCGGTTCCGCCGCGGCGGCTGGATCGAGGAGGAGATCTTCGTCGCCGCGCAGATGTATGAAGAAGCCCGACACGTCCAGTTCTTCGAACGCTGGCTGGTAGAGGCGCTTCCAGGCCGGTTCGGCGTCGACATCCCCTATCCCGAAATGGAAGGCGACATGTTCTCCGTCCGACTTCCGCGGGCCATGCGGGCGCTTCTGGGAGACGACGGCCCCGAGGCCCTGTTGCGCGCGGTCATGCTTTATCACTTCTACGTCGAGGGCGTGGGCGCTGAGGCGGGATACACGTTGTACCACGCGATTTTCGAGCGGAGCGGCCGGTTTCCAGGCCTCGAGAATGGCATTCGGCTGATCCAACGCGACGAGGCACGGCACATCTCCTTTGGCGTGTACGTTCTGCGGAGGCTGCTGTCCGAGCATGGCCACCTTATCGACCTGTTTGAGGACCAAGTCGCGGCCCTGCGCCACGCCGCAAGCGAGGATCCCGAACAGATTCTTGCCGGCTTTCAGCCGGGGAGCGTGCCGTTCGGCGTGGACCCCGCCGCCTACCGCCAGTGCTACCTGGACAAGCTCGAAGAAATGCGCCGGCGAGTGGCTGAACCCCAGCAATAGAGGCCTCGGCGGCGCAGCCTAGCACCGTCCGTTCGCACTCGGCACGACTGACGGCAGGTAGGCCATCAACGCCTGGGCTGGGAACGGCGTCGGGCCCTAGCGCGCATCCAGAAATACATGGGAACACCAAGCCCGATGACAATGACGCCGGCACCGGAGGTAGCGGGATTCTCGCGGAGGGCATTGGCACCGATCAACAGGCTCGACACCGCAAAGAACAGCGGCGCGAATGGGTAGCCCCAAGCGCGGAAGGGCCGAGTTTCTGATGGATGCTTCCACCGAAGCACGAACACCGCGAACACAGCGACACCCGCGAATAGCACGACAGCAAAGCCCGTGTACTCAATGAGCTGGCCGAACGTGCCCGTCAGGACCAGCACGCCGCTCCAGAGCGCTTGGGCCATGATGGCCACGACCGGGGTCCGAAACCGCGGGTGAACCCGGGCGGCAGCGCCGAAGAACAGCCCGTCACGCGCCATCGCGTAGTAGACTCGCGGGCCCGCCAGCACCATCGCGCTGATGCTGGCTGCAATCATGACGATCGAAGCGGCGGCCCACGCTTCGCCCGCGCCGGCCCCGAACAGGCGCTCCACCGCAACGTCACCGATCCGGATCTCCTGGTCGGCGAGTTCGCCGACCGGCATTGCGTACAGGAAGACCATGTTCAGGGACAAATAGACAAGCACGACCGCGGCAGTGCCCATCAACAGAGCTCGCGGCACGTTCCGTTCCGGGCTTCGGATCTCCTCGCTCACGTATGCCGCGGCATTCCATCCCGAGTAGCTGAACATTACGGGAATCAGCGCGAACACCCAGTTCGAGAGCACTATCGATCCCCCTCCCGAGAGGTGCTCCACGCTTCCTCGCCCGATCGAGAATCCGAGCGCGACGACGATGACCAAGACGGTGACTTTCGCGCCCGCCAGCAGGTTGTGGACGATGCGACCGGGACCCAAGCCCGCACTGTGAATGAGGGACAGTCCACCGATCACCGTGAGCGCCACTACACTCTGAGGCGACAACGTTAGCGAGACGAATGGGAGGGTAAGCGAAACAATCGGAGTCGTATCGCCCGCCGCAGGGATGAACCTGCCCAGGATCCCCGCAATGCCCACGGCGCTGGCCGCGATAGCGCCGGAGAACCCGGCAACAAACGAGGTCCAGCCAGTCAGGAACCCGACCAACGGGCCGTAGGCTTCCCGGAGGTACACGTACTCGCCGCCAGCCCGCGGGCGCAACGCAGCCAGTTCCGCATACGCCAACGCGCCGGCAAGGGCCAGCGCCCCACCGACCAGCCACACTCCGAGCATTGCCCACGGATTGGGTGCCAACTGAGCCACGACGGCCGGTACGATGAAGATCCCGCCGCCGATCACGTTGGACATGACGATGGCGGCGCCATCCAGAGAGCCCAGCTTCCGGTCAAGAGTCGGCACGGGGTTGCCGCCTTGGCCAGCGATAGTCGCTTGGCGCGAATCAACTTGTGGCATCTGGCACACTAGAGTCGGCGTCGGGGCCTTGTCAACGTGACAGCGGCAAGCGGCAATGATCCGTTCCACACCGCACGGTCAGCCGAAAACCGAAGGTAGAAACCAGTATGCAGCTTACGTGGGCTCGTGCAACAGCAATGGCGGCTCTCCTCAGCACCGTCGGCGCGTCTCAAGGTGTCGCTTTGCAGTTGGGTTCTCGGCCGGCCGAACGGTGGATCGAAGTCCTTGGTCGACCTGACCGAATCCAGCGACTCAAGATCGATGACGTGATCGCCAGACTCCGGATAAAGCCCGGGGATGTCCTGGCGGACATCGGTGCCGGTACTGGCGCATTCAGCCTGCCCTTCGCTCGCGCCGTTGCTCCCGGCGGCACGGTCTATGCCGTCGAAGTGGACCAAGCTCTAGTCGACCATATCGGGGAGAAGGCTCGTGCCGAGGGAGTCTCGAACCTGGAGAGCGTTCTCGGCGAGTTCACGGACCCCAAACTCCCCACTCAAGACATTGGCTTGGCGTTCTTTCACGATGTGTTGCACCATGTCAAGGACCGTGCAGGCTACCTCAAGACCCTCGCACGCTACATCAAGCCAGACGGTAGGATCGCGGTTATAGAGCGTGGAGATCACGGGCCCGCAGCGGGCGGAGACCACGGGCCTGGGGAAGGCGGAGAACACCAGCCAGGAGACCGCCCGGGCAGTCGGCCCGGGGGACACCAGGCGGGTTCCGAGTTGCACATGACCCAACAGCAAGTGACTGCGTGGATGTCCGATGCCGGCTTCCAGCCCGCCGAGGAGTACTATCTGTTCGACGGCGGGAAGTGGTTCGTCGTATATTCGCGGCGGTAACGGTCCCGTCCTGCGCGGACTGCATCCCGGGCGCCAGGCTCGGAGCCGTTAGCAGCCACAGACCGACAACGCTGGTCGGCGGAAGCCCTAGCGCGGCGCTGGACGATCCCGGCCACTCGCGGCGGCGTTGGCGCTTCCAACGAACAATCGGGGGAAATCCAGGCTGGATACGCGATCAGGCGAGATGCGTCGGAAGTTCGGCCGATTCCGCTTATTGAGCCTCCTCAATCGACGGATTGTCTGCGATAGCTAACGTCGGACTCTCCGAGAC
>JAJDZN010000068.1 GCA_022824585.1 Bryobacterales bacterium | reverse complement strand
CGAACGCCGCCGCTATATGGGCCGGGCCGGAGTCGTTGCCCACGAACAGCCGCGCGCCGGCCAAGAGCGACATCAGGTCGGGCAGCGGCAGTCCGTGGCGCACCTGAAAGCCCGTTAGCTTGGCGGCAAGGTCTGTCTCGTCTGGGCCGGCGACGAAGACCGGCTCCAGCCCGTGACGCTTCCGCAGCCGGTCGGCCATCGCCAGGAAATGCGAGAGCTGCCAAGTCTTGGTGGCGTAAGTCGCACCGGCGTGCAGGATTGCGTACGGCTGGTCTGTATCGGCCGGTGCCGCTGCCAGGCGGGCGCCTGGGATCGGCTCTAGCCTTCCGCCCAGGTGCATGATGGCCGCGGCGTGGTGCTCGGCGGTATGCACGCTTTCGTCGCTCTCGCGACCCAGCACCTGTTGGGGACGCGGGATGCGAACGTTATAGGCCCAGCGCTGGCGGAAGTGGGCAAACCCCGCCCGCCAGCGCGCCCCGGACAGGGCCGTGCACCAAGCCGCCGTCGTTCCGCCGTGCATGTCAATGCACAGGCTCGGGTGAAGCGCGCGAAGTTCCCGCACGAGGCGGGCTTTTCCCAGAGCTCCGGCACCTGTCGCGAGGCGCACCACTCCGTCGATGTCCGGTTGGCCCGCCAGCAAGTCCGCAAAGCGCTCTTCCATCGCGACGTGAATGCTGGCGCGGGGCATCGCCCGGCGCAGCAGAGAAAAGGCCGGCGTCACCAGCACCGTGTCGCCCAAGGACCGCAACCGCACTAGGACGATCGAGGCTTCGGGCGAGAGCCGGGAGAGGACCGGATCGCTCACGCAGGCAGCTCAGGCCGCGCGCGATTCGGCCACCGTATCGAGGAACCCCCGCGCGGCGGTCTCGATGCGCCCGAAGTCTTCGTTCATCAGCCAGCGCTTGTTGACCAGTTCTGAGCCAACCGCGACCGCGCTGGCGCCGGCCCGGAAGAAGTCTCCGGCGTTGGCCAGGGTCACGCCCCCGGTCGGCACGAGCAGCACTTGGGGCAGCGGGGCCTTGACGGCCTTGATGTAGCTCGCGCCGCCGACCGCGCCGACGGGGAACACCTTGACCATGGACGCCCCGGCATCCCACGCTGTCATGATCTCCGTGGGGGTGAGGGCACCCGGAATCACGCATTTCGAGTAGCGATTGCAGATTTCGATGGTTGCGAGATCGAGCGACGGGGTGACGCAGAACTGGGCGCCGGCCAGCATGCAATTGCGCGCCGTAGTGGCATCTAGGACGGTCCCGGCGCCGAGGACGAGACTGTCGCCGAAGCGGTCGCATGCCGCTTCCAGCGTCTTGATGGCCCCCGGGACGGTCATGGTGACCTCCAGTAGCGGTATGCCCGCGTTGCAAATCGCCTCGATGGCGTACAGCGCGTGGCCGGCGTCATCGGTGCGAACGATCGGGATGATGCCTACGTCCAAGATCGTGTTCAGAATGTCCTGCTTGGCCATGGGTGCCAAATCCTAAGCCGTTACAGTACCAGAGCGGCCGATCCTGCGGCAATGGTGCCATCCCCCGATTCCCCGAATGGGGAAGGCGTTGCCTGAGCGAACCAAGCCTGCGCCCGGCAGGAATCGATCCGGCAGTCGCGTGCGCCCCGGACCTTGCGCAGGGTCGTGGCTTGCGGGAGATCAGTCGGCCAGCGCGCGGCCTCCCGTCCCACGGAGGGCGTCGTGGCGACATGCGTCAGCCACTCGCCTGCCTGTGCTGGTGGACCCGCCGGAATGCGCCGGCCAAGCAGCAACCCGCTCCAGGATTGGCGGTCTGTGCGCGTCTCCGATCCTCGCGAGCTTGGTTCAGTCCATACGCGGCAGACGGCAATTCTGGGCTGAAACACGTATCATCATCCGAAGACATGGCCCTTCGGGCGTCGATGATCGCTACGCCGCTATTGCTCGCGACAGCCCTCCCATTGGTGGCGGCTTCTCCCCTCCGTCCACCGCTAGGGCTGGACGCCCTCATGCCTCTTCCCGCTGACAATCCCCTCACTCCGGAGGCGGCTGCACTGGGGCGCAAGCTGTTCTTCGATCCGATTCTCTCCGTAGACCGGTCGGTCTCGTGTTCGACTTGCCACGATCCGGATAGATCGTTTACGGACGACCGGCCCAAGGCTGTCGGGGTGTTCGACCGAGTCGGCCCGCGGCGCGTTCCAAAGCTGCTCAACCGAGGGTATGGCCGCAGTTTCTTTTGGGACGGCCGCATTCCCACGCTCGAGGAGCAGGTGCTCCAGCCGGTCATCAACTCGTTGGAAATGGACCTCGAAGTCTCTCAAGCCGTGGCGCGCCTGACCGCCGACCCAATCTATCCCTCGGAGTTCCGGGAGGCCTTCGGCCGGGAGCCGAACGCGGACGATCTGGCACGAGCCCTAGCGTCGTACGTCCGCACAATCCTGTCTGGGAATTCGCGCTACGACCGATACGTGGCCGGAGCCACGGAAGCTCTCGACGACACCGAGCGCCGCGGCCTCGAGATATTCCGCGGCAAGGGCAACTGCGTGACCTGCCACCTCGGTCCGAACTTGACGGACGAACGGTTCCACAACACGGGCGTCGGCTACAAGAACGGGAGCTTCGAGGATGACGGCCGCTTCGCTGTCACGGGGCGCGAGCGCGAGCGCGGAGCGTTCAAGACCCCGACGCTGCGGAACGTCGCGCAGACCGCTCCCTACATGCATGACGGGAGCATCGCTACCCTTGAGGACGTGATCGATGACTACGACAACGGCGGTACTCCGAACCCCAACCTCGATCGCGAGATTCGGAAGCTGGGCTTGACCGATGGCGAGAAGGCTGCCCTGGCCGCGTTTCTGAGAACGCTGACCGGAAGCGTGCGGGAGGGACTGCGCCCCTAGCGCCTGTGCTCCGAGCTCCGCAGGTTCGGCTTGTCCCGCTGCTCCAGCTACTTGTCGCCCGCCGTGAGCTTGGCTCGCAGGGCGCCGAATTCCCGCAGGTGCTCGCGCGCGGCATCGTCGTCCCCCAGCTTGCGGCTGATCCGGGCCAGCTGGTAGTGAAGCTTCATCTTCCGCTGCTCCCCAAGCGGGCTCTCCAGCGCGCTTGCCAAGGCTGCCCGCGCCTCCTCGAAGCGCCCAAGATCGAGCAGCGCCTTTCCCATCGCCTCCGCCGCGGCAGGAGACGAGTCCGCGGCGGCGGCAGATTCCAGATGCGGCAACGCCTCGCTGGCGAGGCCGAGGCCGAGCAGCGCCTCGCCACGGCGCAAGTGCAAGGCTCCGTTGCCGGGTTGGATCTCCAGCGCCCGCCGATAGGCATCCACGGCGGCCCTTATGCCGCCACGATCCCGCTCTAGGTCGCCGAGCGCTCGCCATGCGTCAGGAAGCGCCTGATTGCCAGCGAGTGCCTTCCGATACGCGGCCATCGCCTCGTCGGCGCGCCCGTTGAGGTCGTGGTCTTCGGCAGTCGCCAGATCAGCGAACGGAGACCCAGACGCGCTGGCTAGCAATTGCGCCTGTGACCGCAGGGCGAGCTGCGAGTATGCCTTGCCGACAAGATAGAGCAGTTCCGGATCCGAAGGCGCGGAAGCTTGCGCGTCCAGCAAGTGCTCAAGAGCCGTGTCAGGGTCACCGGCTTCAAGATGGGCTCTTCCCAGCCACACGCTCACCTGCCACCGGCTCGGGTTCTCGCTCCGCGCAGCATCAAGGTGTGGGACGGCCTCCGCCGCCCGGCCCAGCGCCAGCAGATCGTATCCGAGCAGTTCGTGAGCACCCGGAATTCCCGGCTTTAGCGCTAGCGCCCTGTCAAGAGAGTCGGCCGCTGCAGCGAAGTCTTGGCTCTCGTGGAGTACCAATCCCAAGTACAGATGGGCCTCGGCGAGTCCCGGCGCGGCACGGACCGCGGCCTCCAGTTCCCGGCGCGCTTCCTGAAGCTGGCCGGCTTCCCTGGCCGCCACCCCCCGCCTCACATGGTCTGCGACCGGACCAGCCACCTGCGCGCCGAGCAAGGCGGCGAGCACTGCGAGTCCGGCGAGTCGTGCCGTCACGGCCGCGGCTCCCTGACCGTGATCACCCGGTCCGCCTTGATGTCCTCCAAGACCTGCTGAACGCCGCTTGGCCAGCGAACCACGATCTTGGACACGATTGATTCGGATCCCAGTCCGAAATGTAGCCGGACATCATTGGCAGACAAGTACCCGCCGGCCGTCGTTGAGTAGCGCACCTGCTCCCCTCCGGACGTCGTCCGAACGCTCACGCGAGCGCCCTGGCCATCGCGGGCGCTTGAGCCTCCGACAAGCCGGACCTGCAGCCAATGACTCTCGCCCGCGGATGCGTTCGAGTAGAGCACTCTCGGGCTGTCGTCGAGCACGCCCACGACAAGATCGATATCGCCGTCATTGTCTAGGTCGCCGAAGGCCGTGCCCCTGCCAGCGATGCTGGCTTGGAAGACCGGTCCCGCCGTTGCGCCGATGTCGACGAACCGGCCCGCCCGGTTGAGCGCGATCAGGGGAGGCTGCAGGTAGGCCAGTCCCGGCTCCATCAGCTCGACGTTGTCCAGAACGTGGCTCTGCGCGGCGAACAGGTCCTTCCATCCATCGTGGTCGAAGTCCGCGAACTTGACGCTCCACCCGGACAGCCGGGCCGTGATCTCGGCCAGGCCTGTCTGGCGTGTCACATACTCGAACGTTCCTGCGCCCTCGTTCCGGAACAGCGGGTAGAGTTCCTTCGCAAGTGCTGTTGCCACCACGTCCGGACTCCCGTCGTTGTCGTAGTCCTCGAAGTCTACGCCCATTCCAGCGAACGACCCGCCGTCCTCGTTGTAGGCCAGGCCCGCGAAGAGCGCCTCCTCGGAGAAGCCGCTCGGGCCCCGGTTGAGGAACAATTGCTGGGCCGTCGAATCGTTGGCTACCACCACGTCCGGCAGCCCGTCAGCGTTCGCGTCGTTGAACGCGACGCCGAGTGCCTTCCCCCGCGATTGGGAAACGCCCCATTCCCGCGAGACGTCCGAAAAGGTTCCGTCACCTTCGTTGCGGAGCAGGACGCTTGCTACGGCGGGGTATTCCCGCGGAGAGCAATAGACCGGGATTTTCTCGCCGCACGCTCTGCTCGTCTCGAGGCTCCAATCCAAGTAGCGCGTGACGAACAGATCCAGGTCCCCGTCCAGATCGGCGTCGAAGAATCCGGCGCTTGCCGACCACCCGGGGACGTTGGCTCGGGCAGACTCGGTGCGATCCTCGAATGCGACGCCGCCTAGGTTGCGATACAGGATAGTGCCCCCGTAGCCTGTCACGAACAGGTCGACGTATCCGTCGTTGTCGTAGTCTCCCGTGGCGGCACCCATGCCGTAGATGCCGCGGTTCGCGGCGCTGACGGCGGCCTGCTCGGTCACATCCTCGAACGCTTGGCCCTGCCGGCTGCGGTACAACCGGTCATGCAGCTCGGACCCTGACCGGGCGACAAACAATCCGTCCTCGCTTTGGATCAGGGCGCCGCCGTTGACGAAGAAGATGTCAAGGAATCCGTCGTTGTCAAAATCCAGCAGCGCCACGCCGCCCCCCATCGTCTCGATGAGGTGCTTCTCCGGGGTTGGACTGGCATGGTGCCGGAAATCGATTCCAGACGCGCCGCTGCGATCTTGGAAGTGCAAGTCGGCCGCTACTAGCCCCGACAGTCCTGTACCGAGCACTCCGATGCAGAGGTGCAAGCAGTTGCGAGGCGTCACGGCAAGGCGCGTATCTCCATAGGCTAGGGTAGTATACGACCGGGATGGGCTGGTGGAGCCGGTGAGAACGGGCCTGCGTCTGCTTGCCGCGTGCGCGGGTACGCTCGCTGCCACGCTCTTCGCCGTGGACGGCTTGGCGGAGGAGACGGCTCCGTTCGAGAGTTTGTACCGGGAGGCGTACGAACGGCGGCTTCGCGAATCCGGCCCGGAGCATCCCGCCACCGTTGCGAGTCTCGTGCGCCTAGGGGCACTGCTGCGCACTCACGGCAGCGCCGCGGCCGCCGAGCCGCTGCTCCGGAAGGCGCTGGGGGCGCAAGATCCGACCAGTTCGGCATTCCCGGACACCTTGTTCGAGCTTGCCGAGACCCTGGCCGCCGTCGGCCGGGGCACTGAGGCAGCGGGCTTTTACGACCGCTCCCTGGAACTGTCCGGATCCGGGTCACGAAGTGCGCGGATCCTGCTGAGAATCGCCAGGCTCAGGGAGGAAGGCGGCGACACGGGCGGCGCTCGGCAGGCGTATCTGGAGGCGCTGGAACGTTTCGAGACGGATGCACCCCTGTCGGCCGACGAGCAGCAGACCCGCGCCGCAGCACGGAATTCCTTGGGCCTGCTGCTCGAGGCGCGGGGTGAGTTCGACGGGGCCGAGGCGGCGTACCGAGCTTCTGCGGAAGCCCACGCCGAGGCATTCGGCGACGAGCACCCGGCCACGGCCGCCGTCCGCGCCAACCTGGCCGGCATGCTCGCCATGCGCGGGGAGGCGGCTGATGCGGCGGCCTTGCTGGAGCGGTCGCTCGCGGTCCTTCGAGACGCGTACGGAGCGCGCCACGATGACGTTGCAATGCTTTACAACCGGATCGGCGAGATCTACGAAGCGCTCGGCCGGCTGGACGACGCGGAGGCGAACTATCTCGCGGCGCTGGCGGCGTGGGACGAGCCGTCGCCGTCACGCGGACAGGCACTGGCGGATCTGGGCCGCTTGGCGGGAGTCCAGAGCGATAGCGCGGCTGCCGAGGCCGCTCTGGCCGAGGCGATCCGATTGCTGGAGCCTGCCGGAGATGGCGTAGCGATCGACCTTGCCGAGGCGTTTGGTTCCTATGGATCCGTGCTGCGGGAGTCGGGCCGGCTGGCCGAGGCCGAGCCGATCCTAGCCAGGGCCCTCGCGATCCGCGAGCGGGCACTGGGCCCGGCCCACCCGGACGTAGCGCTGTCTCTGGTGGGGCTGGCGGGTGTCCTGCACCTGCGAGGCGACCTCGCAGGGGCCGAGCCTATGTATCGCCGCGCGCTCGCAATTCAAGAGGCAGCCTTGGGGCCGGACCACCCGGATGTCGGGGAGACCCTTTACAACCTCGCGCACCTCCGGAGTGCGTTGGGCGACGCGGCCGCCGCCAAGGACGCATTCGAGCGAGCGGCAGACATCTTGTCAGCGGCCTACGGGCCGGGCGACCCGTTCGTGGCCGAGATCCGTGCTGCGCTGCGAGCGCTGCGCTGAGTCGCCGCCCAGCACAGGAGCACAAGGCGGCGCCTTGCCCCAGGCCTCAGCGGGAGGGGCTCGGAGCCGGTTGCCGTAGCGCGGCCAGACCCTTGGGCCCTCTGGTAGAGCCGCGCGAGGATCCTGCCTGTTACAATTGGCCCGTTGCCGCGCGAATGCGGCAGCGGGGTTTAGGAGGTTTAACAATGCATAGGTTTTCTTTGCTCGGCGCGGCGCTCGCCGTCGTGCTCGCAGTGGCGGTGCAACTCGCGCCAGCCCAGGACCTGCGCGGCAAGATCGGCGGCACTGTGACCGACGCATCGGGCGCGGTGATCCCCGGTGCGAACGTCACCCTCTCCAACGACAACACGAATGTCTCGTCCGGCGCGCAGACCAGCGCGGCCGGACAGTACCTGTTCGATTTCGTGCTTCCCGGCACGTACACGATCACCGTCGAGTCGGACGGCTTCCGCTCGTTCCAGCAGCAGAACATCCTCGTTCAGACCAGGGCCGACATCACTGTCGACGCCGCTCTGGAACTCGGTGCGGTCACCGAGACCGTAACGGTCGAGGAGGCGCCCGTGGCCGTGCAGTTCACTACGACCACCATGGAGACCACCTTGGACACCAAGATGTCCCAAGAGCTGCCGCTGCTCAACCGCAACCCGTACATGCTCGCAGCACTCGATCCCGCCGTGAACTATCGCGGAGGGGCGGAGAACGCCCCGTACCATCACTGGGCGATGAGCCAGCTGGACGTGGGCGGCAACACAGCGACCCGCAACAACGTGCTGATGGACGGCGTGCCGCAGCTAGTCGGTGCCAAGGGCGTGTACACGCCGCCGATGGATGCGGTTTCGGAGGTGAATGTTCAGCAGAACGCCACCGACGCTGAGTACGGCCACAGCGCCGGCGGGATCGTCTCTGTGCAGATGAAGAGCGGTACCAACGACTGGCACGGCACCGCCTACTATTTCGGTCGCAATCCGGTCCTCAACGCGCGGCCCAATGCCCTGACCTCGCAGAAGAGCGTGGTGCGCCGCAGCGTCTGGGGCGTGAGTTCCGGCAATCCGATCGTCAAGAACAAGGTCTTCAACTACTTCGCCTATGAGGCCCAGGACGTTCGTTCGCCCGCTACGGTCAACCTGACGCTGCCGCGTACGGCGGAGCGCAGCGGCGACTTCTCCAACAGCTTGAACCGGCGCGGGGGCCTGCGCCAGATCTTCGACCCGCTCACCACTGACCCGAACGGCGACAACCGTTCGCAGTTCCCGGACAACCGCATCCCGGCAAGCCGGTTCGACCCGACATCGCTGCGGGTCCTTGACAAGACCTGGGAGCCGAACAACGCTGGTGACAACGCCTCGGGAGCGAACAATTTCCGCCATGTCTTCCCGATTACGTTCGATTACTGGAACCTCACGAACCGGACTGATTACAACGTCAGCGACAGAGTCAAGGTCTTCGGGCGCATCAGCCGCTTCCACACGACTCAGAGCGAGCCGGACTACTCCGGCTCTGTCGCCCAGCGTCGCCAGGGCAGCGCCCGCAACAGCGTGCAGGCGTCCGGGGACGTCGTGTGGACGATCTCGCCGACTACCGTCTTCAACATGCGCGGCTCGTGGTCCAAGATCACCGATTCGTTCTACACGCCCCAGGCCCAAATCGGCGAGGAGGGGCTGGCAGAGCTGTGGCCGAACAACCCTTGGTACGCGTCACACGTGCGGGACATCCCGGCCGTTCACTTCCCGGAAATCCGGGTCGACGCCGACGCGACGACCTCGTTCGGGCGCTCGGGCTTCTGGTTCCAAGAGCCCTCGACGTGGAACCTCGAAGCCAAGGTGTCCAAGCAGATGGGCCGCCACTATATCAAGATTGGCGCCCAGTACCGCAAGCAGCTGGTGCTGGCGGCGCGCCCGCGCGGCATGCGCTTCCGCTTTAACGCCAACCCCACGGCCGACACGGCCAACAGCCCCAACACGGGCGAGCTCGGCCACGCCTGGGCCTCGATGCTGCTGGGCGTCATGCAGGACGGCAACTGGAGCAGGGCGAGGACCGTGGCGGTCAACCGCCCGCGGATCGACGTATTCGGCTTCTTCATTCAGGACGACTACAAGCTGAACTCGCGCGTTACCCTCAACCTGGGCTTGCGCTACGAGTACGAGACCCCGATGCGGGATCCCGAGCACCGGCTTTCCCGCTACCTCGACTTCAACCAAGGGCTTCCCGAAGTGGCCTCGTCCATGAATTACGTTCCGCAAGACATCTTGGCGATGCGGACCACTCCGTTCAACCTGCTCGGAGCCTGGGTGTTCACTGATTCCAGCCATCCCTACGCGTGGAGCGGCCAGACCAACCTGTTCCTGCCCCGAGCCGGCCTCGCCGTCAGGCTGAACACCCGCACGGCCCTGCGAATCGGTTACTCGCGATACGCCACGCCACCAATCCAGGAGAAGGGCGGCGGGGCTTCCGATCGCGGCCTCGACATCCTCGGCAGCACGCCCTATCCGGGCTACGAGATCGAGGGTAGCCCGCTGTCGTCAATCAACGGCACGCCGAGGGCGTACTTCGGCGATCCCTTCCCGAGCGGCGGTGCCCATCCCAACCCGCTGCCGGAGCCGTTCGGCCAGCGCTTCGGACGCTTCGCGACTCTGGGATCGAACGAGGCGAGATTCTTCCACCAGAACTGGACCGCGGGCGTCAATGACCGCTTCAACTTCTCGCTGCAGAGGGAGATTGCCAGCCGCATCGTTCTCGACGCGACATACTTCATGAACTTCGGCAGCAACCAGCCCTACGACCGGCGCCACAACCTGTTGGACCCGCGCATCGGCTTCCAGCACGGCAGTGCGATCAACAGGGCGACGCCGAATCCGTTCTACGGGCTGCCTCAGGAGATCATGCCGGGGCCGCTGGCGAGCCGGCGGAATATTCGAGTCAGGGACTTGCTCACCCCGTATCCGCACTTCCTCAGCAACGGCATCATCGAACATGTCTTTCCGGGCCGCCGGGAGCGCTACAACTCGCTGCAGTTGCAGCTGCAAAGGCCCTTCGCCAACGGCTTCAACGTCATCATGGGGTACAACTACCACCGGGCTCGCAACGAGGACTTCTACGACGAAGTCGACGAAGTCGACCAGCGGTTCACCTTCCAGGACGATATCCGGGGCCGCCACAAGTTCACCTTGGCGGGCATCTACGAACTGCCGATCGGGCGGAACAAGGCCGTGGCGTCGGACGTGAGGGGCGTGGCGGACAAGATCATCAGCGGTTGGCAGCTCAGCTGGCTCTACACCTATGTCGGCGGCGAGCTGCTCCGGTTCGGGGGCCTTGAGGTCACCGGCGACCCAGCGATCTCCAACCCGACCCGGGAGAGGATGTTCAACACCGACGCATTCTCGAACCTGGCGCCATTCACGCGGCGATCGAATCCGTGGAGCTACCCCGGCGTCCACGGGCCGCGCTTTTCGAACCTCGACATGGTGTTCGCCAAGCGGACCCGCATCTCGGAAAGGCTGGAGTTCGAGTTCCGCATGGAGTCGTACAACCTCACGAACAGCTTCATGGGCGCGAATCCCACCACCAACGTCAACAGCGGCAACTTCGGCCGTGTAGCGAGCAAGGTGCGCACGCACTTCGGTCGCGAGTGGCAGTACAGCGGCCGCTTCATCTGGTAGCTTCCCGCGACCGGACTGGACCTACGCAGGGGCGGGGCCGAATGGTCCCGCCCCGGTTTCGCTTCTAACGTGCGCTATTGAGCCGCCGCCTGAAATTCGAGCGACCAGACCTCGTCTTTCGTTTCCTCGTGCGAGAACGCCAGAGCGTCTCCGTCCGGGCTGACCCGGATTGGGCCGGCACGCTTCCACGGAGTCTCCAGAAGCGTCGGATCGGCACCGCTTGGGGGGACAGTCCAAAGACTTGATCCGCTGGCTGACTCGGCGCTCACCAGCAGCAGCTCGTTGTCCGCGGCCCATTCCACTCCGGAAATCTCCCCGTAGCGTGAGCGCAGGACGGTGATCGACCGGCTGGTTCCGACATCGAGAACCTCTACCGACTGCGTCTCGTCATCCGGCCCGGTCGCCAGCACGAATGCGAGCCGGTCGGTGTCCCGCGCCCGCCGAAGCGAGCGGATGACCGCGCGGCCCGGCGGAGGGTGGTAGAGATCCTCGTTGCGGCCCGACTCCAAAGAGTGGGATCGGATGGAGAAGCGGTTGGAGCCGGTGCGTTGCGCGAAGAAGATACGACCGCCATCTGCTGACCAGTCGCCTTCCAAGCCGCGGAAGTCCCCGGTGCGTTCGACGACCGCCTGTGTCGTCTCGCCGGTACCGAGCTCCATCACGAAAAGTCCGGACCGGCCTTGGGCATCCCCGCCGCTCAGCAGCAGGGAACCGCCGCCAGGAGACCACCTGACCCGCTCGATAAATGCGAGCCGCGGCGTGTGGACCGTCTCGCGGCCCGAGGCCAAGTCTCGCACTGTCACCGCTCGGTGCTCTTGTCCGTAGTTTTCCGTGCCGACGCGCGAGAGGTAGGCCAGAGAGCGGCCGTCAGGCGACCACTCCGGACTCCGATTCGCTCCGGCGAACCGGCTGGCCAGAATGCTGGCGCCGCCAATCAGGGCGCCGCTGGACGAATCGAAACGGGCGACGAATACGTCGCTCCGTCCCGCCCGCAGTCCATAGAACAGGCGCCCGTCGTTCGTGAACGCCATCGGCAGCGCGCGCCCGAGTCCCCGGTGGACAAGCTCGGGCTCGCCGATAGGCTTGCCGTCGTCCACTTGTAACATCCAGGCGTCCATCTCGCCGTCCCGGTCACTGCCGAACACCACCGCATTGCCATCAGGGGTCCAGAGCGGGAAGAGGTCGTTGGCGGGGCTGTCAGTCAGCGCACCGAAAGCCGACCCGTCGATGGCGACGACGTGAATGTCACGAGCCGTTGACTCGCCTGCGGGTATCGAGTCGTAGACGACGAAATGCCCGTCGGGCGACAGGTCGATCTTCTTGGGGTAGAACCAGTCCAGCGAACGCAAGATGCGTGCCGTGCCGTCGATTGTCGACACAAGCGCGATCTGGCTGACGTTGTCGCGCCGGAACAGCAAGGCCAGCACCTGGTCGCCGTCGGGCGAGAAGGCCGTGGGCTGGACGAAACCCGCCTCGGGATTGCGGTACAGCGTGCGCGGTGCGGAGCCGTCGGTCGAGACGATTCTCAGTTCGTAGAACCCTTCCTCGTTGAACCATGCGTATGCGACTTGCTGGCTGTCGCGAGAGAAGACTGAGAAATACGCGAACTGTCCGGGGGCGGGGCCGCCCGCGCCGCTGGTGAGTGTACGGCTGGCCCCCGATGCTAACTCCCGGAGGGCGAGGTTCCCTGCGCTGTCTACGAAGGAAAGGTAGCGGCCGTCCGGAGAGGGAGCGCCAAGCGCGTTGGTCTGCTCGTCAGCCCAGACCGGTCGGATCCGGGCAGCGGTCGATTCCTCGGCCTCGGCCGCGCACAGGGCGCCGGCCAGCGCCAGCGCTGACAGGACTGGCAAGGCCAGTCCCCCTCGCGGCCGACCTGCCTTCGAGTCTGGCTGCGGTCCCGGGCTCAGGCACTGCCGGGCTCGGAGTACCATAGTCCCTACGATACGTTGCCAGCGCGCCGATGCCCAGAAACCGAGCGCTGAAATGGATGCTGCCGTGGCTCGCATCGGCAGCGCTTCGGCTAATCGCCCAGCCGTTGGATGTCTTCGAGCACTCCCCGGAGTCATATTTGGGAGAGGATGCGTGCGCGGCCTGCCACGCCGAGCAGTTCGCGATGCAGTCGACCAGTGGTCACGCGCTCTCGCTGCACCGGACTGCCGATCATCCGGCCGCGCCGTCGTTCGCGCCATCAGGATCGTTGGCACGAACGGGCGGTGCCACGTATTCGTACCGTCTCGAGGACGGCGCGCTCCGTGTGAATGTCGGCGCCAACGGGCAGCGGGTCGGCTCTCGGCTTGAATGGGCGTTCGGCGCGGGAGAGCAGGCCGTCACTTTCGTCGGGCAGGTCGACGAGGATCGCTATGTTGAGCATCACTTCAGCTACTACGTGGCGAATGGCTCGCTAGGAACGACCCCGGGACATCGCGACGTTCCGGCCCGGGGCGCCGAGGAAGCACTGGGCGTGTACTACGAGACGTTCGGCCCGCGGCCCTCGATCATGCGCTGCTTCCAGTGCCATTCGACTGGTCCGCTGGCGCTCGGAGACGGGTCGGCTCTGCAGCCGCACGAGCTGGGTGTCCGTTGCGAGGCCTGCCACGGGCCTGGCCGTCAGCATGTCGAGGCAATCGCATCCGGCCACTTGGAGCAGGCGACCGCCGCGATTAGGAATCCGGCGCGACTTTCCGGCGAGGAGCTGCTCCAGTTCTGCGGCGGCTGCCACAGGCCGCCGGCGTCTTCCGGCCTGGTGATCGACTGGAGCGATCCTTGGAACGTGCGACACCAGCCCGTCTATCTCTCGCGGAGCGCCTGCCGGCAGGCGGGCGACCAACCCCTGGCATGTATGCGCTGCCACGATCCGCACGGGCCGCTATCGCCGGAGACGGCTCGCGAGAGCCGCCGCTGCCTCGAGTGTCACGAGGACCGTCTGCCGCCCGCCTCCGTCTGTCTCCAGGCCGCAGGCCGGACATGCTCGTCCTGCCACATGCCGCCGGTGATGCCGCAGGACGAATTGCGCTTCACGAACCACTGGATCGGCATCTACGACGCCGACAATCCACTGCGGCCCCGCGAGGCCAGCGAGACCGCCCCGCGCTGACAAGCTCTCGTCTACCGTTCCCGTTTCATGGAACGCCCCGGTGGCGAGGCACGGTCGGCGGCAATCGCGGCCGGCGGCCGGCATGCATGCGAGCACCCGATGTTCGCAGCCCGAGCCGAGGCACCAGTTGGGGCTCTGCGCTGGCACCCCTCCAGCACCCTCCCTTTCGGACCCGCTCGCTCCCGATTCCCTGAAGCCCTCGCGCGAATCGCGAGATGCGCCACCGAGGGATGTGGATTTTCAGCCTTCTCTCGTCAAAAACCGCCCGCGCCGGGCCCGGTTCGTGCTTCCATGAAGGCGACGGCGGGCGGAGGCTCCGGTCGAATGAACCGCAGGGAAGCAATCAAGGGCATTGCAGGGTCTGGATCGATCGTCTCTGGGGGCCTTTGGAAGAGCACGACGCTAGCGGCGGCGGACCAAGCCGTCGCGTCCGACATCGTCCGCTTTGGTGCCGATATCGAGCCGCTCGTCCGACTGATTGAGGAGACGCCCCGCAGCGACTGCATCGAAGTCGTCGCAGGGCGGCTCAAGGCGGGACTCTCGTACCGCGAGCTGCTGTCGGCTCTGTTCTTGGCCGGGATCAGGAATGTCAGTCCGCAGCCGCCGGGATTCAAGTTCCACTGCGTATTCGTCCTGCACTCAGCGAACCAGCTGAGCCTGGACGCGCCGGACCGCGAGCGGCTGCTGCCGCTGCTATGGGCTCTCGACTACTTCAAGCAGTCGCAGCAGCGGGACGCCGACGAGGACGATTTCCAGCTGCGCAGACCCAAGGGACCACTGCCCTCGGCGGGCAACGCTTGGGGGGAGTTCCACGCCGCCATGCAGTCTTGGGACGAGGAACGGGCGGATCGCGCCATCACGGCGCTTGCCCGCACGAAGGGCGGACACGAGGTTATCGAGGGGCTGTGGCGGTACGGAGCGAGGGACTATCGCAATATCGGGCACAAGGCGATCTTCACCGCAAGCGCATGGCGCACCCTGCAGGCGATCGGCTGGCGTCACGCGGAACCGGCGTTGCGGTCGTTGGTCCTCGGGCTGCTGGATTTCGGGACGGATCGCCGCATGAACGGCTACGCCTTCGAGGATCAGTCCCACCTCGCCAATGCTGAGATGGCGAGCAAGTTGCTTCCGAAGCTGCCACCGGACTGGATTTCGGGGGAATCGACGGATCCGTCCCGTGCGCGGGGCATATTGGAGGCGGTGCGAGGTGCCGAGCCAGTCGCTGCAAGCACCGAAGTCGCGAAGATGCTGGTGGAGGGACAGGCCAACGCTCGCGAGGCTTGGGACGGCATCCACCTTGCCGCCGGCGACTTGATGCTTAGGCTTCCCGGCATTCTCGGAGTCCACTGCGTCACCTCCGCGAACGCCTTGCATTACGCATTCCGGATGTCCGGCGATGCCGAGACGCGCCTGTACCTGCTGCTGCAAGGCGTTGGATGGATGGGCCAGTTCGGAGACTATATGTCGCAGGGCGGTGAAATGAGGCCTTTGGACCTCAGCAAGCTCGAGCGCGCTGACGAGTCCCGGAGCGGAAGCGAAGAGGTCGCCGCGATCCTCGGACAGCTCGACACGGATATCGACGAGGCCGCGCGAAGGGCCTTCGGCTACGCAAAGGACCAACCGGACTTAACAGAGTTCTTCAGGTCGTCGCTCGGAATCCTGTTCCGCAAGGTGGATGAGTCCCACCGCTTCAAGTACGCAGCGGCCATCTTCGAAGATCTCGCCCTGGTGAGCCCGGCATGGCGACCTCACATGCTGGCCGCGTCGACATACTACCTGCACGGTCCTTCCGACCGGGACGCGGCCGCTGTGACGCGTGCTCGCGAGGCATTGGGCACTTCCTGAGACCGCGGGCAGGTCTGCGACGGGAATTTGGCCGGCCTGCCGAGATCGGAATCGCGCCAATCGGACCGTCCAGCCCACCATGGGTGCCTGCACCTGCGTTCACCGGGCGGGCCGGGACGGCGGCGACTGCTTGGCCTGCGACGTTGGGCCTCCAGCGAGTCCCTTCCGAGATGTGCCGCCGTGATCCAAGTTGGCCGGCGCGGCCTGCGGGAGCGCGATCACGGGAGCCCGTGGGAGGAGAGCCGAGCAGGTCATCTTCTTGCTTGGCGAGCGAAGCGGGAACTGTTCCGGGAATCGATGCGTGGCACCGGCTACTCAGATCTCCCTAGGTCGCTGGGCCCCCGAGCCGCCGCCTCCACAAGGCACCGAAGAGGGCTCACTTCTATCCGTCAGAAAAAGGGCTCCCCTCTATCCGTCTGCGACACCGCTCCAGTGGCAAGCGCCGTGCTTCTGCCTGCCGAATTACACTGGGAGACCATGGCTGTGCCGGTCTTGGCAGTGGCAGGCGGAGACGCTCTGCGCAAAGCTCCGTACCCGGCGTGGCCGACCATAAGCGGCAGCGACCTAGAACGGGTTCGCGAGGTGCTCGAAACCTCTGGCTGGGGCGGCGGCAGTCCACCGGTCGCCAGCTTCGAGAGCCTCTTCGCCCAGTATCACGACGCGGCCTTCGGGATCGCCGTCTCTAGTGGCACGATGGCGCTGGAACTCGCCATGCACGCGCTCGGCATCGGCCAGGGCGACGAAGTGATCGTGCCGGCGCACAGCTTTATCGCCACGGCTACCGCCGTCTGTCGCGTCGGCGGCGTACCTGTCTTCGTCGACATCGAAGCTGACACCTACAACCTCGACCCCGTGAGGGTGGTAGAAGGGCTGTCCGAAGCCACCAAGGCAATGATTCCGGTGCATTTTGGCGGAGTGATAGCGGACATGGACCGTCTCGTCAGCGTTGCGACGGACCACCAAACGGTCGTAATCGAAGACGCCGCCCACGCCCATGGCGCGGAGTGGTTCGGTACGCGTGCCGGCGGTCTGGGGACGATCGGCACCTTCAGCTTTCAAAACTCGAAGGCCATGACGGCTGGAGAGGGCGGCATCTTTATCACGAATGACGAGGACTTGGCCGGCAAGGCGCGCTCGATTGCAGACGCCGGGCGCCTGCCGGGCAAGGGGTGGTTCGAGCATTTCGAGGTCGGAACCAACTTGAGGATGACTGCGATGCAAGCGGTGTTGCTGGGTTCGCAACTCGAGCGATTGCAGGATCAGATCCGCCTCAGAGCGGCCAACTTCGGCCGCTTCCGGCGAGAGCTGGAGGGGCTTCCGGGCATTCACTTCCAGCAAGCGCCGCCCGGTGCCGCCGTGCAGACACGGTATATCGTTCCGGGCCGCATCTCGGAAGCCGAGTTCGGGACGGACCGCGACCGCTTTGTCGCCGCCGTCCAGGCCGAGGGCGTGCCCGTGCGGCCGTTCTACCCGCATGCCTTGTACGCGAACCCGCTGTTTGACCGGCAGCCGCACCGCGTGCTGCCCTGTCCGGTCGCCGAAGCTGCGACCCGCAATGCGTTTTGGCTGCCAATGAACATCTTCATGGGCACTCGGGACGATGCAGCCGACGCCGCCAAGGCCATAGCGAAGGTCCACGAAGCATACAGGCGCAGCGGATCGGAAAAGGCAAACGGGTCGCCAGCCGTGTGACCGTCAGCGCGCGCCGGAGACCGGTCTCAGTCTCGCCGCGACGGCTCGCGGATGGTGTGGACTTGACCCGCGGCCAGGCCGTCCAAGCGCTGGTCCGTACCGCTCGGCCACCGCACTTCGAGGTCGACCTCTGTGGCAGGGCCCAGCCCGAAATGAAGCCGCAAGTCGTGTTGCGAGAGGTAGCTGCCGCCGCCCCTGACCTCTCCTCGCTGTGTCTTGGCGCCACCGATCACGCGCACCTTCGCGCCAATCGCGCTGCGGTTCGACACACTGCCCTCAAGGTTCAGCACGATCCAGTTGCCCGCGGCGCTGCCTTGCTGAACTAGCAGGGCTGGCCGCTCGTTCTGGCTGTTGATCAACGCCTCGACCCTACCGTCGTTATCGATGTCGGCCAAGGCTAGGCCGCGCGCCGCGCGCTCTTGCCGCATCCCGGGCCCGGCGCTGGCCGAGATGTCCTCGAATCTTCGGCCCAGCAAACTGCGGTACAGCACGGGCGGCTCGCGATAGCTCAGGTCGCTATCGACGAGCGTTTCGACTTCGGGGAAGACGTGGCCATTGACTAGGAGTATGTCTCGCCAGCCGTCGTTGTCGGCGTCCAAGAATCCGCAGCCCCAGCCAACGAAGCGTGTATTGATGCCTAGGCCGTAGCGAACAGTCGAATCGTCGAAATCGCCGTCTCCTCGGTTGGTGTACAGGGTTGAGCGCTCGTCAGAAAAGTTTGTGCGAAAGATATCGTCGCGACCGTCGCCGTCCATGTCGCCGGCGGCGACACCCATACCGGAAAGGGCCTCTCCGTGCTCGTCGAAGGCCACGCCGCGCAAGACCGCCTCGTCGGCAAACGTGCCGTCGCGCTGGTTGATGTATAGGATCGACGGAGTGCGGTCGCAGGCGACGTAGATGTCCGCCCAGCCGTCCCCGTTGAAGTCTCCGCTGACGGCTCCGAGCGAGTAGTTGCGGCCGGGAGCGGCGATCCCGCTTTTTCGGGACGCGTCGGTGAAGCGGCCCGCGCCCTCATTGAGCAGGAACTCGTTGCGGGCGAACGGCAGGCCGCGCGGGCCGCAGGCGACGGGCATGTCGCGATAGAAGCAGTACGGGTTCTGGCCCGGTTTCGGCGTGTGCTCGAAATCGAACTCGAGGTAGTTGGCAATGAATAGGTCCAGGTCGCCGTCATTGTCAGCGTCGAGAAAAGCGCAGCCCGTGCTGTAGCTGCCGCTGTCGGGGACGGGCACACGCTCGAACCGCTTGCCGGACTGGTTGCGATAGAGGCGATTCTCGCCCCAGTAGGTGACGAAGAGGTCGGCGAACCCATCGTTGTCCACATCGCCGACACAGGCGCCCTGTCCCCAGCCTTCGCTCAGCAGTCCGGCTCGCTCGGTCACGTCAACGAAGCTCCGACCGCCCTGGTTCTGGTACAGGCGGTTCGTGCCGCCCTGGCCCGACACCACGAAGGCATCCGGAAGGCCGTCGGCGTTGAA
>JAJDZN010000003.1 GCA_022824585.1 Bryobacterales bacterium | reverse complement strand
AAAGGACGGAGCTTACTACTCGCTTTCAGGGGGCACACTGCCCATCGGGCCCCGGGGCTTGCAGCGCCGGGCGAATTTTCTCTTTCGCTCGGAGAATCTCGAAACTTGGGAATACCTGCACCCTTTTGTCGAAGACGATCTGTTTAGCGGCAACGGCGACGACGGGGCCTGTCCGTATTTTTGGCCCATCGGCGACAAACACATGCTGCTGTATTACAGCCATCGCAGCGGTGGGCAGTACCTGATTGGCGATTACGACCAAGCGCGAGACAAATTGATCGCCCGCGATTACGGCCGTTTCAACTTTGGTGCCTCTTGGCCTGGGGGGATACACGCACCATCTGCCACCCCCGACGGCAAGGGGGGATTGATTGCGATCTTTAATGTCAATTGGGGAATGCCGAGCTTGGGTTGGAGCGAGGAGGACCGCCAGATCCGCCACTTTGGCTGTTGGGAAGGACAGCAGCTTATGAGTCTGCCTCGACGCCTAAGCTTGAGCGCTAGCGGCGATGTGCAGATTGAACCGGCCGGGGATATCGAATCGCTGCGCGGTCGCCATACTCAGATCGCCGACTGCACCATCAAGGGCAATAGCGAAACCGTTTTCGACCAACTCGCCGGCAATGCTATCGAGCTGAGCCTCGAGGTTGAGACCAATGGTGCGCCCTTGATCGAGTTGGATGTTTTGCGCTCACCGGATCAGCAGGAGTACACCCGGATTGCCTTTTACCGGGACCGCGGCGTCAGGCCCCTTGTGCCCGGTAATGAGGTCTCTACGCCGCCCAATAGTGAGGGCACCTACAGCCTAGTCGCCCTTGATTCTTCCCATGCCTCGATACAGCCTCAGGCGCGATCGCGGCCTCCAGAGATTGCCCCGGTGTTCCTAGCGCCAGAGGAGAATCTCAAGATGCAGGTATTCATCGACAAAAGCATCGTCGAAGTCTTTGTCAACGACAGGCAATGCCTCGCTGTCCGGGTGTATCCTAACCGCGAGGACAGTGTCGGCGTAGCACTGCGGGCGGTGGGCCGGGATGTGCGCTTGGTTGTTTTGGATGCTTGGGAGATGAAGAGTATCTATAGCCCAATGGATCAATGACCTTGGGCATTGCCTGCTGCGTCGTTCTGACTGCGCTACCTAATCCCAACTTGGGATCGGGGTCTGCAGCGGATCGTCGATCCAGAGAAAGCGTCCGTTGACGTTGCTCTCGATGATGTCGAGCACGAGCTTGGCCGCCTTCTCCGGCGGATCCCCACCTGTTTGCTCCACCCACGCCACCCAGTCGTGATAGCCGCGCTCGCTCACGGTGTCCATCTTGTCGCGAATATCCGCCCACATCGCGGTTTTGACGTCGCCGGGATGGATGACGTTTGCCGTGACGCCGGTTCCCTCTATCTCGGCGGCAAGGTGACGGGTGAACTGGTTGAGCGCGACCTTGGCCGTGCCGTAGGCGCTGTTCAGTCGCCCGGGTGTGTGCAGCGACGCCGCAGACGAAAGGTTCACGATCCGGCCCCAGCCTGCGTCTAGCATTCCGTCGAGGAACGCGCGAGATACGAGATAGGGACCCACCGCATTAATCATGAGCGTTTCGACCCATTCCTCGGGGTCGCCGTCCTGTACGAGGGCGATCGGGCCGAAGACCCCGGCGGCATTGATGAGAACGGTGGGCTGGCCGAGCTCGGCTTCGACTGCGGTTTTGAGGCGGTCAACATCGGCCGGGTTTGAGACATCCGCGGTGAATTGCGCCGCTCGGCGCGCGACGGTTGCAACGGCGAGGCCGCGCTCCTCTAGCGCCTCTGCGATTGCCCGTCCGACGCCGCGGCTGGCTCCGGTGACGACTGCGACGTGTCCTTCGAGGTTCACGGTCCGGCCTCGGCGGGCACTATGGGATTGTCTGAGTCATTCAGGCGCTTGCGCTCACTGCCCCAGTTGGCGGCGCTGCCGTTCCAGTAGCGGGTGTCGGCGGGGCTGTACGAGAAGAGGTAGGACCAGCGCGGCTTGTCGGTGGTGTTGTCCGGGCCGCCGTGGACGGTGTAGCCGTGGTGGACGGTGCAGTCGCCCGGCTGGTAGTGGAAGGGCGGCGAGAGCTCCAGCACGGACGTCAGATTCGGGAACTGCTTGAGCAGGTCGCCTTGGTCGTCCTTGAACACCGACCCGAGTGGGCCTTCGCGATGAGAGCGGCTGACGAATCGCATGGCACCCATGTCGGGTGTGACTTCCGCCAGCGCCAGCCAGAACTGGAGTTCGCCGACCCGGTCGGAGCCGTGCTCGGACGAGTCTTGGTGATAGGTGGACCCGGCTGCTCCGGGGGGCTTGTTTAGGAGAATATCCACGCGGTAGCGGAGCGGAACGTCCACGCCCTTGAACCGCTTCCTGTTCACGAGGCGCGTCGCGTTTTGTGCCATGCGCTCGCTGAACATGAATGAGCGAAACGGCTCGGTCTCTTGATTCCGCGCTAGGCCGGCGCGTGGATTGCCGTGGCCAACCTCTTGGGCGTTGCGATCGACCCACTCCCGTCCGACGCGCAAAAGCTGTGCGGCGAACTCTGGATCGACGAGCCGCGGCATCATAACCCAGCCGTATTCGTGGTAGAAGGCGACCTCCTCGTCTGTGACTTCCCGGACGATGGTCTCGATCTCGCGCTCTGTTATTGCTTGTTCCATCACTCGTGCTCCTATTGTGCTACTGCATGGTTCGGAACGATAAGAAGTCTTTATGGACGCGTTGTCAAGGGACGGCGCTCAGCGCGGAACAGGCCTGGACGAACTCCGCCGACGTGGAGGTGTAGCCCACCACGTGCTCGAAGTTCCGCAGCATGATCTTGCGCAGCCAGCCCCCTTCCGGCAGGCTGTCGTCCACCGTATCGGGGTACTCGGCCGAGTGGGTACAATCCCGCAACATCACCACCCGGTAGTTGTGTTCCACTGCGCCGGCACAGGTGAAGTAGAGGCAGGACCGCTGCGAGAATCCCACGGCGATCAGGGTCTTGATGCCGTGGCAACGGAGGTGATAGTCGGTGTGGGTCTCGTGAAATCCCGACCACTCCCGCTTGGGAAAGTCCGGCTCGTGGGCAAGGGGCTGAATCGACGGCGAGTAGTTCGGCTGTACTGGTCTGCGCTCCGGTGCTGGGCGGTCGGCGGCATCTTCGTTGCCCCAGCGGGTGCCGTGGATCTCGCGCTTGATACTGCCCGGTTCGTCGCACAGGGAGAAGTCGTTGTGGATGAAGAACACGTGCATGCCGACGGCGCGGGCGACCTTCAGCGCGGGCGCAATTCCCTCCTCGACGCAGGGATTCCCCGCGCCGCAGTCCGAATCCACGATCATGAAGGCGGTAGTCTCCAACGACAGGTTGAGGTCGTCGAAACGATTTCCATCGGGATTGTCGGGGCCGTAGCCGGAATACCATCGCACGGGAAGTTGAATCGTCGCCATTTTGCATCTCCTTGTTCAGGATCAGACCTGATCGAGTGCGTCCTTGAGGCTTTGCTCGACGAGGTCGAAGAGTTCGTCAACTTGGGGTTTGTCGATGATGAGGGCGGGCACGACGGCGAACCAGCTCGGATCAACCCGCAGGATGACCCCGTTCTGCAGCGCCGTTTTCTTGAGCGCCCGGCCCAGCGCTGGGAACGGCGCGAGGCTTGACGTGTCCTTCACCAGCTCAACTCCCCTCAGCAGCCCCTTGCCTCGCACTTCCCGCACGACGCCGAGCGATTGCAGGCCTTCGAGCTTGGCGGCGAGGTAGTTGCCCATCGCGCGGGCATGGGTATCGAGACGGTTCTCCACGATCTCGTCCACCACGGCGATGCCGACTGCGCAGGCCAGTGGATGGCCTGCATAGGTGTGGCCGTGGGCGAAGTTCTCGCCGGACTCGTAGAAGTACTCCCCCATCCCCTCGCGAGCCATCAGCGCCCCGAGGGGAATGGCACCACTCGACAGCCCTTTGCTGCCGCAGATGATGTCGGGCGTCACCCCGAAGGTGTGGGCGGCAAACATCGCTCCCGTGCGGCCGAAGCCGGTGATGATCTCGTCGTAGATGAGTACGACGTTGTGGCGGTCGCAGGTGTCGCGGATGATTTGGAAGTACTCGTCCGTGGGCGTGATGATACCCCCTGTATTCGACACCGGTTCGAGGATGATGCCGGCCACTGTCGCCGGATCTTCGCTGATGATGACATCCTCGAACTGCTGCGCCGCGAACCGGTTGGCCTCGTCCCAGTCGCCGAAGCGGTCGCGGTAGTGCGTTGGGGGGAATACTTTGAGGAAGCCCGGTGGGGCTGGCTCGAATGGGGTTTTGCGTTCTCCCGTACCGCTGGCCGCCATGGCTCCCATGGTGGCACCGTGGTAGGCTTGGTAGCGGCTGATGAACTTGTATTTGTGCGGATGGCCCGACTGCTTGAAATACTGGCGCGTGAACTTGATCGCCGCCTCCATGGACTCCGAGCCGCCGCTGAACGCTTTTACGTAGTTGAGGTCGTCGGGCGTGACGCTGCCGAGCTTCTCGACGAAGTCGAGCGTCACGTCGGCCGTGCCGTGCATGGGCGGCGCGAAGGCGAGCTTGTCCCATTGGGCCCGCATGGCCTCTGCGATGCGCGGATGGCGGTGGCCGAGCAGGGTTGAGTAGATACCGCTGATGCCGTCGAAGTAGCGTTTCCCGTCCGTGTCCCAGTAGTAGAGCCCTTCCGCCCGCGACACGATGAGCGGATTGTTCATGAACTCGGCCGTCGATTGGTAGTCGAGGAAGGTTCTTCTGAGCAGCTTTTCCTGTCGCGCGTCCATGTTCATCGCTCCCTCTGGTACGGATCGGAACGATAAGAAGCCTTTATGGAGGCGTTGTCAAGGGGCCGTATTGACAACTCATCGGCAAGGGCCCTTTATCGTTCCTAATCCGCACCACGTGGATGGAGGCGCGAGATTGAGACACTAAAGGGGGAATGATGAACCAGAAGAATGATCCAGAATCGACAGCGGAGGCCGTCCCGATCCAGGGTTTTGAGGAGGCAGTTACCGACTACGAGGCGTCGAAGGACTGGCAGCCCGTGTCCGACCGCGTGATTCGCGTGGGTATCGCCGGGTATGGCGTGTGCAACTTCGGCGCGGCCTTCCGCTTTCAGGACCACCCGAATGTGACCGTCGCCGCAGTGGCTGAACTGGACCCGGACAAGCGGGCCGAACTGGCCAGAGCGTGCCGCTGTGCGACCACTTATTCCTCGTGCGAAGAGTTGATCGAGGACGACTCGCTCGAGGCTGTTTTCGTTGCCACCGACGCCCCGAGCCATGCCCGGCTGGCCATCGCCGCGCTCAAAGCCGGCAAACACGTTGCATCGGCCGTGCCCGCGGTGTGGGGATCACTGGAGGATGCGGAGGCGCTTTTCGCCGCGGCCAAGTCTGCCGACCGCAGCTACATGATGTTCGAAACCTCGTACTTCCACGAAGATCTCTACAACATGCGGGAATTGTACCGAGTCGGCGCGCTGGGAAAAGTCGTCTATGCAGAGGGTGAATACTGGCACTACTTCCCGACGCCGCTGGCCGCGCACGGGGGTTGGCGAACTGGGGCTCCCCCGCAGTGGTATCCCACGCACTCCAATGCCTACTACATGGGCGTCACCGGCGGGAGCTTCACCGAGGTCTCCTGCATGGGTGCGCCCAGCAGCGTCGATCATCTGAAGGCTGCAAACAACCGCTACGGCAACCCATTTGGCACTGAAATCGCGCTATTTCGCACTAGCGA
>JAJDZN010000247.1 GCA_022824585.1 Bryobacterales bacterium | reverse complement strand
GCGGCATTCCCGTGGTTGCCACGAGCCTGGCCGCCGAGGGGCTGTGCAAGCCCGGCGCCGCCGAAGCCTGGATCGAAGACGAGGACGAGGCGTTTGCCGAGGCCATCGTCGCACTGTTGTCGAGCCCCGCGCAGGGCCATGCCTTGGCGACTACCGCTCGCGCTTCGGTGGAGCGGAATTGGGACCGCGCGGCAGCGGTCTCACGCCTGCTGGCTCAGTACAGGGCCGTCCACACGACCAAGCTCCTGACACGGCCGGCCTATCCGCTGCCGCTGGCCTGATTCGGTCTGGGGGTTGCGCCCCGCGCTGCAGAGTTGCCAGCATAGATTCCGCGCCGCCGGCGCGCTACGATGCCTCCAGCCTCCGATCACAGCTATTGCGTCGCGCTTTGCACGTGCCCGCCCGAAAAGGCCGAGGAGATTGCCGGGGAGCTCGTCCGTCGTCGGGTCTGCGCTTGCGTGAATGTCGTTCCCAGCTTGACCTCTGTCTACGAGTGGAAGGGCGAGATCGAGCGGGATTCCGAGTCGCTGCTGGTCATCAAGACTCGGGCCGACCGCTTCGGCGAGTTGGAAGCGGCGGTCGCGGCCGTGCATCCCTATGAGGTGTTCGAACTGATTGCCCTGCCGGTCGGCCAAGGCAGCGGGGCCTATCTGCGCTGGATCGACAGCGTGCTGGGTGCCGACTCGAGCGGATGATGCATTGGCGCTCCGAGCCGGGTCACGGCATGCCTGAGCGGCGCCAAGCTACGGGAAGGGGTCTGCAATCAGGATTCTGACGAAGATCGGGATCGCCGAGATGCTCCTTGCGAAGACCGGGTAGCCCGACCGTGTCTCCGACTACGCAGTCCACCACAAGCGACCTTGGAGCCAGAGCGTACCCTCCATGTCCTCGCCAACTCGGGGCGGTTCATCACCGGACCAAGCCCGGCTGGTGACGAAGACATCCAATTCCGCATCCTCCGTGTCCATCTGCATGACACGCACGCGCACACGCCACCCAGACTGTCCCAGCCAGTTGTCAAATGCCTCGACAGAGCGCACCAAGCCTCGAAAACAGTAGTCGTCGCGGTCCCAGTCGTCGAAGGACATAAAGATTCCGGAGCCCTCCAAGCCGAGTTCCAACGCCTCTCCATCCTTAATTCCCAGTTCGTCCCGCAACGTGTCGGCGAATGCAGGCACCGGAGCTATGACCAGAGGCTCGACCGAAGCCGGTTCGGCCTTGTAGGCAATCCCGGCGAGGATAAAGTCGAGGCGCTTGCCCGCCTCGTACCAAGACCGGTTGCTGAGGAAGGTGAGATCGAAGAACGACACTACGGAATCGCCCCAGGTGCCTTCGATCTGGGCTTCCGCACCGCTGGACCAAACATGGACCCTATCGATCTCTATGCCGACCTGTACACCGTATTCGGTAAACGGCGATACGTTGATCAGCTCGGGACGTCCATCTGTTGTCCGCAGCGTCGCTAGCAGGCCGCGCTTTACGTTCGGCCCGGCCAGATAAGCTCCTCTCGCCCAAGACCCGGGAATCTTGCGAGGCCCGGAGTATGTATCGCCGAACGATCTGAGCGGCATCGCTTTCGGGAGGATATCCGGCAGGGTTCGCAGCGCTTCGTCGGGGCTGTTGTAGAACGCGTCCCAATGCGATCCGCAATGGTGTCCTTCGTCCTCGGTTTCCCACGTGAAGGTAGAGTCGGGCCAAGATTCTGTGGAACTCATGAGCGATTGCGATCATTCCGAATACGAAGATTGGCAAATCCGATGGTATCGAGAGGTGGTCGTCTCAACGAGGCTTGTAACGTCGGCCAGCAGACGCACGGGCACGACTACGAAGAGATCAGTGTTCGGAACAGGCACATCATACAAGGCCCGAGAGGCCAAGCCTCTCTTGGAGACAGGGACATTCTTGGCGCGGTGGCTTCGGGCGCGACTAATCATGTCGCAGCGCATCGAGCCACTAGAACGGTACGGCTGCCGGAAGAACTAGGCGCAGTTCGCTTTCGCCCAATAAGGAGTATTCGGGAAGGCGTCCGGTCAGCCTTTGCGTCTCCTTGCGAATCCGAGGAACCCCGTCGCCGCGCAGATCCATCAGCCTTCGCCCCGGGAACTGGGGGGGCGAAGGACACCGGGCTAGGAGGGAAGCGATCAGCTGATTCCTCGTTGCTTGGCGCAAGTGCAGCGCGTCGGGGGTCAGCGTGCCCGCCAATCCGCCTGGCACGTACAATTCGATCCGGTCGGCAAACATGTGGAGCCGTATCCTGCTACCGGCAATCGAGTAGTCCCGGTGGGCGACGGCGTTGACCAAAGCCTCCAAGACGGCTTTCTCGCTGTACTGAGGAACTTCTTCTCGCCCCAGTCGCTTAACGGCGCCCGTTCGCATGTTGCGACGGACGAAGTCGAACGCTTCGCTTGCCTGTGCGTCGAGCGGTCCACCAATATCCTTGGCGTTCGTCTGGTAGCACTCGTCCGTGCGCTCTCCCGCGTAGAGAGCGGCCTGAATGTATGCTGAGCGCCGCCATCGCTGCGGTTCCGGGTTGCACATCAGAACGCCTGCCACCGAAAGCCGTGGTGCGCCATCGGTATCCTCGACGATCAGGCCTAGCTTGCGCACGGCAACATCGAAGTCGGCCTCCTCGCTCACAAACCGTCGGGCGGCAGACCTATCGAGATCCCCGGGAGATGTCCTAGGAACCGGCAACTGGTCGAACGACACGCCGCCGGTCTGTGCCCGCGATAGCATCAGACGTCGCAGCGCCGACGGCTGGATCTGACGGCTTGAGCAACCAATCCGGTGGAAGTAACCGCTTGGACTCTCATGCACGAAGAGACTCCGCGGAATCTCGACGATTAGGACTGGTCTCGAATAGCGCGGTTCATCGAGTCTGGAGCCCGAGAGCATCCGCAGTTCACGCCGATAGATTCCCGCCTCCAGCGGGGGCTTAATCGAATCGTTGCAGACATCGAGGACAAGCTCTTCCAAGGCATCCAGTCGCTCCAGCGGGACTCCGGTGACACTTCGCGTCTCGCTGTCGGCGCCTAGGACGACTACTCCTCCTGCAGAGTTTGCAAACGCTGCGAATTCGTCCGCGAGGTCCGCTTGCCTCGGACTCTGCACCTTCCGACCCTCGAAGTGGACTTGCTTGAGCGCTAGGCGGCTATCCTCGCCTAGGCCGACCCGGCTCGCGAGATCGTTCATCCTCACGCCGTCAACTCCTAGAGAACATGGGCTGGGTTCCACACTCCTCGGGCTATAGCGAATGGCAACGGCCGTTGAAGCATTTCCATCCGTGCGAGACTGCCAATCGGTGACGGCGGTTCGGTCTGTCGATGGAATTCAGAAACAGATCCCGCTCCATGGATTCGCGAGGCTCTTGGTCGGTCGCTTCCACCCTCTGGCGTTTCCCAGTCCGCTATTTCCTCGAAGCCATCGGCACCCGGAACATCCTGGCGAACTAATCCGGACTTTCGGTAGGCTTCCCGACGGTGGAGCACTCGTACGATTTGGATTTTGTCGTCTTCGATACGGTACCTCACACGCCAATCGCCCACCCTGAGTCTGTAATGAGGTACGGCGAACCCCTTCAATTGCACGATACTCCCCTGCCCTGCGATGGCAATTTGCTGTACCGCACGCCGGACGCGATCAGCGTCTTATTTCGGGAGTTTCTTGATGTCGGATCGCGCTTGTCTACTCCAGTCGATGGTCCTAGCCATGGCGGGGTCACTCTAGGCCGAGTTCTCGCATAACTTCCTCATGAGGGATTCCTTTGCCACCGTTTTGTCTGAACCATTCTTCGGCCTCGGCGACCAATCGCTCTTCCTCCTCGGACACTGGCTCCTCGGATACCGGCGCATTGCGGTGCGCAGCATCAAATGGCGTGGGGTAAGAGGCCAAGAACTCCTTCACACCCGCAACGTGCTTGTCGGGCAAGCGATCAATCTCTTCGTGAAGATCCTTGCGAATATCAGTCATCTCCCCTCTTCAACATGTCCTTTGGCTGCAACTCCATGCTAGCTGTTCGCCCGCACACGGTTCCAAGCTTGGCCGGTTGTCGCGAACGGTCACTCGGCCGCCCAGACAGTTGCAGCATGGCAGCGAGCCGTTCAGGATCGCTTCTCGTCCAATCCGTCTGTCTAACGGAAATCAGAGGAGCCCGGTTACCGGTTTGCACCCTCTTGGGCACCAGCGAAGGTCGCCAACCACCGAGGCAGTCCCAGCCGCACGGTTGGACTAACCGACAGCAGCGGCTCTGTTTCGGCCAACCATCTCCAAACGACGCGAATCCAACGCCACTCCGAAGCTTGTAGTCCGATGCGAAAGCTCTCCTGCGGTTCCCAGTCCCCGGTCTCATCGAAGCCACCGACCCCCGGGGTGTCTTGACGAACCAAGGCGGACTTTCTGTATGCCTCCCTACGGTGGAGCACCCGCACGACCGAAATACCTTCCTTTTCCTCATCCACTTATTCATAGCAATACCGCACTCGCCAAACGCCCACCCTGAGCCTGTACTCCGGAGGATCGAATCCTCTCAGGCGCTCGATGTTTCCCTGCCCCGAGACGGCCAATCGTTCTACCGCCCGCTCGATCCTATCCGAATCTCGCTTTGAAAGCTTCTTTAGGTCGGCGCGTGCTGATCTCGTCCAGTCGATGCTCCGAGACATGACCTGCTCACTCTATGCGGAATTCTCGCTTGATCTCCTCGTGAGGTATCCCCCTGCCACCGTTTTGTCTGAGCCATTCCTTAGCTTCTGCTACCAATCGAGCTTCTTCCTCGGTCTCCGGCTCGTCGGATTCCGGGGCATTGCGGCACGCAGCGGCGAGCGGCGTCGGGAAGGAAGCTAGGAATTCCTTCAACACCGATTTTCATTTCCGATTAGACCCTAATTCCGACTCGCACAATCTGGCGTCAGACCGTCAACTTCGAGTGCAACA
>JAJDZN010000092.1 GCA_022824585.1 Bryobacterales bacterium | reverse complement strand
CCGCGGCGCCGCCACCAGTGCCCGCCGCTCCGCCATCGCCCAGCGGGCCGAACGCAATCCCTGGCTTGCCCGACTTGGCCAGCGCCGAGGAGGACCTGCTCGACGACATTCCGGAGTTCGAGGACCCCGAGCTGCTGCCGGACATCCCGTCGGACGCCGGGCCGCTCGTCCGCGCCGGCGCCCGTTGCAAGGGAACCGTTGTCGCCGTGCGCGACTCGGGCGTAATCGTCGCCTTCGGGACCAAGGTCGAGGGCAGCGTGCCTTTGGCCGAGTTCCAACAGGCCGACGGCACAGTCTCCGTAGAGCCCGGCCAAGAGATCGAAGTCTTGGTCGAGCGCATGGGGGCTCCCGGCGAGTATGCCGCCCTTTCGTTCAAGCGCATCCGCGAGCTCGAAGTGTGGGCCGGGATCCAAGAGGCGCACGCGCACAATCTGGCAATAAAGGGCACGGTCGTCGGGCCCGTCAAGGGAGGCCTGCGCGTGGACATCGGCGTGCCGGCCTTCATGCCCGGCTCACAGATCGACATTCGGCCCGTCCGCAAGATGGATTCGTGGGTCGGAAACGAGGTCGAGGTTGCGGTCATCGAGTGCGACCGGCGACGCGGGAACGTTGTGGTCTCCCGCAGCAGCCTGCTCCGAGCGCGGCAGCGTGAGCTGCGGGCCGAGACGCTCGGCAAACTCGCGGTGGGCGAGCCCGCCACCGGGGAGGTCACGACCATTACCTCGTTCGGGGTATTCGTCGACCTCGGGGGCATCGAGGGCATGATCAAGTACGCCGACCTGTCCTATGGCCGCGTCCGCAAGGCGGAGGACCACGTCCAGACGGGCCAGCAGCTCACCGCCAGGGTCATGCGCATCGATGAAGCAAAGGAGAAGATCGTCCTGAGCCTGAAGGCGATGCAGCCCGATCCGTGGCTCACGATCGGGGAGCGTTTCGCCGTCGGGCAACGAGTGCGCGGACGGGTCACTAGCGTGAAGGACTACGGCGCTTTCGTCGAACTCGAGCCGGGTGTCGAGGGCCTGATCCATTTCTCGGAGATTGACTGGTCGCGCCGCGCCAAGCATCCCACCAAGACATTCACCCCTAACGCCGACACGGAAGCGGTCGTGCTGGCGATCGATCCGGACCAGCGCCGCATCTCTCTGAGCGCCAAGCGCCTCACGCCAGACCCGTGGGACACGCACGCGGCCAGCCTGGAAGTCGGGCAAGTCGTCAAGGGCGTTGTGCGCAAGATCGAAAACTACGGGCTGTTCGTCGAGATCGCGCCGGGAATCGAGGGCTTGGTGCACGTTTCAGACCTGTCTTGGGATTCGCGCCCGGCCCAGCCCAGGGAAGTGGCACAGAAGGGACAGGAAATCTCTACGGTGATCCTTCAGACCGACCTAGAGAACCGCAAGCTCTCGCTGGGCGTGAAGCAGCTGCAGCCGGACGCGTGGGACGCCTTCCTGATCGAGAACTCGGTCGGCGACGTCTTGCCGGGTACGGTGCGACGGATCGCGAAGTTCGGTGCATTCGTCGAGCTGGCGACCGGCGTGGAAGGCTTGTGCCACAGTTCCCAGCTCCCGAAGGATCGCAGCGCGATCAAGCCCGGGCAGCAACATCAGTTCGAGATTCTCGAGCTCAACGAACGCACGCGGCGCATCGGGCTGCGCTACCTTTGAGCGGGCCGTCTGGCGACCGGTCGCAGTCGACACAGTGCGTGCGCGCGGAGGCCGGTACCGCCCCAGTCTCAGTGCGCGGCCCCGCTGCTGATGCTGACCACCGCGGAGTCCTCCGCGTTGGCAGCTAGGTCGTCGCCGCTTCCGGGCGCGGTGAACTGGTGGGGGCCGGCGGCGGAGGACATCGAGGACGGATTTCTCGGCATGCCGACGAGGGTGCTGGCGTTCGCAAGATGGATGCCGGCGCTGTCGTGCCGGGTCGACCGAGCTGCAAGTCCACGCCGTTCAGCCTCAAGGGCTGCCGCAAGTAGAGAAACTGTGGAAGAACCCCTCCAAGGATGCCCGGTAGGAGTCGGTCGCCTGACCGCTGTCGCTCGCCTCCTCGCTCGATGTCTGCCCGCGCGCCGAACCGGAAGCGAACAGCAAGGCGAGGGCGACCACGGGCATGCACCACGCCGCCCGCCAAGCGCTACGGGCGCAGGAAACGGAGCGGAAGCAGCGGGGTCGGCTGCGGAAGAGCGGGAGGAGAGGGTAGGCGCTCAGGCCGGCTGGCTCCTCACTGCTGCCGGGCTGTTCCTTCTTCGCCTAGCCGCGCCCGCGAGCTGCGGCCTGCATAAGGCGTGCCGCGGAATCGCGCCGGGCGCGCGACCGACCCAGCTCCGGGCCGCTCCGAGATCTCATGCCAGCGCGCGCCGTAAGAACACAACAGGTCATACACAAAGACTTAACGCTGTCTCGCCGGCCGGGGCTGGGCTGGCGCCCGACTCCGGTGAACGCAGGGCGGGCTCTTGTCGATCGAGAACGGGAGCAATGCGGGCGCGGCTGCGGGCGAATTCGGCCACGGAGCGCGCAGCGCCGCTACCCCAGCCGCCTTCGCCCGCCAGCAAGCAGGCCGGGAGCCTGCCTGACAAGAACTAGTCCGGTCGTATCAACTATGTACAATCACTAGACCGAAGTTCCGGGCCGGAAGCGAAGGGAAGTCCTTATAATGCATAGCCTTAGCTGGATTTGGAGCTGTCCTGCACTGGGAACGTTCGGACCAGTTCAAACGCACGCTTCTGCAAAGCGCTCGGTTCCGTCAGCCGCTCCACGGTGGGCCCGTTGGCATCGCCCTGTAGGCGGCATTGATGGCGACAGCGCGTGCCCAGCACCTGCAACAACGTCGAGAAGCTGTG